>NZ_PCQC01000006.1:0-430524 GCF_002979955.1 Pseudomonas sp. MYb2
TCGCCGGTGGCGCCGAAGGTCAGCACGCCGGGTTTGTGCAGGAGTTCTTCGAGCTTCAGGTCGGGGCGGGCGCTGACGAGTTCGAGGTCGAAACGGAACGGTTCATTGAGGGCTTCGCGACCGGTGAAGCTGAGGACTTGCAGATCGGCGTTGGCGCCTTCGAGCGTGAGGGTAATGTGTGTTGCGTTGGCGTCCAGCATGCCTTGAATTCCGTCCGTTGAATAAGCAGGGGGCGGATGTTGCAGGATTAAGCCGCCTCGTTCAAGGCGCAAAAGCCGTATGCGTGGGCAACAGGTGGTATAGGGAAAACCCCTAGATGGCGCGTTTCACCCAATAAAACCGGGCATTTGATAAAGTCTGAAGCCAGCCTGTGACGATCATTCCTACAAACGAAGATTGAAGAATCGCCAGTCAGATTCAGACTAAAGTCGCCTGTAGCACGTCAAAGCCATCTGCCATCATTGCCGTTCACCCCCGCGTGGTTCTCTTCCTCCCGGCTTATTAATGAGCTGGGACGGGAGCTATTTTTCGTTTGTTGCGCGCTTGCGCAAACGCTGCAGTGTTGGAGTTTTTCATGCGTCCCCCATTTTCCCTCATCACCCCGCGCCAGTCGTTTGGCTTCGGAGCCTTTGTGCTGTGCGCAGGTTTTACCGCACAGGTTCAGGCCAGCGGATTCCTTGAAGACACTACGGCGAAAATCGAATCGCGCACGGTGTATTTCAACCGCGATTTCCGTGATGGGCACACCTCAAGCGATCAGGGCGCTTCCAAGCGTGAAGAGTCGGCACAGGGCTTTATTCTCAACCTGCAATCGGGCTACACCGAAGGCACGGTCGGCTTTGGCATTGATGCACTGGGCATGCTGGGTTTTCAGCTCGATTCCAGCCCGGATCGCAGCAACAGCGGCTTGTTGCCATCGAGCGGCGAGAACCCGCGCGGCTCGAAAGGTCAGTACGCGAAAATGGGCCTGACCGCCAAGGTCAAGGTCTCGGACACAGTGCTGAAGTACGGCGCGCTGTTGCCGGATCTGCCATTGCTGAAATACAACGACGGTCGTTTGCTGCCGACCATGTTCAATGGCGCGATGCTCACTTCTAAAGAGGTAAAAGACCTGACCTTCATGGCCGCGCGCCTGGACAAGTACACCGCACGCGACTCCACCGATTCGCAAGACATTCGCGTGCACTGCAAGAACAAGCGCTACGCGTGCAATACCACCGCCGATCATTTCGACATGTATGGTTTTGACTACAAGATCAATGATCGCCTGACCGGCCAATATCACTACGCCGAACTGGAAGACATCTATCGTCAGCACTTCGTCGGTCTGGTAGCCAATCAGCCAATGGGTGGCGGTGTGTTGAAGGCCGACTTGCGCTTGCTGAAGAGCGCCGACAGTGGCGATGCGAAAGCCGGCTCCATCGATAACCGTGCCTTGAGCGGCATGTTGTCCTATGCGCACAGCGGCCACACGTTCAGCGCCGGTTGGCAGCGCATGAACGGCGACAACTCGATGCCGTACCTCGATGGCAGCAATCCGTATCTGGTCAACTATGTGCAGGTCAACGACTTCGCCGCCGCGCAGGAACGTTCCTGGCAATTGCGTTATGACTATGACTTCAAGGCCATCGGCATCAATGGTCTTAGCTTCCTGACCCGTTATGTGAACGGTGATCACATAACGGTGCTGGGCAGTGATCAGGAAGGGAAGGAGTGGGAACGCGACAGCGAGTTGAAGTATGTGATTCAGACGGGCACGTTCAAGGATGTGAGTGTGCGCTTGAGGAATGCTACGTATCGCACCAATTACGAGAAGTTTGCCCGGGATGTGGATGAGACTCGGGTGATTGTGAGTTACAACTTTTCGGTGTTGTAGGTCCTGGATGTGTAGTGCTTGATCGGGCGCTATCGCGAGCAGGCTCACTCCTACAATGGATCAATGTTGAACGCGATATCCGCGTCCGCTGAAGATCCCCTGTAGGAGTGAGCCTGCTCGCGATGAGGCCCTTGAAATTGCTGCTATAACCAATGCCAGAACCGGCTCCAGAATCCGCGATTCAAATCCTCTTTGCACCCGGCATATTGCCGCGCATACACATCCGAGCGGTTCTGCACTTTGCGCGCCGTCGGCATCAGCCACGCTTTGCTGGCGTAAGTCTTGTTGCGGAAGCCGCCCCAGCCTTCGTGGTAGTTGAGGTACTGGTTATAGGCATCGTACTTGTAGACGCCGTTGATCGAATAGGTCTTGTCCATGTACCAGCCGACAAAGTCGATGGCGTCGTCGAAGTCTTCGCGATCGGCGCCGCTGCGACCGGTGCTTTTCTGATAGTCGGCCCAGACTTCATCCTTGGCTTGCGCATAGCCCGATGCGGTGGACACACGGCCCCACGGGATCACCCAGAGCAAGTATTTGCGCGGAGTCTTGGCGTCGTAGCGGTAGCCGGATTCCTGATACATGATCGCGAAGGGCACCTGAATCGGCACGCCCCAGCGTTTTTGCGTGACTTGCGCCGCGTCGTACCAGTCGCTTTTCTCGCGGAAAATCTCGCAGATATCTTCTGGCGAGCGGGGCGGCGAGGTGCCGCACCCGGTCAGTAGCGTTGCCAGTGTCAGTAGTCGCAGCGTCTGCCCGTATTTCAAAAGCCGTTATCCCGTCGTGCGCAAAAAGGCCGACAGTCTACGGCCTAGCTCAATTGGTGACGATAGGGCAGATCCGGACCAGTCTTGCTGCAGGTCAGCGCAGCGGCTTGCACGGCGAACTTGAGCATGGCGTCGATCTGCTCGCGGGCGAGTTGTTGCACGCCTTCGACCGAATCCAGGCCATGCTCGGTCAGCCAGGTAATCAGCGCGGCCTGGAAGGTATCGCCAGCGCCAACGGTGTCGGCGATTTTCACCGACACCGCCGGCACAGACCAGCTGCCATGGTGGCGGCTGAACACGCTGGCGCCGTCGCCGCCACGGGTGAGGAAGACGATCTGGCAGCGCTGTTCGAGCCAGCCTTCGATCACGCGCTGCGGGTCCTGTTCGGGGTAGAGCAGGCTCAGGTCTTCGTCGCTGACCTTGATCAGATCGGCCAGTGGTACCAGCGTCGCGATGCGTTCGCGCCACAGGTCGATATTCGGCTCGGGATTGAGGCGTACGTTCGGGTCGAGAGTGATCAGGCGTTTGCCGCTTTCGCGCTGTACCAATGTCAGCAAGGTGTCGCCGATCGGCTGCACCACCAGCGAGAACGAGCCGATGTGCAAGCCACGCACCTCCGGACCAAGCGGCGGCAGATGCGCGCGACTCAGTTGCCGATCGGCACAGCCTTCGCCACGAAAGCTGTAGTGCGGCGAGCCATTGGCACCGACGGCGACCATTGCCAGCGTAGTCGGCGCGGCGAAGTCCACCAGATAGTCCGGGCACACACCTTCGTCCTGCAGCACTTGCTGCAAGCGGCGGCCGAGGTAGTCGGTGGACAGTCCGCCAAACAAGGCCGAGTCCACGCCCAGACGGCGCAAACCCACGGCGACGTTGAACGGCGAGCCGCCGGCAATCGCCTTGAAATTCACTTTCGACGCCAGACCGCTGGCGTCGTCTTCACTGAAAAAATCAAACAGGGCTTCGCCACACACCAAATACATAATTGTTTGCTCTTTATAGGGTCGCGACATGCTGTTGATAGCGTTCATAGGCCTGCTGAAACGCCGCAACGTTGGCGGCAATCGGCAGGGTTTCGCTGCTTGGATCGAGTTTCACGCAGCGTTGGCACAGCTCGGCGAGGCTGTCTTCGTGGCCATTGGACCAGGATTTGCACCACGCCGCTTGAATCGCCGCGCCGAGGGCGGCGGCTTCGCTTTGTTCGGTGCAGATCACCGGAGTATTCATGATGTCGGCGACGATCTGTCGCCATACCGCGCTTTTCGAACCGCCACCGATCAGGCAAATGCTGCGGCTTTGTAAACCATTGTGGCGGAGCAAATCCAGTCCGTAACGTAGACCAAAGGTTGTGCCCTCGACGGCGGCGCGGCACAGATTGGCCTGGGTCAGGTTGTCCAGCGTCAAGCCGTGCAGACTGCCGGTGGCGTGGGGCAGCGCGGGTACGCGTTCGCCGTTGAGAAACGGCAGCATGCTCACGCCGTCGGCGCCGATGGGTGCCTGGGCGACGAGTTCGTTGAACTGCTGCAGATCAAGGTCGAACAACTCGCGAATCGCGCCGGTGGCGTTGGTCAGGTTCATCGTGCAGATCAGCGGCAACCAGCCGCCGCTGGACGAGCAGAAGGTCGCAACCGAAGCGTCCGGGCTGACTTTCGGTGCGTCGGAATAGGCGTACACCGTGCCGGAAGAGCCCAGGCTCATGGTGATCGCGCCGGGCTGAATATTGCCGGTGCCGATGGCGCCCATCATGTTGTCGCCGCCACCACTCGATACCTGTGCGTTGGGGTTGATGCCAAGGTGTGCGGCAATCGCCGGGAGGGTCGCGCCGACGGCTTGATGCGCGTCAATCAGCTCCGGCAATGCCGCTTGCAGGCGTCCGCTGGCGTCGATGTCGCGCAGCAGTTGCAAGTCCCATTGGCGGGTGCGCACATTAAAATAGCCAGTGCCGGAGGCGTCGCCGTATTCGCTGCAGGCGCGGCCGGTGAGCCAGAAGTTGAGGTAGTCGTGGGGCAGCAGAATGCGCGCGATGCGTGAGAACACCACGGGATGCTGTTCTTTGGTCCAGAGCAGTTTCGACACCGTGTAGCCCGGGGCGATGACCACGCCGAGGCGTTCCAATGAGCCTTTTTCGCCGCCCAGATGAGTGAGCAGACGGTCATTTTCGGCGCTGGTTTCGGTGTCGCACCAGAGCTTGGCCGGGCGCAGGACTTCACCTTGATCATCGAGCAGGACCAGACCGTGTTGCTGGCCGGAGACGCCGATGCCGAGGATCGACTGGCCGTCGACATTTGCCGCCAGCAACGCCTGGCGGGTGGCGAGGGCGAAGGCTTCGAGCCATTGCTGGGTGTCTTGCTCGCGGCGGCCATTCGCGCCGCTGATCATCGTGTGTGCGGCGGCGCCTTGACCTAGCACCTGGCCGCTGGCGGCGTCGAGGATGATGGCTTTGGTGCCTTGGGTGCCGCAGTCGATGCCTAGGAACAGTTGTTGTGTTGTCATGTGTGGACCACTCGGGTGTGGTGAAGATCAAGAGCTTACCCCCTCACCCCAGCCCTCTCCCCCAAGGGGCGAGGGGGAAAGGGAGCCGATCGGGGGCTGTTCAAAAGCTGAGTTCGACTCCGGTTCTCTCAACCGGGGCTGTTCAAAATTTGAGTTCGACTGCGGATCTCTCAATCAGGGGTTGTTCAAATCCTGAGTTCGACTCCGGACATTCAGGTCGATGTAACTTGTACAAACCCCTCGGTCAGTTCCCTCTCCCTCTGGGCGGTCCGACGTTTCGGGAGGGCTAGGGTGAGGGGCTTTTCAATCCAGAATCCGCTGCAAAGTCCGCGTCACACCGTCCTCGCGCAAACTGTTGCAGCACCACTCAAACGCCGCCACAAACTCCGCCGAACGCGGTATCGCCGTGCCAAAAATCTCTTCGACCGCCAACAACCGCTGAGTCATTAAAGCATCGTCCGCCACCAACGCCTGACAAAACGCCGCGCGCGGATCAGGAATCGAATAGGTGTCGCCATTCTCATCCACCCCCTTCAAATACAACGCCCACGCCGCCACCACCAACGCCGCACGTTTAGTCTCCTGCCCATCAGCAATCAAGCGATTGATCGTCGGGATGGTGAACTTGGGAAACTTCGAGGAGCCGTCCGAACACACCCGTTCCAGTTGATCGGCAATCGCCTGATTGGAGAAACGCGCCACCAGCGTGTTTTTGTAATCCGTCAGATCAATGCCGGGCACCGGCGCCAGTTGCGGGGTCACGTCCAGATCCATATAGGCGCGCATGTAACGCACGAACAGCGGGTCGTTCATGGTCTCGTGAACAAACCGATAGCCTTTCAAAAAGCCCAGATAGGTCAGCGCCAGATGGCTGCCGTTGAGCAGTTTGATTTTCATCTCTTCGTACGGCGAAACATCGTCGGTGAACTGCACGCCGACCTTTTCCCAGGCCGGCCGACCGTTGACGAATTTGTCCTCCAGCACCCACTGCACAAATGGTTCGCAGACCACCGGCCAGGCATCGTCGACCCCGTGTTTGTCGGCCAGTTGCAGGCGATGGGCAGTGCTGGTCATCGGCGTGATGCGATCGACCATGGCGTTGGGGAAACTGACGTTGGCGTCGATCCAGCTGCACAGATCGCTATTGCGCAGAGAGGCAAACGCCAGCAGCGCCTTGCGCGTCACGGCGCCGTTGTGCGGCAGGTTATCGCAAGACATCACGGTAAATGCCGGGATGCCCGCTGCCCGGCGTTTTTCCAGGGCTGCACACAAAAAGCCGAACACGGTTTTCGGTGCCTGCGGATTGGCCAGATCATGTTGAATTTGCGGCAGGTGCGCCATGAACTCGCCGTTGCTGTCGTCGATGCAATAACCGCCTTCGGTGATGGTCAGCGAGACGATGCGGATCTGTGGGGCGGCGAGTTTGTCGATCAACGCCTGAGCGCTGTCTTCGGCGAGCAACATGTCACGAATCGCGCCGATCACGCGGACTTCGGTGTCGTCGCTGTCGCCGAGTTCGAACAGGGTGAACAGGTAATCCTGTTCCTTGAGATCATCGCGGGCGCGGCGGTCTTCGGCACGCAGACCGACCCCGCAGATCGCCCAGTCCAGCGCTTCGCCGGTGTTCATCAGCGCGTCGGTGTAATACGCCTGATGCGCGCGGTGGAAACCGCCGACGCCAATGTGGGCGATGCCCTGGCGCGTGTCGCTGAGGCTGTAGGCCGGCAGTTGCACTTCGGCGGCCAGACGATGGAGGTTCTGTTGGTTGAGTTTCATCGGGAGCTCTCGAAATCAGGCCGCAGCGCGCAGCGGACGGGTCAGCGCGACACCTTCGGCATCGAATAAATGGCAGTGCGTCGGATCGAGGTGCAGGCTCAGTTGCTCGCCGTAACGGCTGGCCAGATCCCCGCGCACGCGCATGGTCAGGGCTTCGCCGGCATTCGTGGCGACGTGGCAGAAAGTGTCGCTGCCGAGGCGCTCGCTGACGTCGGAGGTGACTTGCAACGTGCAGTCGCCCGCTTGCGCCAGTTCCAGGTGTTCCGGGCGGATGCCCAGGGTCACGGCGCTGCCGACGCTCAGGTTGGTGGTATTGAAGGGCAGGGTGATGCGCGTGCCGGCGTCCAGCGAAACCTCACAGCTCTGGGCGTCGAGGAGGGCGATCTTGCCCTTGAGGAAACCCATTTTCGGTGTGCCGAGAAAACCGGCGACGAACAGGTTCGCGGGGCTGTGATACAGGTCCAGTGGCGAGCCGACTTGCTCGATCTTGCCGCCATTGAGCACCACGACCTTGTCGGCCATGGTCATCGCTTCAACCTGATCGTGGGTCACGTAGATCATCGTCGCTTGCAGGTCTTTATGCAGGCGCAGCAGTTCCAGACGCATCTGCACGCGAAGCGCAGCGTCGAGGTTGGACAGCGGTTCGTCGAACAGGAATATTTTCGGATTGCGCACAATGGCGCGGCCAATCGCGACGCGCTGACGCTGGCCACCGGAGAGCTGTTTCGGCTTGCGCTCAAGCATCGGGCCGAGTTCAAGAATGCGCGCGGCCTCGCCGACTTTCTTCTCGACTTCGGCTTTCGGTACGCCGGCCAGATCGAGGGCGAACGACATGTTCTTTTTCACGGTCATGTGCGGATACAGCGCGTAGGTCTGGAACACCATCGCCAGATCGCGCTTGGCCGGGCTGACTTCGGTGATGTCGCGGCCATCGAGTTCGATGGTGCCGCCGCTGACTTCTTCGAGGCCGGCGATCAGCCGCAGCAGGGTGGATTTGCCACAACCGGACGGGCCGACGAAGACCACGAACTCCTTGTCGTTCACCTCAAGGTCAATGCCTTTGATGATGGAGAAACCTTCGAAGCCTTTTTGCAGATTCTTGATTTTCAGGTTGGCCATGAGGATGGGCCTCCGAATTGTTGTTTTTTTAAGATCAAAAGATCGCAGCCTGCGGCAGCTCCTACAGGAGATTTATGCCGATACGACATTCCGTGTAGGAGCTGCCGAAGGCTGCGATCTTTTGCTTTTCAATCTTCATTTCACGGCGCCGAACGACAGGCCGCGCACCAGTTGTTTCTGGCTGATCCAGCCGAAGATCAGAATCGGCGCACACGCCAGGGTCGAGACTGCCGACAACTTGGCCCAAAACAAACCTTCCGGGCTCGAATACGAGGCGATCAGAGCGGTCAGTGGCGCCGCTTTCGACGAGGTCAGGTTCAGCGACCAGAACGCCTCGTTCCAGCACAGAATCAGCGACAGCAGCACAGTCGAGGCGAGGCCACCCTTGGCGATCGGCAACAGCACGCGGACCATTTCCTGCCACAACGTCGCGCCGTCGAGGCGGGCGGCTTCGAGGATGTCTTTGGGGATGTCCTTGAAGTAGGTGTAAACCATCCAGACCACGATCGGCAGGTTGATCAGCGTGTAGATCACGATCAGCGCGATGCGCGTGTCGAGCAGGCCGAAACTTTTGGCCAGCAGGTAGATCGGCATCAGCACGCCCACCGGTGGCAGCATTTTTGTGGAGAGCATCCACAGCAGCGTGCCTTTGGTGCGCTGGGTTTCGTAGAACGCCATCGAGTACGCCGCCGGCACTGCGATCAATAGGCACAGCGCCGTGGCGCTGAAGGAAATCACTACCGAGTTCCAGGCGAAGCTGAAGTAATCGCTGCGCTCATTGATGTGCAGGTAGTTCTCCAGCGTCGGCGTGAAGATGAACTGCGGCGGCGTGGCGAACGCGTCGATCTCGGTTTTGAAACTGGTCATCACCATCCAGAAGATCGGGAAGAAAATCACGATCGCGATGGCCCAGGCCAGGGTGCCGAGCAGCAGGCTTTGCAGCCGGCGGGATTGTTGGAGAGTCATGGCAGGCCTCAGGCTTTGTCAGTCAGGTTTTTGCCGATCATCCGCACCAGAATGATCGCGGCGATGTTGGCGATGACCACGGCAATCAGACCGCCCGCCGAGGCCATGCCGACGTCGAACTGCACCAGCGCCTGGTTGTAGATCAGGTAGGCGAGGTTGGTCGAGGCGTAGCCGGGGCCACCGTTGGTGGTGGTGAAAATCTCGGCGAACACCGACAGCAGGAAGATCGTTTCGATCATCACCACCACGGCAATCGGCCGTGCCAGATGCGGCAGGGTCAGGTGCCAGAAGATCGCGATCGGCCCGGCACCGTCGAGGCGCGCCGCTTCTTTCTGTTCCTGGTCGAGGGACTGCATCGCTGTCATCAGAATCAGGATCGCGAAGGGCAGCCACTGCCACGAGACAATGATGATGATCGACAGCAGCGGGTAGTGGGCGAGCCAGTCCACCGGTTGCGCGCCGAACAACTTCCAGATGTAGGCGAGGATCCCGGAGACCGGATGGAAAATCAGGTTCTTCCAGATCAGCGCACCGACCGTGGGCATGATGAAGAACGGCGAGATCAACATGACCCGCACGATGCCGCGCCCGAGAAATTCGCTGGCTTCAAGCAATGCACTGATCAACACGCCGAGGACCACGCTGATCAGCAGTACGCTACCGACCAGCAGCAGTGTATTGGTGGCACCCGGCATGAAGCCCGAGTCGGTCAGAAAGTAGCTGAAGTTTTCCAGCCCGACGAATTCGTTTTCCCCGGGATACAGCAGGTTGTAGCGGATCAGCGAAAAGTAGATGGTCATGCCCAGCGGCACGATCATCCACAGCAGCAACAGGGCCACCGAAGGGCTGACCAGAAACCAGCCGGGGTTGCGTACGCGGACCTTGCGCGCAGGTTGCGACAGGTCGAGGTGGGCTTTGGCAGTTGAAGTATTCATGGTGATCACAACCGAGTCATACAGACCTATGGAGATCTAATGTAGGAGTGAGCCAGCTCGCGATGGCGGTGTGTCAGTCACCGTCTGTTTCAGATTGAAAACCGCCATCGCGAGCAGGCTCACTCCTACAAAAGGCAGGAGCGAGCTTTGCGGGTTACTTGGGATACCCGGCGCGCTTCATCTCGCGTTCAGTGGATTGCTGAGCGGCGGCGAGGGCTTGATCCACCGTGGTCTGGCCAATCAGCGCTGCCGAAAACAGCTTGCCGACCTGGGTGCCCACGGCCTGGAATTCAGGAATGGTCACCAGTTGAATGCCAATGTACGGCACCGGTTTGAGCGTCGGTTTGCCCGGATCGGCAGCCTTCAGCGATTCCAGCGTGACCTTGGCGAACGGTGCTGCGCTCATGTAGGCGTCGCTGTAGGTTGAGGCGCGGGTGCCCGGTGGTACGTTGGCGATACCGTCAGTCTTCGCCACCAGCTCGCCGTACTCTTTGGAGGTCGCCCAGGCGCTGAACTCTTTGGCGGCATCCTTGGCTTTGGAGCTGGTCGGAATCGCCAGCGCCCACGAGTACAGCCATGCCGAACCTTTGTCGGTGACCTGATGCGGGGCGAAGGTGAAGCCGACGTGATCAGCAACCTTGCTCTGGGTCTTGTCGGTGACGAACGAACCGGCGACGCTGGCATCGACCCACATCGCGCATTTGCCGCTGTTGAACAAGGCGAGGTTTTCGTTGAAACCGTTGCTCGAAGCACCCGGCGGGCCAGATTTCTTCATGGTGTCGACGTAGAAGTTCAGTGCGTTCTTCCACTCGGGGCCATTGAATTCCGGCTGCCATTTTTCATCGAACCAGCGCGCGCCGTAGGCGTTGGCGACCGTGGTGATCAGCGCCATGTTTTCGCCCCAGCCGGCCTTGCCGCGCAGGCAGATGCCGTACTGTTCTTTATCCTTTTTCGTAAGCTTTTCGGCGAACCCGGCAATCTGTTCCCAGGTCGGACGCTCGGGCATGGTCAGGCCCGCATCCTTGAACAGGTCGGTGCGGTAATAGGTGATCGAGCTTTCCGCGTAGAACGGCAGGGCATACAGCGAGCCCTTGACCGAAAGGCCTTCGCGCACCGATGGGAACACATCGTCGAGGGCATAACTGGCCGGCAGATCCTTCATTGGTTCGAGCCAGCCTTTGGCGCCCCACAGTGCCGCTTCGTACATGCCGATGGTCAACACGTCGAACTGCCCGCCCTGGGTGGCGATGTCGGTGGTCAGGCGTTGGCGCAGAACGTTTTCTTCCAGTACCACCCAATTGAGCTTGATGTCCGGATGCTCGGTCTCGAAAGTTTTCGAGAGCTTTTGCATGCGGATCATGTCGCTGTTGTTGACGGTGGCAATGGTCAGGGTCTGGGCGCCAAGGCTGACGCTGCTGAGGGTCATGCAGGTGAGGGCAAGCAGAGCTTTTGCAGTGGGTTGCATCGTGCACTCCTTTTCTGCGCCCGGTGGGTAGCAGAAGGACAGTTATTGTTTTTGTGTCTTCCGACGACAGGAAGAATGTGCACTGATTACAGCCTTCAATCGCAGGGCTGACAAATCATCCCTAGCACTTTTATCGATACTTTTTTGCACTGGTGTTTGGCAGTGTAAACGCAGGGAAGGGGTTTTCAGCGGTCAGACGCTATCGAATGCGTACAGGTTTCTGATGCCGACGCAGCCCTCTGTAGGAGTGAGCCTGCTCGCGATAGCGGTGTGAGAGTTTGCAGATATGTTGGCTGACACTCCGCTATCGCGAGCAGGCTCACTCCTACAGGGGACCGGGTTGTCAGGTGTGGTTTTGTTCGGTCAGGCGCTGCACTGCGAGCCGACGGTAATGCGATGGCGTCATGCCTTTGAGCTGCAGGAAGCGCCGGTTGAAATTGGAAATGTTGTTGAAGCCCGATTCGAAACACACCTCGGTCACCGGTTTGTCGCCATCGGCCAGCAGCTCGCAGGATTTACTGATACGCAGGCGATTGACGAACTCGATGAAGTTGCGCCCCGTCGCCTGCTTGAATACGCGGCTGAAATAAGTCGGCGTCATTGCGAGATGCTCAGCGACTTCCTCCAGTGCTATATCGCGGGCGTAATGGCTGAATATGTAATCGACCGCGCGGTTGGTCCGGTCGATGTTGTGCTCGTCGGCGAGTTGCGCAGTGGTTGCGCCGGACAAAAGCTGAAAGTCATCGCTGGCTGCGAGCAGCTCCATCAGGATGAAAAAATGCCCCAGCCGGGTGATGCCTGTGGAGTCGGCAATACGCTGCATCAGCGTCATCGCCTGGCGAATGGTGCGTTTGCAGCGAAACTCGATACCGTATTGCGCGCGCTCGAGCAATGGCGCCAGGGATTTCAGCTCGGCAAACACCTGATGGCCACTCTCGAACAGCTCGTCGGTGAAATTGACCAGCATGTCGCGTTTCTCGACGACTTCATCTTCGGCGACCTGGCTGATCCAGTTGTGCGGCAGATTGGGGCCGGTAAGAAACAGCGTTTCCGGGTAGAAGTTGCCTATGTAGTCGCCGATGAACACTTTGCCCGAGCTCGCCACGATCAGATGCAACTCGTATTCCTTATGGAAATGCCAGCGCACCAGCGGGCATGGGAAGCCGTGCTGGCGGTAGATGATGGACAACCCGTTATGGTCATCCATCAACTCGTAAGAGGGGTCGGTTACGCGGGCTGTTCGGCTCATGTCAGGACGCTTTTATTATTATCGCCTGGCGATCATGCCCCTTTCAGCCCGATTGATACAACGTGCGTCCGTAAACTGCTTTCATGCTGTTGGCGACCCAGCAGTTGCGGACAATCTCGGATTCATCGAAAAAGTCGGTGCTGATGATGCTGCAACGGGTGACCCAGCCGCGGCTTGAGTGAAACCAGTCATTGAGTTGTTTCTTGATGTCGCTCGGCCCGCCTAGTAACGAGTAGCAGGTGGCTGGCAGTGACCAGATGAATGTTTCATGGGGCGTACCCTCCAGAGACTTTTCGATATGAAGGCCGAGTGCCGTCGTGTCGGTAAAAACTCTCTTGTTCCACTTGTGCGGGATCTGCGGCCAGAAATAGTTTCTGTCCTGCTCGGGTGAGTAGGGCGCTGCCATGACGATGCGGCGCTTGCTACTGCTGCGTTTGAGTTCACCTATCGTAGTAATTGAGTCCATATGGGGAATCAGTCGTGAACCGAGGCGATTGAGCATAAAGTCACTCAGGCGCTGCCGATCAAAAGACTTGTTACCATCACCCAGTTGATGAAAGTCCAGGACAATGAATTCGTCGGGATTCCGATCGAGGAAAGCCGCAACCGCCTCGACCAACTCATCGAGCACGCGGTGTGACTGAAAACCGTTGTGGTGAAAGTAATACAGCGGGCGCTGCGGCCCGGCAGTGCACCCGAGGCGAATATCGAATGCGCGGGCGCCGTTGTCCAGTTGCCAGGCGAATGAATCGTTCTGGCACGTCGTCCAGTGACCGAGCACGACCTCGTAGTTGGGCGCTTTTTTATCCATGCCGCTGTTGTGGGTGCCGGGCCAGACGATATCGGTCAGCTTGAGCTGATCGATATCCAGTACTTGGCTCATCCAGGTCTGCTTGTCGAGTGTTGCGGTGGCGCTGCTCATCGTGACAACTCCTTGTCGTCATACATCGCCCCATCCTTGGGCGATTGTTGAAATATCCGATGCCGAGGGTGACATCGTCCAGTTTCACCGATTGTCGGGAAAGCTCGAATACAGCATACAAACACCGAAGAACATTACCAGTCGCGGAAATATCCGCTAAAAAATAGCCAATGAATGGCACTCGACAGTATCAGTTACCCGCGTCGCGCTTTACTCAGATTCGTGCTGATGCAGAACGCAACCAGTCGGGTTTCTTCGAAGAAATCGACGTTGACGACATTGCAGTTCTGGAGCCAGTCACTATTGGCGGGGTCAAACCAGCGATCCAGTTCGGTATGAATGTCGACCGGGCCACCCAGCGCCGCATAACTGGTCGCTGACAGCGACCATGGTGCGTATCGAAAAGGCGGAGAGGACATTGTTGTGGCGATGAATTTTTGCAGGTCGCTGGCACTCGGAGTTTGCGTTCCGATCCATTGATGGTGGAGCTTCGGGTTAAAGTATTTATGGTCAAGTTCATGATGCTGTGGCGCATGAATCAGGATTCGCTGCGTGCGGCTTATGCTTTTCAGTTGTTGCAGATTCAGGCCGCTATTGCTGGCAGGGATGATCCTGTTACCCAGCAGTTTAATGAGCATGTGGTTGAACCATGCAAAGTCAAAGGGCCGGTCGCCATCTTTCATTTCATGAAAGTCGAGGACAATGAATTCGTCGGGATACTCTGAGAGAAAGCGCTCTATGTCGGTTATCAGGTGAACAAGCGAGCGTGAAGACAGAAAGCCGTTATGCTGGAAACGAAATTTGTTAAGTTTCATGCCGCTGTTCTGGTAAGTGAGCCGTAAATCCAGGGCTCTGGCGCCATTGAGCAGTTGGTCATAAAAGGACTTGTGCTGGCAAGCCACCCAGTGTGCGCCCGGGATCAGGGCGTATGAGGCCTTCCAGTCGCAACCGGCGTTGTGAGTACCAGGCAGGCTCAACTTATAGAGCGGTAAAACATCAATGGCGGTATTGGCACTCATCCAGTTAGTGAGTGCGTAGTTGCTGGTTGTTGCGCTGTTCATGATGGCGTCCCTGTAGTAATAATTAATCAAGTGACTTGCTCGCTGTCTGGGCAAGTCACTTGTTTTTAATTTAATTCGAGGGCTTTGATCAATGAATTAGTTGATGCTGGATATATGTATTGTTAAGTGTCTTGCTGTCAGTTGTTATCTGTTTGATTGCGGTTTTTGGCTTCAATCCATTGCGCCATGTATTGAGTACTTTTGTGATGGTGGTGGCGCAACATGCTGCCAGTGAAGTTTGACTTTCTTGACTGCGCCATGTTTCGCAAACAGTCCTTCAACTTGTCGATGAGTAACGGGCCATGTACCGACTTCCGATAACGCTCGTCCAACATCGACTGACCTGCCTGGCGGGCTGCTTCCCAGCGCTGTTCGTCGCGGTAAAGTTGCACGGCATGGTTGGCGAAATCCTCTGCGGTGCAGGTGATTGCGCCGGGCCACGGCATGCCGCCGTGCATGGCTTCCGCACCGATCGGTGTGGTCACGGACGGTGTTGCGCACAGCATGGCATCGACAATCTTGCCCTTGATGCCGGCACCAAACCGCAGTGGCGCCAGGCACACCCGCGCAGCTGACATGACTTGCAAGGCATCTTCGGCCCAGTTCATTACGTGGAAACCTTGCGCCGCATTGTGCAGCGCCGTGGCCTTGGGCGGGGTGTAGGCGCCATAGATGTGCAACTGCGCTTGCGGCAGTTGCGCGCGGATCAACGGCCAGATCGTGGTTTTCATCCAGAGCACCGCATCCCAATTGGGCGCGTGACGGAAATTGCCGATGCTGAGGAAGTGCGCGCGCTCGGCGAAAGTGCGCGGTTCGGCTGTCGGCAAGTCGATCATCAGTGGACACCAGTGCAGCAGCGCGACCGGCAGGCCAAATTCCTCGACCAGCAATTGGATCTCGACTTGCGAAATCATCAGGTTGAGGTCGCAACGATACAGCGCGGCGATTTCCCGCTTGGCCAGGTCGCTGTCGGCCATCAACTCGAACTCTTCGCGCAACGCCGGTACGAACAACGAGGTGAAATCCTGATTGTCGGGATCTTCCCTCAAGCGCTCCTTGAGGCGCTGCTGCCTTGCGTGTCGCAGGCTTTGCAGGTCGGAGGTTTCCAGCACGCGCAGGGCTTGCGGGCAGTGTTTCTCGACCCGCCAGCCGAACTGTTCTTCCATCATGAATTGATCGAACAGCACGATGTCTGGCGCTAATTGGCTGAGGAAAGCATCGAAGCTGCTGTTGTTGAGTTCGATCGGTACTTCACGAATGCCCAAAGCACTCAGGTCAGCCTTGTGTTCACCGGGGCCTGCCGGGCTGCTGAAGGTGATTTCCCAGCCTTGCTCAAGGAACGTTTCGAGAATTTGCATGACATGCCCACTGGCTGCCGAAGAGCGTGGTTCGGGCCAGACGTAGCCGATGACCAGGACTTTGGTGGCGGGGGATGTGTTCATGAGCAGATGTTCCTTGAAAACGGGCAGGGCAAAACGGGCGCGCAATTAGACCACAAGCCGAAGATCGATCAGTCGATCCGGACTCGCTCAATGGGTAATGACCTGGAGCAGTTGCTGCCGCGAAGCGGATGTTTTGGCAAAGATCAGTGAGGCAAAATGCCGTTCACCTTGTCGCGCAGTTGATCGATGGAAAACGGTTTGCCAATGACGTGCATGTCCGCAGGTACATCAATGGTTTCGGCATAGCCGCTGGCGAACAGGATGGGCAGGGCTGGGTGCAGCGTTCGCGCCTTGGTGGCCAGTTCACGGCCATCCATGCCGGGCAGGCCGACATCGGTCATCATCAGGTGGATTTTTTCTCCCTGATTGCGCAACCATTCCAATGCCTGCTCGCTACCATCAGCCTCCAGCACCTTGAACTCCAGCTCCTCAAGCACATCGACGATGAGCATGCGCACGATGTCGTCGTCTTCTACGACAAGGATGGTGAACGGCGGGGTGGACATATTGAAGGCTCTCAAGAAATTAACGCTGGGTTTCGGCCGGTCGAATGTGCCGGGCTCTTGCATGAGTAAGTAGCGCATGGCCACAAGTTCCCGAACTGACACAAAAAAGCTTAGCTGCAGTTGAGGCGGGCAAGGATAACTGTTGGCACATACCGCCGTGCAGGGGAAAGTGGGAAAATCCTGCTAAATCTGTAGGAAAAATGGATCCATGCTGCCATTTTGGGGCAAACTCCCTGCTTTTCACCCGATCGACAAGGCTGCCCCATGTCCTCTTCGTCCTCAGTTGATGAACAGCGGTTTCGTAAACTCCTGAGTCGCAACATCAGTCTGCCCCTCGGCGTAGGCATACTCAGTGCTGTGTTCTTTGTGTCGCTGATTACCTATTTGCTGTCGGTGATCCAGTGGGTCGAGCACACCGACCGGGTGATCAATAACGCCAATGAAGCAGTGAAACTCACGGTCGACCTGGAAACCGGCATGCGCGGCTTTCTGCTCAGCGGTGACGAGCACTTTCTCGATCCGTACGAGACCGCCAAGCCGCGCATAACCGTCGCGCTCAATACCTTGCTTGAGCTGACCGCCGACAACCCCGTGCAAACCGATCGTCTGCGCCGTCTCAAGGCCTTGCAGACCGAGTGGGCGAACTATGCGCAGTCGATGATCGACCTGCAGCGCTCCAGCGGGGATTACAAGGCCGCCGTGAAGGCCGGGCGGGGCAAGCGCCTGACGGATGAAATCCGTAAACAGTTCGAAGATGTCATCGAAACCGAGCAAGTCCTGCGTACTACGCGTAACGAGGAAGTGCGCCGCACGACGATCTGGAGCATCAGCCTGTACCTGCTGTTCATTGCCGGTATCAGTGGCTTGCTCGCCTATATCGGGCGGCGTGATCTGGTCAACCTGTCGCAAAGCTACGGCGCGACGCTCGCCGCACAGGATGCCAGCGCCTATCGCCTGGAGCAGCAGGCGTGGCTGCGCAACGGTCAGACGCAACTGGCCGAACAAGTGCTGGGGCAACTGACGCTGAATTTGTTGGGGCGCAACATTCTGCAATTCTGCGCGCAGTACCTCGGTACCGCTGTGGCGGCGTTATACGTCCGCGAAGAACACGGTGGCCTGAAACGAGTGGCCACTTACGGGTTCTCCCGCGAGCAGGAAGAACAGGATCAGTCGATTTACAGCGGCGAAGGTATCGTTGGCCAGGTCGCGCAGCAGGCGCGTCTGATTCGCCTCGATTCGGTCCCGGCCGATTACTTCAAAGTCAGCTCCGGCCTCGGCGAAGGTCTGCCGCACAGTGTGCTGGTCGTTCCAACCAGCGATGACGACCGGGTCAACGGTGTGATCGAACTGGGTTTCCTGCGCCCGCTCACCGATCGCGATATCGAGTTGCTGGAACTGATTGCCGGTAATATCGGTACGTCGATCGAAGCCGCCCGTTACCGCCAGCGTTTGCAAGAGGTGCTTGCCGAAACCCAGCAGCTCAACGAAGAGTTGCAGGTGCAGCAGGAAGAACTGAAAACCGCCAACGAAGAACTGGAAGAACAGTCGCGGATTCTCAAGGAGTCCCAGGCGCATCTGGAAACCCAGCAAGTCGAGCTGGAACAGACCAACGAACAACTCGCGGAGCAGGCGCAAACCCTGGCCGAACAGCGCGATGCCATGGACCTGAAGAACACCGAACTCAATCAGGTTCAGGTGCAACTTGAAGAGCGCGCCGAAGAGTTGCAGCGTTCGAGCAAGTACAAATCCGAATTCCTCGCCAATATGTCCCACGAACTGCGCACGCCGCTGAACAGTTCGTTGATTCTGGCCAAGCTGCTGGCGGAAAACCCGCAAGACAATCTCAGCGCCGAACAGGTCAAGTTTGCCGAGTCGATCTACTCCGCCGGTAACGATCTGCTCAATCTGATCAACGATATTCTGGATATCTCCAAGGTCGAGGCAGGCAAGCTTGAAGTGATCGCGGAGAACACCAGCGTCGCGCGTCTGGCCGAAGGTTTGCGTGGTGTGTTCGAACCGATGGCGGCAGACAAGCGCCTGACCTTCAGTGTCGATTTGCTGCCGGGAACACCGGCAACACTGTTCACTGACCGCCAACGCCTTGAGCAGGTGATCAAAAACCTGTTGTCCAACGCTGTGAAGTTCACTGAGCAAGGTACTGTCAGCCTGACCATCAGTGGCCAGCCGAATGACTGCGTGGCTTTCGTCGTGCGCGACTCCGGGATTGGTATCGCCGCCGATCAACAGGAAAGCATCTTCGAAGCGTTCCGTCAGGCCGATGGCACGACCAATCGCAAATACGGCGGTACCGGCCTGGGCCTGTCGATTTCGCGTGATCTGGCGACGCTGCTGGGTGGCACGATCAGCGTCACCAGCACACCGGGGCAGGGCAGTGTGTTCACGTTGCTGATGCCTCAGCAGTACAACGAGTCCGGCGAGGTCTCGACTGCGCCGTTGACGTTTACTCCGCCGCCACAGGCTGCGGCCGTTGTACCTGCGGCGATGGTTTCTCCACTGGCGCCGGTGCACATCCCGCGTTTCGCCGATGATCGCGACAAGGCACCGTTCGCCACGCGTTGCATCCTCGTGGTGGAAGATGAGCCGAACTTTGCGCACATCCTCTACGATCTGGCGCACGAACTCGGCTATCAATGCCTGGTCGCCCATGGCGCAGACGAAGGGTACGATCTCGCCCGTGAATTCGTTCCGGACGCGATCCTGCTCGACATGCGCCTGCCGGACCATTCCGGCCTCACCGTGTTGCAACGGCTCAAAGAGCATGCCGAAACCCGCCACATTCCGGTGCACGTCATTTCGGTTGAAGATCGGGTCGAAGCGGCCATGCACATGGGTGCAATCGGTTACGCGGTCAAACCTACGACTCGCGAGGAGCTCAAAGACGTGTTCGCTCGTCTTGAAGCCAAACTGACCCAAAAGGTCAAACGCGTGTTGCTGGTGGAAGACGACGACTTGCAGCGCGAAAGCATCGCGCGCCTGATCGGCGACGAAGACATCGAAATTACCGCCGTCGGCCTCGCCCAGGAAGCTCTGGAAAAACTGCGCACGACGATCTACGACTGCATGATCATCGACCTGAAGCTGCCTGACATGCTTGGTAATGATCTGCTCAAGCGCATGTCCACCGAGGACATCTGCTCGTTCCCGCCGGTCATCGTTTACACCGGACGCAACCTGACCCGCGACGAAGAGGCCGATCTACGCAAGTATTCGCGCTCGATCATCATCAAGGGCGCGCGCTCGCCAGAGCGTTTGCTGGATGAGGTCACACTCTTTTTGCACAAAGTCGAATCGCAGTTGTCCCATGAACGGCAGAAGATGCTCAAGACCGCGCGCAGCCGCGACAAGGTCTTCGAGGGTCGCAAAGTGCTGTTGGTGGACGACGATGTGCGCAACATTTTCGCCCTCACCAGCGCGCTGGAGACCAAAGGCGCAGTCGTGGTGATCGGCCGGAACGGTCGTGAGGCGATTGAGAGACTTAACGAAGTCGAGGACATCGATCTGGTGTTGATGGACGTGATGATGCCGGAAATGGATGGCTTCGAAGCCACCGTTGAAATCCGCAAGGATCCGCGCTGGCGCAAGCTGCCAATCATCGCGGTGACGGCCAAGGCCATGAAGGATGATCAGGAGCGCTGCCTGCAAGCGGGCGCCAACGATTACCTGGCCAAGCCCATCGATCTGGATCGCCTGTTCTCGCTGATTCGCGTGTGGTTACCGAAGATGGAACGCATTTAGTGGAACGCAGTACGCCAGCTGAACGAAACAGTGAAATCGAGCTGCGCTTGTTGATCGAGGCGATTTACCTCAAGTACAGCTACGATTTTCGCGATTATTCCGGTGCTTCGATCAAGCGCCGGGTGCAGCACGCACTCGGCCAGTTCGAATGTGCGACCATTTCGGCCCTGCAGGAAAAGGTTCTGCACGATCCGACAGCGTTCATGCAGTTGCTGCAATTGCTGACGATTCCGGTCAGCGAGATGTTTCGCGACCCGTCGCACTTCCTCGCGATCCGCAGGGAAGTGGTGCCGTTGCTGCGCACTTATCCGTCGATCAAGATCTGGATCGCCGGGTGCAGCACGGGCGAGGAGGTCTATTCGATGGCGATTCTGCTGCGCGAAGAAGGCCTGCTTGATCGCACGATCATCTATGCCACGGACATCAATCCGCGCTCGCTGGACAAGGCCAAGCAAGGGATCTTCTCGATGGAGAATGTTCGCGCGTATACGGCCAACTATCAGCAGGCCGGTGGTCAGCGCTCGTTTGCCGACTACTACACGGCAGCGTACGGTTACGCGATTTTCGACAAGAGCCTGTGCGAAAACGTGACCTTCGCCGATCACAGTCTGGCGACGGACAGCGTGTTCTCCGAAACCCAATTGATTTCCTGCCGCAACGTGCTGATTTACTTCAACAAGAAGCTACAGGATCGCGCGTTCGGGCTGTTCCATGAATCGCTTTGCCATCGCGGCTTTCTGGTGCTGGGCAGCAAAGAGACGCTGGATTTTTCCAGCTACGCAAACCAGTTCGAAGCGCTGGTGAAACAAGAACGGATCTACCGCAAAACATGAACGAGGCCGTGGATTTACCTCGCGTCGAGGCGATTGTGGTCGGTGCTTCCGCCGGTGGCGTTGAGGCGCTGTTGAGTCTGCTCGTGCCGCTGCGCCGAGGCTATGCATTGCCGATCATCGTTGTTCTGCATCTGCCTGAAGAGCGCCGCAGCCAATTGGCCGAGGTCTTCGCCCGGCGCGTGGAGCTGCCGGTGCACGAAGCTGCCGACAAGCAGGACATCGTTGCCGGCAATGTGTATTTCGCCACGCCGGGTTATCACCTCTCGGTGGAGCAGGATCGCAGCCTTTCGCTGAGTCTTGAGGACCGCGTGCATTATTCCCGGCCTTCGATTGACTACCTGTTTGAATCGGCCGCCGACGCTTACGGTGCATCACTGGCCGCTGTCCTGCTGACCGGCGCCAATCACGATGGCGCGCGCGGGCTGGCCGAGGTCAAGCGCTGCGGTGGCTTGACCATCGTCCAGGATCCCGAAGAGGCGCAAGTCGCCACCATGCCCCTGGCTGCATTGAAGGTTCAGCAGCCGGATCATGTCCTACCCATTCACGGCATCGGCCGTCTGCTTGTCGAGCTGGAACGAATCGCATGCTGAGTAATATCCAAGCCAAACTGCTGATCGTCGACGATCTGCCGGAGAACCTGCTGGCACTCGAAGCGCTGATCAAGCGTGAAGACCGTACCGTCTACAAAGCCTTGTCGGCGGATGAAGCGCTGTCGTTGCTGCTGCAGCACGAGTTCGCCATGGCCATCCTCGACGTGCAGATGCCGGGCATGAACGGCTTCGAACTCGCCGAGTTGATGCGCGGCACCGAGAAAACCAAGAACATCCCGATCATTTTCGTCAGCGCCGCCGGTCGTGAACTGAACTACGCGTTCAAGGGCTACGAAAGTGGGGCGGTGGACTTTCTGCACAAACCGCTGGATATCCATGCGGTGAAGAGCAAGGTCAACGTTTTCGTCGACCTGTACCGCCAGAGCAAGGCGATGAAGCAGCAGGTCGAAGCGCTGGAGCAGGCCCGCCGCGAGCAGGAAGCGCTTTTGCAGCAACTGCAAAGCACCCAGCTGGAACTGGAGCAGGCGGTGCGTATGCGCGATGACTTCATGTCGATCGTTGCCCATGAAGTGCGTACGCCGCTCAACGGTCTGATTCTCGAAACCCAGTTGCGCAAGATGCACCTGGCTCGGGACAACGCAGCGGCATTCACCCTCGACAAGATGCACGCCATGGTCGACCGTGATGAACGGCAGATCAAAAGCCTGATTCGCCTGATCGAAGACATGCTCGATGTGTCGCGCATTCGCACTGGCAAACTGTCGATCCGGCCGAGTCGTTTCGATCTGGTGCAATTGGTCAGCAACCTGCTGCAAAACTTCGCGGCACAGATCGAAGCTGCGGAAACCGACGTGTCGTTCACCGCGCCAGCACCGGTGGAAGGCCATTGGGACGAGTTCCGCATCGAGCAGGTGGTGACCAACCTGCTGACCAACGCTCTGCGCTACGGCGGTCGGAGCCCGATCCAGGTTCGGGTTTACCGCGAAGGCGATGAGGCGCGGGTCGAGGTGCAGGACCGTGGCATCGGCATCAGCCAAGAGAATCAGAAGCGTATTTTTCAACAGTTCGAACGGGTTTCCGCCAAGACGGTAGTGGCCGGGCTCGGGCTGGGTCTGTTCATTTCCGAGCAGATCGTCGCCGCCCATGGCGGCTCCATCGTCGTCGAGAGTGAAATCAACGAAGGCGCCCTGTTTCGCGTTTGTCTGCCGATCCAGGAAAACGGCAAATCCGACGCAACCTCTGAGTGACCGCACGGTCGTATCAGCAGCTATTGACCGAACAAAGGCTTCCCATGAGCGTAGATGCGCAAGATGTAGTACTCGTCGTCGAGGACGAACCGGTTATCTTGATGGTCCTGACCGATTATTTGTCAGGGCAGGGCTATCGTGTGTTGCAGGCGGACAGCGGCGAGCAGGCTTTCGAAATCCTTGCAAGCAAGCCGCATCTGGATGTGTTGATCACCGACTTCCGTTTGCCCGGCGGCATCTCTGGCGTGCAGATCGCCGAACCGGCGGTCAAGTTGCGACCTGACCTCAAGGTGATTTTCATCAGCGGTTATCCGCAGGAAATCCGCGAGACCGGCAGCCCGATCACGCGCAAGGCGCCGATCCTCGAAAAGCCCTTCGATCTGGATGTATTGCAGGAAAAAATCCAGGAACTG
The DNA here is from genome assembly GCF_002979955.1 of Pseudomonas sp. MYb2. Taxonomy (NCBI): domain Bacteria; kingdom Pseudomonadati; phylum Pseudomonadota; class Gammaproteobacteria; order Pseudomonadales; family Pseudomonadaceae; genus Pseudomonas; species Pseudomonas sp. MYb2. Next base: position 23,375 of record NZ_PCQC01000006.1, read on the forward strand.
CTGGCCTGATATCTGTGTAGGAGCTGCCGCAGGCTGCGATCTTTTGATGTTGATCGTTAAAAACAAGATCAAAAGATCGCAGCCTGCGGCAGCTCCTACAGTCTCAGCATTATCAGCTTTTGATCATTTCGCGGACCTTCGCGGTCAGCAGATCGAAGGTGAAGGGCTTGGTGATCATCTGCATTCCCGGGTCGAGAAAACCGCCGCGTACTGCCGCATGCTCGGCGTAGCCGGTGATGAATAACACCTTCAGGCCAGGCCGGTACTGCCGACCTACTTCGGCCAGTTGCCGGCCGTTCATGCCCGGCAGGCCAACGTCGCTGATCAGCAGGTCGATCCGTTGCGCCGAGTTGAGGATCGGCACAGCGCCGTCGGCATCACTGGCTTCGACAAACGCATAGCCCAACTCACTGAGCACGCCGCTGACCAGTACGCGCACGGCCGGATCGTCTTCGACAATCAATACGGTTTCGCCATCCATTGCATGAGGAGTCTGCCCGCTGTCGGTAACCGGTTGCTCGTCTTCTTCGCCGCGAAAGCGCGGCAAGTAGAGTTTGACTGTGGTGCCTTGATCGATTTCGCTGTCGATGGACACATGCCCGCGCGACTGCTTGCTGAAACCGTAGATCATCGACAGGCCCAGCCCGGTGCCCTGACCGATCGGTTTGGTGGTGAAAAAGGGATCGAATGCGCGGTTTATCACACTTTGCGGCATACCGCTGCCGTTGTCGGTGACGCTGAGCATCACGTAATCGCCCGGTTCAAGGTTGCTGCAGGCCTCGGTGAATTCGCTATCCAGCACCTGATTGCTGGTTTCCACCACCAGTTTTCCACCCTCGGGCATCGCGTCGCGGGCGTTGATCACCAAGTTGAGCAGGGCGCTTTCCAGTTGATTGGGATCCGCTTCGGCGACCCACAATTTGTCGTGCAGGCGCATGTCCAGATGAATGCTTTCGTTGAGACTGCGCTGCAGCAGTTCCCCCATCGACAGCACCAGGGTATTCATTTGCACCGCTTTGGAGTCGAGTGACTGCCGACGGGAAAACGCCAGTAGTCGATGGGTCAGGCTGGCGGCGCGGTTGGCTGAGGTCACGCCGAGGTCGATCAGGCTGTCGAGATCGTCCGTACGCCCGCGCGCCAAGCGCCGGCGCAACAACTCCAGGCTGCCGATAATCCCGGTGAGCATGTTGTTGAAGTCGTGTGCGATGCCCCCCGTGAGCTGGCCGACCGCTTCCATTTTCTGCGACTGACGCAATGCTTCTTCGTTATGCCGCAATTGCGCGGTGCGTTCTTCGACTTGGTGTTCAAGGGTTTCCAGCGTCGATTGCAGACGTCGCTCGCTTTCACTCAAATCGATCAGTCGGTCGCGGGCTTCGTATTGTCGTCGTCGGCCACGCAGGGCGGCGGACACCAGACTGATCAGTGTCGCTGGATGAAACGGGCGTTCAAGAAAGGTGACGTTGCCGAGCAGATTGCTCAGTTTCGAGGAGGGGCCTTGCTCTTGTCCGCCGTGATGAGTGAGCAGCACGATCGGCAGATCCGACCACGCCGGCTGCAGCTCCAGATGCAGGAACAGCGCTTCGAGTTCCGGGCCGCGCAAGGCTTCGGCAGCGATCAACAGCAAGCCTGCGCCGAGTTCCAGTTCGGTACAGAGCGTGCCCAGCCCGGGCGTGACCAGGCCGCCATAACCTGCCTCGTTGAGGATCATCAGGGCAATCTGACTGTCGCGACCCACGGGGGCCAGAATCAGCGCCCGTTCGGCCAGCGGCACCGACACCGTCACAAGGTTTCTTCCTGAAGCAGCGGGTTGCTTGCGCCGAGGTAGGTCGGTACACCGCGCAACACACCCTGAAAGGCCTCAAGTGGTTCGCCGATGGTCATGCCTTGCGCCGAAATGCGGTATTCACGAATCGTCGATTCATGGCTGCCGGTGCGTTTCTTGATGATGGAAATGGCCCGGCGCACCTTGCCCAGTGCTTCGAAATAACGCAACAGAATCACCGTGTCGGCCAGATATGTGATGTCGACCGGTGCCTGCATGTCGCCGACCAGGCCATGCTGGGCGACGGTCATGAATGTCGCAGCACCTTTGCGGTTAAGGTACAGCAGCAACTCGTGCATGTGCAGCACCAAGGCGTTTTCTTCCGGCATCGCTGCCTGATAACCATTGATACTGTCGATGACCACGGTTTTGATCTGGCCCTCATCGACGCAACGTCGCACCCGATGGGAAAACTCGCCTGGCGACAACTCGGCCGCATCGACCTGATCGATCAGCAGATTACCGGTGTCTTGCAGGGCCTTGAGATCAATGCCGATGTTCTTCATGCGCTCGAACAGCAAGCCCAGTTCTTCATCGAAAATAAACAGTGCAGCTTTTTCGCCGCGTTGTACGGCGGCAGCGGCAAACACCATCGAGATAAGTGATTTACCGGTACCGGCGGGACCGAGAATCAGTGTGCTTGAGCCGGTTTCGATGCCGCCACCGAGCAGAGCATCCAATTCCTTGATGCCGCTGGTCAATTGCAGGCGTGGGTAGTCGCCGCGATGTTCTGCCGCCACCAATCGCGGGAACACATGCAAGCCGTCGCCCATGATGGTGAAATCATGGAAGCCGCCGCGATACTTCTGGCCTCGGTACTTCACCACTCGCACGCGCCGTCGCTCGGCGCCGTAGTTGGGCGTCAGCTCTTCGAGGCGGATGACCCCGTGAGCGACGCTGTGCACGGTCTTGTCGAGTGATTCGGTGGTGAGGTCGTCAAGCAGCAGAACCGTGGCGTTGTAGCGCACGAAATAATGCTTGATCGCCAGAATCTGTCGGCGATAGCGCAAAGAACTTTGTGCCAGCAAGCGAATCTCCGAGAGGCTGTCGAGCACTACGCGGGTTGGCTTGACACGCTCGACGGCCTCGAAAATCTGCTTGGTCGCCTCGCCCAACTCCAGATCGGAAGAGTAGAGCAAGCTTTGCTGGTGCTCGGCATTGAGCAGGCTTTCCGGCGGCGTCAGCTCGAAGATCACGATATTTTCGTCCAGCTCCCAGCCATGCGATGCGGCGCCTTGGCGCAATTCACGCTCGGTTTCCGACAGCGTGATGTACAGAGTGCGTTCGCCCGCAACGGAGCCCGCCCTCAGGAAGTGCAAAGCGGCAGTGGTTTTGCCTGTACCGGGTTCACCCTCAAGCAAAAAAACATGCCCGCGAGACAATCCACCGGCCAGGATATCGTCCAGACCATTGATGCCGGTGGCAGCTTTTGCACTGATAAACTCGTTGGATGTAGACAAAAAATGCCCTCTCATGACTACGGGAATCGAGGTCGCTGACAAAAAATCGTGCGGCCTGAATTACTTGACCCGCTGCCATGATGGCAGTTCCGCACTTTCTTTCGGAATGTGCCAAGAGAACAGTTGCTTGTCGGTCAGAGTCCTTGCTGTAACGCCGGGTCATCCGGGTTCAGTTGTTCGAGTTGCGCCAGCAGAACCTGAACATTTTGCAGCTGTCCGCTTTCCTTCCAGTAATTGATCAGTAATACCCGCGCCTTGCGGTCGGCCGGGTGGCGCTGGACGATTTCCTGCAGTTGCTTCTGCGCCGCTTCCAGCTCCTGCGCGCTGTGCAGGGTGGTGGCGAGGTCGTAACGATAGTCCTTGTTGTCGGGCTCGAGTTCGACTGCTTTGGACAAACCGAGCAAGGCGTATTCACGCTGGTTGTGGTGCAGCAGCCAAAGCCCCAGGGCATGTTGCAGATACGCCGAGTCAGGCTGGGCCTTGAGTTGTTGCGCAAGTAACTGTCGGGCGGCATCGCTCTGGCCCTGACGGTCGAGTACATCAATCTGCATGACCAGCGCCGGCAAATTGCCAGGCTCGACACGCAAGGTATTGTCCAGTGCTTCCTGCGCCTGCTTGAGTTCGGCGTTATGTATATGGAGGCGCGCCAGTTGCAGATAAATGGCAGCGCTCGGCGACTGTTCCTTCAATGCTTGCTCCCAACCGTCGATGGCCTGTTGCAACGGCGCAAAGTACAAGCCGAGCTCATCCGGTGACAAGCCGAGCAGGGCGTTGATCGCGGCAAAACGCACGCTTTGGTCCTCATCATCGAGCAATGGCCCGAGCAACAGGCTGCGTTGCCCGCCCGGCACCAGTCCAATCAGACTTCTGATCGCTGCCAAACGCACTTCGGGTGCTTCATTCTGCAGGTCTGCGTCTGCCAGTTTCAACGCTTGCGGGCTCGGGTAATTGGGCAGTTCGGCATGCAGCCAGAGGCGGCGTTTGACCGACAGGTCCGGGCGCCCCAATTGCTGATACAGCTGACGTGCCGCGCCCGGCTGGCCGGCACGGGCGGCCGCCAATGCTTCGCTATAGCCATGTTTGATCGCGTCGGGCACCACCGGTGCAGTGCTGCGCAGGGACAACCAGCCGACGAAGATGACCAGTGCGAGGCCAAGGCCGATGAGCAGATAGCGGCGGGACTGAGGCATGCGGGGTTCCGGAAGCGTGGATACTTGAGCAGAGCGGCAAGCTTCGGTCAGCTCGGGCTGCGAGTCAAACCCCGTGCATGCGAATCGCCCTACAAGTCGCGTCGACTCAGTTAACCGTCAGGCTCTCGATGCAGTGTCTACGCTTGCAGGAGTCGCTTCGATGAGTGTGCCCATGCAAGCCCTGCTCAATTATTTCAATGCTGTGATCCATCCCGGTCGAGCCGTGTTGCTGTTTGCTCTGCGCACCATTGCGGCAGGGCTGCTGACGTTGTATCTGGCGTTTCTGTTCGACCTCGACCAGCCCAAGTGGTCGATCATGGCCGTGGTCATCGTCAGCCAGCCTTTGGCGGGAATGGCCCTGGCACGCAGTTTTGGCCAGGTGATCGGTACCACGCTCGGGGCCGCCGTAGCGGTATTGCTCATGGCGATCTTTCCGCAGGCACCATTACCCTTCATTACTACGTTGGCGTTATGGCTGGCAGTGTGTACGGCGGGTGGCACGTTGCTGCGCTACACCAGTTCCCAGGCGTTCGTTCTCAGCGGTTACACCGCAGTGGTGGTAGCGTTGCTGGCGATCCCGGATCAGGACGGCACGTTTCTGCTGGCTGTTACCCGGGTTACCGAAACCTTGCTCGCCGTGGCGTGTGTCTGCTTGGTGAGCCTGCTCACGGCCCGGCCGGAAGCGGTCGCCAGCGGCTACTTCGCCAAGGTCGATCAGGTGATCAAACTGGTCGCCAGCCACGCGGCTGCGGTCATCCGCACCGAAGAAAGCGAAGCCGATTTCCAGCGCCGGCAAATGCAATTGCTCGGTGAAATCAGCGCATTGGAGGGATTACGCCGGCATCTGTATTTCGACGCGCCGCGTTTGCGCAGTGCCAACAATCTGGTGCTGCTATTAGGTAATCAATTGATGCTGCTGACCTCAAGATTGACGGCGCTGCGTCATCAACGGCAATTGTTGACCGAGCGTTGGGAAGGGGATTTGCCACTCGACGTCCAGCGCCTGCGTGCAGAGGAGCTGGCACTTCTCGACCAGTTGGCGCAGCAGGGCCGCGCGTTACCGGCCGAAGCACGACACCAGTTCGTCACGTTGCAGCAGCAATTCGAACAGCTTGCCTACAAGTCCGAACAATTGACTGAAGAGATGAGCGCGACCCTGCGCTCCCTGGCGTGGGCTCTGCGCTGGGAACAGGCGCGTCTTTTGCGGCAACTGGAGCAGATCCTCGAATTGAGCGAGGCCATCCAGGAGGGACGCGAGGCCAGTTGCATGTATCGCGGCCAGGCCAGCCCGCTGCATCTGGATTTCACCCTGGCCTCGATGAACGCCGTCCGTGCCTTTACAGCGCTGCTGGTGGCCGGGCTGATCTGGATCGAAACCGCATGGGACGGCGCTCGGGGCGGGATGATTCTGGTGGGGATCCTGTGCTCGCTGATGGCAACGTTTCCGCGACCGCTGATGGCCGCACAGAGTTATGCACGCGGGCTGGGGCTGGCGCTTTTGGTGTCGCCGCTCTACCAGTTCGCGCTGGTCCCGGCAGTCAGTGATTTCGAACCCCTGGCCTTGTTACTGGCGCCATTGTTGTATGTCATCGCAGTGGGACTCGCGAGCCCTGCAACAGCGGGGATCGGCATGGGGCTGGGGCTCTCGAGTTTCCTGATGATCGGCCCGCAGAATATCGGTACCGGGCAGAACACTGCGATTCAATGGTTTGAATTTGCCGGTGCCTATGTCAGTGCGGCAATGCTTGCCTTGATCGTTTACGCGTGGATTTTCCCGTTTCGCCCGGTGCTGCGCATTCGCCGCTTGTACAACGAGGCGCGGGAGCAGGTGTATCAGTTGAGCAAGGCGCCGGCCACCGACGAACAACAGTTTGCCTTCGAGAGCCGGATGACCGATCGACTGACGAGCATGCTTGGGCTGCTGCCTGCTGCAAATGACCGGGCGATGCAGCAGTTGTATGAAATCAGTCTGGCCTGTGTCGCACTGGGGGTGGCCACGCACCAACTGCGGCAACAGGCACAGAACAATACTTTGCTCACGCAAACCTTCAGTCAGCAGTTGTCTTCGGCATTGCGCCAGACCGCGCGGTTTGTCGCCGGACGTGCGGACGCGCAACTGACGCCGTTGCTGGGCACGCTGCACACCCTTGGCGAGCAACTGGACGCGTTGCACGTCGCCAGTCACGCGCATTTATGGTCGGTATTTCGCATGCGCGTGGCATTGCTGATCGTCGAGGCTTTTCTGCAGCGTCATGGTGAACATTTGCAACGAAACATCGAGGAAGGAGCGCCAGCCATTGCCCATTGATTTCGAAATTGGCGGCGTTTACTTGCCGCCCATTGCTCAGGCGCTGTTGCTGGCCATGCCGATTTTCATGCTGCTCGACTGGCTCTTGCGGCGCATGGGCGTACTGCGGCGGGTCTGGCATGAAGCCCTGTTCGAAGGCGCCTTGTATGCCTGCGTTTGTGCCACGCTGATTCTGTTGATGGGAGCCTGACATCTTGAAATTGTTACTCGCGCGGTTGACGACAGTGGCAGTGGTGATTCTGGCCATCGTGCTCGGCTGGTTTGCCTGGGAGCATTACACCCGCGCACCATGGACCCGGGATGCACGGGTGAGAGCGGACGTGGTGACGTTGTCGGCAGACGTCTCGGGGCGCATTGTCAGATTGGCGGTGCAGGACAACCAGCACGTCGACAAAGGCCAGTTGTTGATGGAGATCGATCCTGCGCGCTACACCCTGGCAGTGGAGCATGCGCGGCGTTCGGTGGAAGTGGCAAAGGCTACATTGGGGCAGTCGCAAGCAGCGATCATCTCCAGTGAAGCCTTGCTCAAACAGCGCCAGAGTGAAGAGCGCCGGCGGCGTACGCTGAAGCAGGGTTTCGCCATCTCGGGCGAGGAATGGGAGAAATCCAGCACTGACGTGGCCGTGGCCCAGGCCGATCTGTTGCGCAACCAGGCCAATCTCGGCCTGGCTGAGGCCAATGTGCAGTTGGCTATTGCTGCGCAGACTCAGGCCGAACTCGATTTGCAGCGCACCCGCGTCGAGTCTCCGGTCAGCGGCTACATCACCAATCTGCTGACCCGAGAGGGCGATTACGCGGTAGCGGGCGGCGCGCTGTTGGCGCTGGTCGACAGCGAATCGTTCTATGTCAGTGGGTATTTCGAAGAAACCAAGTTGCCGCGGATCGAAGAGGGGGATCGGGTACGAATCCAGTTGATGAGCGGTGAAGCGTTTGGTGGCACGGTGCAAAGCATTGCCTTCGCCATTGCCGACCGGGAAAACGCCCCGGGCAGCCGATTGTTGGCCAACATCAACCCTAGCTATACCTGGGTGAAACTGGCGCAACGGGTGCCGGTGCGGATCGCCATCGACGCCGACTATGCCGGCAAGAATCGCCTGCGCGCCGGCACCACCGCCACGGTCACCGTCGAACACCCCTGACAATGCTGCGCCCTGACACCCCCCCCTGCGGCAGCTCCTACAGGGAGAAGGTTCGAGTATTAGGCAGGCACAAAAAAGCCCCGCGACCGAATGATACGCGGGGCAAAGAATCTGGTTGGTTGCGGCCAACCAAAGGAGCTCTTTAACAATCGATTACTTGCTGGCGACGGTCTCCGGCTGCCAGCCGCCACCTAGAGCCTTGTAGATCGCGACGATGCCGCGATACAGATCGACTTCAGCCTGGGCTTGAGTGTCTTCAGCGTTCAGACGCTCACGCTGCGCATCGAGCAGCACAAGGAAGTCCGTGGTGCCTTCGCGATAGCGGATTTCAGCCAGATCAGCGGCCTTGCGGCTCGATTCACTCTGACGAATCAGCGAGATCAGGCGTTGCTGACGTTTGCCGTAATCACTGAAAGCGTTTTCCGACTCCTCGAGGGCCAGCAGCACTTGCTGCTCGTAGGTCGCCAGCGCGCCTTCGGCTTCAGCATCGGCGCCGCGCAAACGGGCGCGCACGCTGCCAAGGTCGAACGCCGCCCACGTGATGCTCGGACCGAGTGCCCAGGCGTTGGCCGCCGAGGAACCGATCTGTGAACCACGCCCGGCCGTCCAGCCGAGGAAGCCACTAAGGCTGACCCGAGGAAACAGGTCGGCTTTCGCCACGCCGATGCGCGCCGTGGCCGAAGCCAGGTTGCGTTCCGCACTGAGAATGTCCGGGCGACGTTGCAGCAGTTCACCCGGGTCACCGATCGGCAAGGCCTTGGCTATCGCTGGCAAGTCTTTTGGACTCAGGTCGACGGTCAGCTTGTCCGGGCGCTCGCCCAGCAGGGTAGCGATGCGGTTCTTCTGCCGAACCTGCTCCGCCTGCAATTGCGGCACGCTGGCTTCGACCGAAGCCAGGCGTGCATCGGCACGCTCGACATCGAGTTGATCGCCAACACCGGCGTCACGCAGGCTGATGGTGATCTTACGCGACTCCTGCTGGTTGTTCAGGTTGGCCACGGCGATCTTTTCCCGCAATTGCGCACCACGCAGTTGGCCGTAAGCGTCCACCAGTTCGGCAATCATGGTGACTTGCAATTGATACAGATCGGCTTCAGCGGCTTGCTGGTCGGCGTCGCTGGCTTCCAGATTACGCTGGATGCGCCCGAACAGGTCGAGTTCCCAGGCCATGTCCAGACCGAGGTCATAGCGTTCACTATTGACCCGGTTGGTGGTCTGGCCAGGGATTTGGCCCTTGGCCAAGTCACTGCTGGCGCGGCTGGTGATGGTTGGCATTGCGTCATTGCTGGCGTCGTCGCGGATCGCCCGGGCGGCTTTCCAGCGGGCGAATGCCACGCGCAGTTCACGGTTGCCTTGCAGCGATTGCGTCACCAACTGGTTGAGGGTCGGATCGTCGAATTGCTGCCACCAGATGCCTTCGAATTTCGTACGGTCGAAGTTCTTTTGCCCGGCGGCGCCATCGGTAGCGGCCGTGATATTGGCCGCCTCCGTGGTTGGGGTCTTGTAGTCGGGGCCGACGGCGCAGGCACTGAGGGCCAGCACCAGCAGGCTCGGCAGGAAGACTTTCAGACTCATTGTTGCGCCTCCAGTGGCTTTTGAAGATTGAGCGCCTTGGCTGCTTTGCGCTGCTCACCGCGTTCGACGAAATTACGGATCAGTACGTAGAACACGGGCGTCAACAACAGGCCGAAGAAGGTCACCCCGAGCATCCCGGAGAACACCGCCACACCCATGGCGTGACGCATCTCGGCACCGGCACCGCTGGAGAACACCAGTGGCACCACACCCATGATGAACGCGAAGGAGGTCATCAGGATCGGCCGCAGACGCAGACGGCATGCTTCCAGTACTGCAGCGAGCGGGCCGAGACCTTCTTCCTGTTTGTCCTTGGCAAACTCGACGATCAGAATCGCGTTCTTACAGGCAAGTCCCACCAGTACGATCAAACCGATCTGGGTGAAGATATTGTTGTCACCGCCCGAGATGATCACGCCGGTAATGGCCGAGAGCAGGGTCATCGGTACGATCAGGATCACCGCCAGTGGCAGGCTCCAGCTTTCGTATTGAGCCGCGAGTACCAGGAACGCCAGCAGTACGCAGAGCGGGAACACGAACAGCGCAGTGTTGCCGGACAGAATCTGCTGGTAGGTCAGGTCGGTCCATTCATAGGTCATGCCGTTCGGAAGTTCTTCCTTGAGCAGTTTTTCGATGGCTTTTTCGGCCTGGCCAGAGCTGTAACCCGGGGCTGCGGCACCGTTGATTTCAGCGGTGATGAAGCCGTTGTAGTGCATCACGCGATCCGGGCCCGAGGTGTCGCTGACCTTGATAAAGGTCGCCAACGGGATCATTTCGCCTTTGTTGTTACGGACTTTCAGCTGACCGATCTGATCGGATTCGAGGCGGAACTGCTGTTCGGCCTGAACGTTGACCTGATAGGTGCGGCCAAAACGGTTGAAGTCGTTGGCATACAGCGAACCCAGGTAGATCTGCAGGGTGTCGAAGATGTCGCTGACGGCCACGCCGTGTGTCTTGGCTTTTTCACGGTCGATCGCGGCATCGACCTGCGGCACGTTCACGGTATAACTGGTGAACAGGCCAGCCAGTTCCGGCACGCTGTGGCTCTTGTTGATGATGTTCATGGTTTCTTTGTACAGCTCGTCGTAGCCCAGGTTGCCCCGGTCTTCGATTTGCAGGCGGAAACCACCGATGGTGCCCAGACCTTGTACCGGCGGTGGCGGGAAAATCGCCATGTACGCTTCTTGAATGTTGGCGAACTGGCCGTTCAAGGCCCCGGCGATTGCACCGGCGGACATGCTCGGGTCTTTACGCTCGTCGAACGGTTTCAGGGTCACGAACACGATGCCGGCGTTCGGGCTGTTGGTGAAACCGTTGATCGACAGCCCCGGGAACGCTACGGCGCTTTCCACGCCTGGCTGTTTCAGCGCCAGATCAGACATGCGCTTGATCACATCTTCGGTGCGATCCAGGCTCGAAGCGTCCGGCAATTGCGCGAAGGCCACCAGGTATTGCTTGTCCTGGCCCGGCACGAAACCGGTCGGGGTGCTGGAGAAACCGAAGAAGGTCAGCACCATCAGGCCTGCGTACAGGAGGAGGGCGATGCCGCTGCTGCGGATAACCCGCCCCACAGTGCCGACGTAGCCATGGCTGGCACGGTCAAAGAAGCGGTTGAACGGACGGAACAACCAGCCACCGAAGATCTTGTCGAGTGCTTTGGAAAAGCGGTCTTTCGGCGCGTCGTGGCTTTTCAGCAAGACTGCGGCCAACGCTGGCGACAAGGTCAGCGAGTTGAATGCCGAGATCACCGTCGAGATCGCGATGGTCAGTGCGAACTGCTTGTAGAACTGCCCGGTGAGACCGGAGATGAATGCCGCCGGAATGAACACCGCACACAGCACCAGTGCCGTGGCAACGATCGGACCGGTCACTTCACGCATGGCGCGCTTGGTGGCTTCCACCGGGTTCAATCCGAGTTCGATGTTCCGTTCAACGTTCTCCACCACCACGATGGCGTCGTCGACCACGATACCGATGGCCAGTACCAGGCCGAACAAGGACAGCGCGTTAAGCGAGAAGCCAAACAAATGCATCACCGCAAACGTACCGATCAACGATACCGGCACCGCCACCAACGGAATGATCGAGGCGCGCCAGGTTTGCAGGAACAGGATCACTACCAGTACCACGAGGATCAGTGCTTCAAAGAGGGTGTGAACCACCGCCTCAATCGAACCGCGCACGAAGATCGTCGGGTCATAGACGATGCTGTAATCCATGCCTTGCGGGAAGCCTTTCTTCAACTCGTCCATTTTCGCCCGAACGTCGTTCGAGATGTCGATGGCATTGGAGCCTGGACGCTGAAAGATCGGGATGGCTACGGCCGGCTGATTATCCAGCAACGAACGCAGCGCATATTGGCTGGAACCCAGCTCAACGCGAGCGATGTCTTTGAGGCGCGTGATTTCACCGTCGTCGCCTGCACGAATGATGATGTTCTCGAACTCTTCCTCTGAGACCAGACGGCCTTGAGTGTTCACCGATAGCTGAAAGCTCTGGGCATTCGGGGCAGGGGGCGCGCCCAATTGACCGGCTGCAACCTGACGGTTCTGCTCACGAATCGCGGTGACCACATCGGTCGCGGTCAGGTTACGCGAAGCAGTCTTGTTCGGGTCGAGCCAGACACGCAGCGAATAGTCGCCCATACCGAACAGTTGCACGTCACCGACGCCGTTCAGACGCGCCAGCTCATCCTTGATGTTGAGGATCGCGTAGTTCGACAGGTAGAGCATGTCGTAGCGTTTGTCCGGCGAGGTCAAGTGCACAACCATGGTCAGGTCGGGCGACGCCTTGTCGACGGTGATACCGATGCGCGTCACTTCTTCGGGAAGTTTCGGCTCGGTACGGGTCACCCGGTTTTGCACCTGCACCTGCGCGTTGTCCAGGTCTGTGCCCAGGGCGAAGGTGATGGTCAGGGTGATCTTGCCGTCGGCGGTCGACTGCGAGGACATGTACAGCATGTTCTCGACGCCGGTAATCGCTTGCTCCAGCGGAGCGGCCACGGTTTCACCGATGACTTTAGGGTTGGCACCCGGGAAGTTCGCACGTACCACCACGGTCGGTGGCACGACTTCGGGATATTCACTGATCGGCAACTGGAACAGCGAGATCGCACCGGCGATCAGGATCAGCAGCGACAGCACCGCTGCGAAGATCGGCCGTGAAATGAAGAATTGGGAAAAATTCATCGGAGTTGTCGTCCCTTAACCGCGTGGGGTCGTGGCGGCCAGCTTCACAACCGCACCGGACGCACCCTTGGCAGGGGCGACTTTGGGCAGGTTGCTGGCTTCCAGCGCTTGACGTTGTTGAGCGAGTGCCGCGATGGTCTGTTCGCTGGCCATCGGTACCACTTCAGGGGTGACCGGCGAGCCAGGGCGAACCCGTTGCAGACCCTTGACGATGATCGTGTCGTCCTTGTTCAGGCCGGTACGGACGATGCGCAGGTCTTCGATTTTCGGACCCAGTTCGACGGCGCGGTACGCGGTTTTGTTGTCCGCATCCATCACCAGCACGAACTTTTTGCCGAGGTCGGTACCGACCGCTTCGTCGTTGATCAGCATCGCGTTGTAAGTGCCGCTGCCGACCAGTTTCAGTCGTGCGTACAGGCCCGGGGTGTAGGTGCCGTCGCTGTTGTCGAACACCGCGCGACCACGGATGGTGCCGGTTTTCGGGTTGACCTGGTTGTCGACGAAGTTCATCTGACCCAGGTGCGGATTGCCGTCCTCGTTGGACAGGCCCATGTACACCGGAGTCGTGGCGCCACGCTGACCGTTACGGGCCAGTTGGGTGTATTTGAGGAAGACGCGCTCGTCAGCGTCGAAGTAGGCGTAAACGCGATCGGTTGAAACCACGCTGGTCAGCGGCGTAGTGTCTGCGGTCACCAGGTTACCGGCGGTGATTTCGGCACGGCTGACACGGCCACTGATCGGTGCGGTCACGCGGGTGAAGCTGAGGTTCAGTTTGGCCAGATCCAGCTGCGCCTGCAGGGCACCGACAGCAGCTCGGGCTTCTTGAGCCGCACTGGTACGCGAGTCGGCGAGCTCTGCAGAAATCGCGTTGCTGGCACGCAGGCGTTCGCCACGACCAGCTTCGTTTTCACTGCGGGTGGCGTTGGCGCGGGATTGGGCTACGAGGGCTTCGAGGCGGCGCACCTCAGCCTGGAACGGACGCGGGTCGATCTGGAACAGCAGGTCGCCTTTCTTGACCAGCGCGCCTTCAGTGAAAGCGACTTGATCGATTTGGCCGGAGACCCGTGGACGGATTTCAACGGTTTCCGGCGCCTCAAGGCGCCCGGTGAATTCGTCCCACTCGTTGACCGGTTGCTCGATTACCTTGGCCACGCTGACTTTGGCAGCAGGCGCGGTGGCGGCAGTCTCCGGAGTCTTGCCGCAGGCGCTCATCACCAGTACGGCCAACAAGGCCAACGGGAAGCGCAAATGTTTGAGTGACTGTTCCATGGATGCATCCGCCAATGTATTGAAGATGGGCGGATGATGATCGGCGGGGTGTGATGGCACGAATCGAATGAAGCAAAGGTAACTATCATTCGGAATGATATAAGACCCGAACGAGCCCTCTAGTATGCGTCTTTCGTTAGGGGGCTATCAATATCCGTGATGAAAGTTTCATGATGCGTTGCGTAGCAAATCACGGTGCAAATCCGCAGGCCAGAAACAAAGAGACGGCCATGAAGGCCGTCTCGATCAGCTAGATGCCGATGTGTATCAGTTGATGCCTTTGCGGTTCGGACCGAAACGGTTCGGGCCCGGCTGGCTGTCTTGCGCCAGGAACACCAGGTTGACGATTGGCAGCAGCAACCACCAGCCGCTACGATCGGTGTCGTGCATACGACGTACACCAACGGCAATGCTCGGCACTAGCAGCGCCAGATTATAAAGACCTTGCAGAACCCCGCCGGTTTTGAAAAAACCGTCAATGAATCCCATAACGAACGCAACACCCATGCTGATCAGGAAGAACAACCAGTATTCACGGCGCGTAGCACGACCGTTGAATACCGCGTAATTCTTCAATGCTTCAAGGTAAGGATTGCCCGTCGAAATGGCGGGGCCTTGTGCATAGGACTGTTGGGTTGCCTGAGGCGCCCCGCACTGTGGGCAAGCCACGGCCAAAGTGCTTATTTCCTTGGCGCAACCGCGGCAGAAAACCATGCTCATATTTTTTCCCTAAAATTATTCAATCGATAGACACAGCAAAACCAACGCGGTAAGGCCAGACAAAATGATGCCGGCGATCGCAAGGTTTCTTCCTGAGTGTTTTTGGTTGATGCAAATGATGCCGCAGGCGAGGCCGGCGATGCTGATAAAACCAACACCGAGGATCGTTTCAGCGTCCCATTCGGAATCATCAAAGAGCGTGAGTGCGCAGATAATTCCGAGGATCATCGAAACGATGGCTAGCCAAGGTACTTCGGCTTGCGTTTGCGGCACGAAGGCCTGTTGGCTGGCCCCGCACTGGGGGCAAGAGAGCGCCGTTTCGTGAAGCTCCTTGGCGCAAGCACGACAATAGACCATTGCCATCGTTTTCCTTAACTGAGTGCGAAATCCCGACCTTCCGTAGGCCGAGGCGGCGCTAAGTTAATCTTTATTACCAAATTTGTCATCAGGCACTGTGCCACTAATGGCATTTTTGCCCTTGTAGAAGCTGTGGTGGGTGGTTCAACACTCCTTTGAGAGCCTCAAGACCTATAAGTCCCGAGCAAGCGCCTGACATGCACATTTCGCTAGGGGGCTATAAATCTGTTTGGTGACAAATCTGCGTAGCGGTGCGTGCAAAGGTCATGACCGCAGATGAAATGATTGCATTTGAATAGTGGCTCTATGATGTTATTTTTCGCGACCCATTTCCTGTTTCATTCGCTCAAGGAGAAAGAGCACTCATGGTTGAGCATCAGTTGATCCTGTTCGGACCGCCCGGCACCAGTAAAAGCCATCGGGCCCGGACGACAAAGGCCGAGGCTCTGGGCGTGGACGATGCGCAGATCGTTCCAGTCGCCTTTCATCCGGATTACAGCTACGGCGAATTCGTTGCGCGATTGATGCCCAGAACTCGGGAAAATCAGATCGAGTATCGCGTCCACGCCGGGCCTTTCCTGCGTGCGTTGGCGCTTGCCTATAGTCATCTGCCTCAGGCAAGTAACGGTCAGGCATCGCAGAACGTATTGCTGCTTGTCGATGAGATCAACCGCGGTAATTGCGCAGAAATTTTTGGCGATGTGTTCCAGTTGCTTGATCGTGATGATGAGGGCTGGTCGAGCTATGCGATCAGTGTTTCCGATCTGGTGATCGATGCGCTTGAGGCCGAGCTTGCACTGCTCGGCCACAACAGTCCTTTTCCCGATTTGAACAAGCGACTGGCGGATACGCTGAAGCAGCGTCAGTTATGCTTGCCGCCGAACCTGATCATGATCGGCACGATGAACACCAGCGACGAATCCGTGTATTTCATGGACTCGGCGTTCAAGCGTCGCTGGCATTTTGAATTCTGTGCTGAAGAGTTCAGCAATGACGTGCCGGCCAGCCAGAAAAAGGCTCTCATGCCGTCAGCACATCATTTGACTTGGGAGACATTCGTCACCGCGCTGAACCAGTTCATTCGAGACCGCTGCACAGCCCCAAGGCTCGATGACAAGCTGGTGGGGCCTTGGTTTATCAAAGGCAGGCGCGAGCCGGATAGAACTCTGGCCGATGTCTACCCAAAAGAACTGAACAAGCTCATTGCCGCGACCGGCATGATTGGCGACCCCGCCAGCGGTGTTCGGCAAAGCAGAGCGTTCGACGATGACTTGAAGACGCTGGCTGACAAAATGTCCGAAGCCAATCGCAAGCGCTTGCTGAAGGAGGGTGGCCATGATCCAAAAGCTGAACTCAAGTTCACAAGAATCCGTTCCAGTTCCGGCCATGCAAATCAGTACTACTGTTCAAAGACCTCTCCAAAGAAGTTCAAGTCGGACACCAAAGGTCTGATTATCGAAGACTATTTAGAGCAGCTTGCCAGGTTCAAACTGCACTCTGAAGTTCACCGCATTGAGCGCGCCGATATCGTGGGCAAGTTGTTCCTCTATTTGTGGGACAACGTCTTTGATCGTGACCGGTCCCCGTTGTGTACGCTGCTCGCAATCGAACAGCGTGAGCTGCGCACCTTCGGGCAGTTTGCCACGCGGGTCGACGAGTTCATTAAATGCTTGTGCCCACCCCCTGATATCCACGAACTACTAAGCGCCGCGTTCGTTGAGGCTGCCCTGGATCTGGAAGATGATGCATTGCCTGCATCCGACGAGGCCTGACGATGCTGCTCGACGACATTGAACGAGTCGAAAGCGACGGCGAGGTGGGACTGTTTCGCGAAAAGGATGGGCGCTATCTGTTGAAGGTGCCCCATGGCATGAGCGAAGTGAACAGCGCTGAGGCGTTGTCGCTGCTTTACCGTTGTTTCGTAGTGTTTCGCCGAACCCAGCGCGAGCATGAGGTGCTGACAGCCCATGATGGTGTCGAAGCCGATGACAAGGGCAATGAGCGGGCTGACGACGGAATGGCGTTCCACGACGCGCTGGCGCTGGACGAGTTGTTCGATCGTGCCGATCCACGCAGCCTGCTTTCAATGTGTGAGCGGCGCGGTCGCAGTGTCGATAACCCATATCGCCGTTTTGATCGACATCTGCATCGTGCGCTGTTTGATCAACGAGGCGCGGCTTACTTTGAGTCGATCCAGCAAGACCGGCGGTTCGGTCAGTTTGGCAAGGCGGATATCGTCGGCCTTTACTGCTTTCTGGCGCTGGATTTTTATCGGGGTTTTCTCAAAGTCGATCCCCGATGTGCCTGGGGCAGTTTCGTTGTTGAAGGCGAAGCGCTGGCGCAAGATTTCCGCCACCGTTACCTCAGCGCCGAAGACTCGCTCTATTGCGGTGATGCGCTGTCACGCCAGCGCAGCCTGAGCCATCTGCGCCACTTGCTGCAAAGTATCGACCGCTGCGCGGCACCTCGTGACGCTCACTATTATCAGTTGCACGATGCGCTGGAGCGATACCTGCATGCAGGTACACAAAGCAACCAGGACACCGGGCTGATATGGGGCGTTGGAAAATTCTGGGCAGTCTGGGAATCAGTCTGTTTGTGTCATGGGTTGAGCGAAGGTGAAGGCAGGCTCGAAGCTTTCCAGACTTGCGATGATCAGCATCTGCCACTTGGAATAGCCGATGCCACGACGCTAGCCCGCTGGCAAAAGCAGCGCTACAGGATTTTCGCTCGCAACCACATCAAACGGCGCCCCGATCTGGTCAAGCAGGAGGGTGAAGTCTGGACGGTGGTGGATTTCAAATACTACGAGCAGGCTACTTTAAAACGGCCCAAGTGGAGCAAGAATGCTGAGCTCGCCAAGGAAGAGCGGGACTTTCTGAATCTGGAGGCCTACGGGCTGCTACTGCATAACCATCTGGCCAGAGAGGGGTTGAGCGAGCACGAAGTCTGGCTGGAGATGTGGTTGCCGGGCGAGCTAGAGTCATGGTTCGAGTTTCGCGGCGAACCGGCCTGGGACCCGCCGCTGCGTGTGCGTACGCTGGCGACCACCGAGCTGATCAAGGCATACGCTGATCAATACCAGCGCTCGACACGGTCCTGATCCCATCACCGCCGGGCGCCAGCTACTTCTTCGGCATGGTGGAGCGCTTTACCGGGCCCTTGCTGCTCAAGGTACGCCGCGCGGCATGGACCGCACGCTCGGAAAGTGCTTCCATGCGTGGCGATTGCAGTTCCCAGGCATGCCAATAAAGCTCGATATCGGTGAAATGCCCCGGGGCCACATCCACCAGATCCCGACTTTTCAGCGAATCGCTGACCTGCATATACGGCACCATTCCATAACCCAGCCCTCGGCGGATAGCTTTCAGGCGTGCCTCTGGAAGTGACAATTAGTGAGTGGGATAAGCGTCTGCGTGCAGGCCGAAGCGTGACTGCACGAAATCAGACTGCAATGTGTCCTTGCGAGAATAGGCAAATACTGGTGCCTTGCGCGCAGCAGAGCGATTCAGGCCCTTGGCAAACCAGCGTTGTTGAAAGTCTGGTGATGCCACCAGTTGATAACGCATCGAGCCCAGCAATTCTGCAAAGCGTCCACGCATCGGTTCTGAACGCGTGCCGATACAGCCGATCACTTGGCCACTTTCCAGCAGTGCGTAGGTGTGATCCTGATCTGTCGTACTGGATTCGAAGAGACAGATGGGTGACAAACTGCACAACTTTAGAGAAGGCGGGTTATATCGACAGGTTTGTCCAAGGGTTTTTCAGTGAAACGCCTTGGCGGCTGTTGATACTGCAAGAAAGTGCCAGTAAGCAGGCCGTCGGAGGTGATCTTGTATACGGTGTGGCGAGAGTTGTCGGGATGAAGCCCTACGTGGATAGTTACATTGACCTACTGAGTGGCAGTGACAAAAGGGCAGCACTAGATGCGGATCATGTCATACGCCGTCGTATGCAAGAGAAGTACCTGGTATCGAGAAGTCAGGATATTTGCTCCTTGTATCAATTTCTGCTGGAAGGTGAGACACCAAAGTGACTCTGTAGGCCTATACCTTCTGACGGACGCTAAAACGTTGAAGGGGAGCCTGCGATGATCAAACAGGATAGCTACGCGCATCAAGCGACAGCTACCCGGGACCGAACCACAGGATCTCGACCCTTGTTTCAAAGACTATCCGGATCCCCAAAAAACATCTGAATCCGCGACCGCAACCATCTCTCCCCCGGATCATTATCCTGCGACCCACGCCACGCCATGTGCAGCTCAAACGTACGCGTCGGCAACGGCGGATCCTCCGCTCGCACACCGCCAGCCGCTGTCAGCGCATCCGCCGTGTAATCCGGCACGGTCGCAACGATATCGGTGCCTGCCAAAAGCGTACTTAACCCGTTGAACTGCGGCACGGCCAGCACCACATGCCGTTTGCGACCCAGTTTCTCCAGCTCTTCATCAATAAACCCACTGAGGTCGCCGGCAAACGAGACCAGCGCATGTGGCCGCGCGCAATAGTCATCCAGGCTCAGGGGCCCCGGCACGGTATCGGCGCGCAGCAGTTTAGGCGCGCTGCGACGCAAGACCTTGCGCTTGGCGTTGGCCGGCAGGTCGGTGGTGTAGCTGACACCAATGGATATCTCGCCGGAGGCCAGCAGGCCCGGCATCAATATGTAATTGACGCGACGGATCACCAATACGATCCCCGGCGATTCAGCACGCAGACGTTTGAGCAGCATCGGCAGCAGGGCGAATTCGACGTCATCGGACAAACCGATCCGAAATACCGAAGTGCTGGTGGCCGGGTCGAATTCGGCCGCGCGGCTGACGGCGGTCGAAATCGAATCGAGGGCCGGCGAGAGCAGGGCGAAGATTTCCACCGCGCGGGCAGACGGTTCCATGCTGCGCCCGGTGCGTACAAATAGCGGGTCATCGAACAGGCTACGCAGGCGCGAGAGCGCCGCACTGATCGCAGGTTGACCGAGAAACAGCTTTTCCGCCGCCCGGGTCACGCTGCGTTCGTGCATCAATGTTTCGAATACGATCAACAGGTTCAGGTCGACACGACGCAGGTCATTACGATTCATCTGGAGTCCTGGCAGAGTCATCAAGCTTGACGAGAGCGGCCATATGAGAACAATGGCCGGCATGAATATTACGGTGAAAGGCTGGTACTCTGCACCGGAAAATTCAGCTTTACTGAGACGGTGGCAGCAGTTTTTCATGGGTTTTGCCAATGCCGCCCATACTGCGGAATCAATGACAGGCATGTCGACTATTAATAGCCACTGATAGTCTTGGGTCGAAAGCCCAGATAGAGTTCATGGCATTAGAGGTTACTTTGACGAGGTTTGCGATGTCCCGCACGATCCGTTTTCACAAGTTTGGTCCCGCCGAGGTGCTCAAATGCGAAGAGCATGCGGCCGCTCAGCCAGGTCCTGGCGAAGTGCAGGTGCGTGTCGAAGCGATCGGCATCAGCTGGTATGACACGCTCTGGCGTCAGAACCTGGCCTCGTCTCAGGCTCGCCTGCCTTCGGGCCTTGGCCATGAGATGGCCGGTGTCGTCACCGCAGTCGGTGCCAATGTCGAGGACCTGTCCGTAGGTGACAAGGTCGCCAGTTTTCCGGCTGAAAGCCCGAACGACTACCCTGTCTACGGCGAGCAGATCGTATTGCCACGCACTGCGCTGACCCGCTATCCGGACGTGCTCAGCCCGATCGAAGCCAGCGTGCATTACACGCCGCTGCTGATTGCCTACTTTGCCTACGCCGATCTCGCACGGGTCAAGCCGGGGCAGTTTGCTCTGGTCACTGACGCCAGCCATTGCGCCGGTCCGTCCTTTGTCCAGTTGGGCAAGGCCATGGGTGTACGGGTGATTGCCGCGACGAAGTCAGCGCAAGAACGTGAATATTTGCTGTCCCTGGGCGCCGAGAAAGTCATCGTCACCGAGGAAGAAGATCTGCTGATGCGCGTCAACAAGATCACTGACAACCGCGGTGTTGACGTGGTTTTCGACGGTCTGGGTGGCCCGCAGATGTCGCTGCTCGGCGACGTCCTGGCACCGCGCGGCAGTCTTGTCCTGTATGGCCTGCAAGGTGGTAACCAGACGCCATTCCCGGCGTGTGCAGCGTTCCAGAAGAACATTCAGTTCTTCGTCCACTGCATCGGCAACTTCACCGGCAAGCCGGAACTGGGCATCACTCAGGATCATGTCGCGCTGCAACGTGCCCTGCGTGACATCAACCAGCTGACAGCCGATCGAGTGCTGGAGCCGTTGAAGACCCGGGTGTTCCCGTTCAACGAGTTCGTCGAAGCTCATCGCTACATGGACGAATGCCCATGCCGCGAGCGGGTCGCACTGCAAATCGAACCTGCCTGACCCTGCTGAACAGAGTCCGTGACCCCACGGACTCTTCTGTGTTTATCCCTCCCCAAATGAAAGCCTGCCTGGTTTCGCCTGTGCGGCCGTTCAGCAACTGAACTGGTTTTTGCTTTCGATCTGTATCTTCTAATCGTCATATAAGCCCTGATAATTGAATGATTACTTTCATCTCAAGGAATGAGCCATGTCTGTGCATTCTATTTGTCCTGTGCAATATCAAACGGCTACTTCTGTGCGCTCCGATAATTTCTGTTTAATTGTTGTAGGGCGTTTCCGAAGCAGCGTCTTTTTTTCTTGTACTCAATTGTCGTGGGACGTTGTCGGAAGTTTCCTAGGGTATTTTTTATGCAAAAAATATCCTTCTATAACAATGTGTTAATGGCGCTGGTTGTGCGCTGATCAGTCTTTGATTGCTCATGTGTTTCAAATAACTACGATCGCGTAAGTGTTAGCATTCAAGCGTCTATTACTTATTGATGAATTGTTGTGCGACTGACCTTTCAGTGCGCGCGGCATGAAACTATTGATACCGGGTAAATACCGATGACTACGATCCATGATCAGGCAATGAATTACGTCTACCAGCAAGTTCTGCAACGGTTATTGAGTTTCTTCTCCCGTGCAGAGCGGACGGCTTTGCAGCTGTTGATCCAGCGCCTGCTGGTGGCGGCCGGCGGCATGGAACACATCGGATCCTTCAAGGTGCTGGTGATCCAGTCAGGCTCACGGGACAGTTGCTACACGTTGGCATTGCTGCGAGCCGCGCAACTGAGCCTTGCAGGTCGGGCGCCGGCGACCTTTCAATTGCGCGTTGCCTCTTTGCGCTTGAATGGCAACAGCCATGGCGCACTGCAGAACATGCACCGCAGCTACGGCGCGCTGTTTCTCTACGACGATCCTCGGGTCGAGTTATTGATGGTGGATCATCGACAGGTTGCTCCCTTCGATTTCCAGTCGGTGGTCAGTGAAGCCAGTCGCGAGGCTAATCGCGTCAATCTGCTGATGTCGGGGCATCGCCGAACGTCGAACGAAATCCTCGAATTATGGGATGACGCCTACCTGGCTACAGCGGAGTTCTACAGCCAGATCGCTCGCTGGAACAACGGTGTCGACGCGATGATCGGCGCTGAGCCTCCTCGTCGGCAGACACTGTTTCTGGAAGGACTCAATCGGGCGGCACTCAAAGCCGGGATTGGCGGATTACCGGCGAATCATCGCGGTTTTGAGGCGTTATTTCCGATGCTTGACGGGCTGGGTAGCGACTACTACCGGCATTTTTACACGGAGGGCGAGCAATTGCCGTGGCGTCCGGAAGGGCAGTTCGAGGCGTGTCGTCGCTCCAGCTTCATCGACATCAACGACATGATTGTCGGCAAACTCGAAGAGCGCTGGCCTTTGCTCAGTGACTTCCTCGGATTTCAGGCCGACGACCTGACGCTGCATCAAGGTGATCACGAGTTCGTTGAGCCATTGGTGGCCGCGCACCTGCATGGATTGCACGCGAGTGTCATCGAAGACCAGACCTATGAGAGCGGTGTTGCCGTCTATCTGCAAGACACTCTCGCAACATTGCGCCGCAATCAGGTGCCCGAGCCGGTTTGTGAACATTTGCTGGCAACCTACGGCAACCTGCTCGATCTTGAACAGCGGCGAATACACGCTGCCAGTCACTTGCAGGAAACCTTCAATCTCAGTGAAAACCAGCTGACGTGTCTGCTGTTTGCGCCCTTTATCGACAGTGGCGCGGGGCTCGAAATATTTCTGCGCAAATGTCATCCGGGCATGCTCGTGGCATTGCCGGATTTACACCGTGCCATGCAAGGCTTGCATGCCCCGGAACAAGTGATGAAGTGGATGACCGAGGTCAGCGGGCTACCGGTGAAATTGATTGCCCGTTTGTACGCCATGAGCGCAATCCAGATTCCTGAGTCGCCAGAGCAGCAGAGCTCGCAGAAACCGGCGACAGCCGTCACGCAAACGGCCGCAAATGAGCGGTCGGCGGAAGGTTGAACGTGATTTCTGCGAGAGTGGCAGTGCAATGGCTCGCGGATCCGCAGCCATGAAATCCCGGCGGGAAAATGATTTCGCGTATCAGGCGGTTTATCGATATCTGACCGTGTTGATCAACGCCTCCGTCAGTGGCTGTGCGCTGCGTTTACCTTCATTAAGGCAGTTGGCGGAGCGTTTGAATGTCTCGATCTCGACCATTCAGTACGCCTATTCGTTGCTGGAGAAAGAAGGGCGGGTCTATTCGGTTGCCAAGTCCGGCTATTACGCCCAGGCGTCCGCGCTGATGGCACCAGCTGCCAACGGTAGCGACGTGCTTGAAGCGGTGTATGGCAATGCGCGCCTCCCAGGAATGTGCGTACTGAGTGCAGATGAGCCGGCTTCATTGCAGTCTCTGGACAGTCCGTTGTTGATGCTCGAACGCGAGTTGCTGCGCCAGTACCCTCGCCAGCCACAATCATTGGCGCAGCCCTGTGGTGAACTGGAGCTGCGCACGGTTCTGGCCGCGCGATATACCGTTTCCCCGGTTAACTGCTGGCACGCGGATGACGTGTACATAGGCGCCGACCTGCGTTCGGTACTGGAAATTCTGATCTGCGTACTGCAGTTGCGAGACGTGACGGTGCTAGTGGAGTCACCCTGCGACTGGGTGATCCTGCGACTGTTGGAAGCCGCGCAGGTGAGGGTGATCGAATTGCCGTTGCAGGCTGACGGTCAGCTTGATCCGCAGCAACTGGTGATGCTGCTTCAGTCCGAACGAGTCGGGTTGATCCTGTTGTCTTCGTCATTGAGTTTGCCGCACGGCAGTCTCGGGCCGGACGCCAATCGGCAGT
Source organism: Pseudomonas sp. MYb2 (assembly GCF_002979955.1). Taxonomy (NCBI): domain Bacteria; kingdom Pseudomonadati; phylum Pseudomonadota; class Gammaproteobacteria; order Pseudomonadales; family Pseudomonadaceae; genus Pseudomonas; species Pseudomonas sp. MYb2. The sequence goes on from NZ_PCQC01000006.1 coordinate 47,617, forward strand.
TGATTGCCCAACTGCTCGCCAACCATGGCACCTGGGTGCTGGAGAACGACTGCAGCAGCGAATTGGCCGACGAGCCATATGCCCAGCGCCTGCGCGACTGGCTGGATCCTGATCGGTTGCTGGTGTTTAGCGCTTTCGACAAACTTATCGGGGTCGAAGCGCCCTACGGTTTTGTCTTGTCACGGCAGTGGCGCACCGAGTTGCAACGGCATTTCCTGCTGCGCTCGTTTCGATTGTCGGCGACTCGCCAGAAAGCCCTCGCACGATTGTTTGCGAGTGGCCGCATCGACCAGCATTTGCAGGTGCTGCGACGTTTGCTCAAGGAGCGTCGAACGCAATTGATCCACTTGCTGCGTGAGCGTCTGGGCGATGCGCTGCAGATTGTCGAACCGCAAGGTGGCGCAACCCTATGGCTACGTTCGATACGTCGGGTCGACATGAACGAAGTGTTCCAGCGCTTGCTCAGACAGCAGATCGTTATCGCCCCCGGTGAACTGTTCAGTCTCAACGGCCATTACCCACATCACCTGCGCTTGAGCCCGATCAGTCACAGTGATCACGATCTGCCTGATGTGGTAGGACGGGTCGCCGATGCACTGCGACTGGCCTCGGCGACTGACGTTAAAAAACATCTGAGTTGATCCGGATACATCCCATCGCACTGCGGTCAAACTGCCAGTAAACTGCGCTGTATTTCCTGAACCACTCGATCTCAGAGGTTTTGCATGACACTCAGTCCTTTTGCGGGCAAACCGGCACCGGCAGAATTGTTGGTCGATATCCCGCGACTGGTAACGGCCTACTACACGGGCCAACCTGATGCATCGGTTTCCACTCAGCGAGTGGCGTTCGGTACTTCCGGACACCGCGGCAGTTCCTTCGATTTGAGTTTTAATGAATGGCACGTTCTGGCGATCAGCCAGGCCATCTGCCTGTACCGCGAAGCCCAGGGCATTACCGGCCCGTTGTTCGTCGGCATCGATACCCACGCCTTGTCGACCCCGGCCGGCGCCAGTGCGCTGGAAGTTCTGGCAGCCAACGGTGTGACCGTGATGATCGCCGAGGGTGACGAATACACCCCGACGCCCGCTATCTCGCACGCAATTCTTTGCTACAACCGTGGCCGTACCTCGGGCCTGGCTGACGGCATCGTCATTACGCCGTCGCACAACCCGCCGCAAAGCGGTGGCTACAAATACAACCCAACCAACGGTGGTCCGGCCGATACTCACATCACCAAGTGGATCGAAGCCAAGGCCAACGAACTGCTGGCCAACAAGCTGGCCGGGGTCAAGCGCATCAGCTACGAGCAGGCGCTCAAGGCTGGCACGACCCATCGCCACGATTACCTGAATACCTACGTTGCCGACCTGATCAACGTCATCGATTTCGATGCCATCCGTGACGCCAAATTGCGTCTGGGCGTTGATCCGCTGGGCGGAGCAGGGGTGCGCTACTGGTCGGCCATTGCCGAGCACTATCGTCTAGACCTGGACGTGGTCAACAAGGAAGTCGATTCGACTTTCCGTTTCATGACCGTCGACTGGGACGGCCAGATTCGCATGGACCCATCGTCCAGCCACGCCATGCAGGGCTTGATCGGCTTGAAAGAACGTTTCGACGTGGCGTTCGCCTGCGACCCGGATCACGACCGCCACGGTATCGTCACGCCGTCCGGTGGTTTGCTGGCGCCGAACAACTATCTGGCCGTGTCGATTGATTACCTGTTCCAGAATCGCCCGCAATGGCGTGCCGACGCTGCCGTCGGTAAAACCGTGGTCAGCAGCGGTCTGATCGATCGCGTTGCCAAACGTCTGGGACGTCGCTTGTATGAAGTGCCGGTCGGTTTCAAATGGTTTGCCGAGGGTTTGTTCGACGGCTCGCTGGGTTTTGGCGGGGAAGAGAGCGCCGGCGCTTCGTTCCTGCGCAAGGACGGTGGTGTCTGGAGCACTGACAAGGACGGTCTGATTCCGGCCTTGCTCGCGGCTGAAATGACTGCCCGCACTGGCCGTGACCCAAGCCAGGCTTATCGCGCGCTGACCGATGAGCTGGGCGAGCCGTTCTCGGTGCGTGTCGATGCCAAGGCTAATCCTGAACAAAAAGCCTTGCTGAGCAAACTGTCGCCGGCACAGGTCACTTCCACTGAACTGGCAGGCGAGAAGATCCAGAGCATCCTCAGCCACGCACCGGGTAACGATCAGGCGATTGGTGGCTTGAAAGTGATGACCGAAAACGGCTGGTTCGCAGCGCGTCCATCCGGCACCGAAGACATCTACAAGATCTACGCCGAAAGCTTCGTCAGCGACGACCACCTCAAGCAACTGGTGGCCGAAGCGCAGACGTTGGTGGATGGCGCTATTTCGACCAAATGATCCGAGCCTGCAGATAACCCAGTAGAGAGGGGATAAATCTCCCCAAAATACGGAGTTTGCAAAGCGAAGATAAAAAAGGGGCAACCGTTATGGTTGCCCCTTTTTTGTGGCTCGCGTTCAAACGATCAAGCCAGATCCACCAAAACGATTTCACTGTCTTCAATCGCCGTGACGGTCAGCACCTGCTCATGCGCAACCGCGACACCGTCTCGAGCTTGCGCACGCAAGCCGTTGACTTCAATCACGCCGGTTGCTGGCACCAGATAGGCGCGGCGTCCTTCATCCAGTCGATACTCTGCGGTTTCCCCAGCCTTGATATTCGCAGCCACCAAACGTGCATCGGCCCGAATGCGCAGGCTCTGGTCATCGCCGTCCTTGCCGCTGGCCAATGTCACGAAGCCTTCACGCTCGCCCTTTGGAAACGGTTTTGCACCCCACGAAGGCGGCGCGCCGGTTTCGGTGGGCAGAATCCAGATCTGGAAGATCTTGGTGTCATGCGCTTCCAGGTTGTACTCGCTGTGCGCAATGCCGGTACCGGCACTCATTACCTGCACGTCGCCCGCTTCAGTACGGCCTTTGTTGCCAAGATTGTCCTGGTGAGTAATCGCACCTTCACGGACGTAAGTGATGATTTCCATGTCGCGGTGCGGATGCTGCGGAAAACCGGTACCTGCGGCGATGATGTCGTCGTTCCACACGCGCAGATTGCCCCAGCTCATGCGCTGCGGGTCGTAATACTCGGCGAACGAAAAATGGTGATGAGCATCCAGCCAGCCGTGATGGGCGCCGCCCAGCGAGCTGAAAGGTCTGAGTTCAAGCATGATCGTCTCCTCAAAAGGTTCGTCATGGGGCGCGATGGATGCACCCGACGCGAGACCGTTGGTTTATGACGGCGATCATCTATCAGTTAATCATCGATAAAAAGCGTAAAAAGTGCGGCATTATTATCTAAGTTATTGATGAGAACATCACTCGAAATCGTCTGGTCTCACCTTCAATTGATCGCCTAAACCAATGACCTGTAAGCATTTCGCTAGAACTCAACGGCAAATACAGACACCATAGACGCAACAGCCTCACACACTGGAGCCCGTCAGCGTGGCGCAACACACTCCCGATCTTCCCTCCGAGCTTCGCCCTTTGGCCGAGATGCCATGGTTCAAACGCTTGGCCGCGCGCTTTTTTGGCCACGGATTGACGCGATTGCGCGCCCAGCATCGTGCTTCATGGTTGCATGGCCAGGCAGATGGCTTTCGCAGCGGGCACACCGCTGGCGTCGAATATGGCTTTAGAGAAGGCAAGCTCGAAGGTCTGGAGGAGGGTCGGCAAGTCCTGCTGATCCGCGACAGCCGCAGCACCGAGCATCGTCCGCCGAGTGTCGACAATCACCTGTTCGACGATTGGCGGCTGCCGCTGACGGCCGAGCTGAAAAAGCGCATGAAGGCCGATGTCGCGCGTTTGTTGCCTGAGCATGCGCAACCGAGCGTTGCGCAATGGAAAATGATATTCAGCGATACGCCGTCGACCTCGGTGGTGGCTGGCGCCGGTGCCGGCAAATCCACCACGCTGGTGTTGCGCATCCTGCTGCTGACCCATTACCTCGGCTTCGAGCTGGACTCGATGACGGTGGTGACCTTCACTCGCGAGTCGCGCAAGGATTTCGTCAATAAGTTGATCGAGCTGTTCGCACTCTGGGGTCAGGCACTCACACTGAAACAGGCGCGCGAGCTGGTGCGAACCTTTCACTCGCGGATCTTGCCGATGATTCGCAGCCTGCCCGGATTCGAGCGCTTGCAGGCATTCGAGAACCTTAGCCTGCGGCCACAGGGCGGCGACGAGGAGGTTGATAGCAATCCGTTCGACCTGCGCATCAACGATGCACAACGCCAACAATTGAACGCCTGCTATCACCGGTTATTCAACGAGGACGAGCGTTTCCGCCAGTTGATTCAACCGCTGTCGCGCGCAGGATTGCAGCTCAAGGAACTGGAGCGCGATCATCCTGACGTACAGAAACGCATGGCGGTGACCGAATTGGCAGCCAAGCGCGACGAGGAACTGTGCGATGCCATCGAGGACCTGTGGTTGCGCGCCGGCGCCTGGCCGATCAAAGGCATTGAGCCGAACCGGCAGACCTTTGATATCAATGGGTCGACGTTCCATTGCCACGGGTATATTCCGACACTCGATGCTTGGGTAGTGCTTGGCTTTGATCCCCGGGAGAATCCTCAGGCTTGCCGCCCCAACGCCAAGCTGTCAGTTCGGGCGGAGTGGGCAGTAAAGCGCACCCTGTTTCAAGCTTTCTGTCGTAAGCCATTGATCTGGATAGATAGTTACGAATCATCAAAGCGTGTTTTAGCGACCCTGGCAGGCGATGCCAGCGCGGGGCCCGGGTTCGACTACAAGGTCAAAGGCGAGTTGGCATCGGCGCCTTTGCTCGATTGTTTTGTCGCCGCCGCAGGCTTTATCGAGAATCTAGGGCTGGATGTTCCGGACGCTGTCGGGCGCATGAGTTTTGCCAAGGACGACCCGGACCGGTTTTTCTTTGAAGCCCTGAGCCTGTTCTGGCGGGCGTTTGAAGATCATTTGCTGGACCAGAAACCGCCGGTGATGACGTACAACCGCATGTTTGCGCTGTTCAGCGAGCATTCGCCAGAGAATCTCAAGCTGTTGAGTGATGAGCTGCTGCGGCCGATGTCGCACCTGATGGTCGATGAATTTCAGGATGTGTCGCCACAGATCGTCTCGTGGATCCGCGCCAGCCTGACTGAAATCCGCAGTCGTGGACCGGCGATGCACGTTGGTCGGGGAGCGCAGCGCTCGTCGTTGTTATGCGTGGGGGACGACTGGCAGTCCATCTACGGATGGCGGGGCAGTTCGCCGAGTTACTTCATGGAGTTCAACAAGGAATTCCCGTCGCCGAGTACCACGCGGGTGATGCTCAGTGAGAATTATCGCAGTCATCAACACATCATCGACGCGGCCGAGCACATTGTCCGGGCAGCGCCGGCGATTCCCGGCAAGAAGGCCAAGGCCAGCGGCGAGCCGAAGCATTTGCAGCCGGTCAACGTTCTGCAACGTGATGATCAGGACTTGGGGCGGCGCCTGGCCGAACACTACCGCCAAGGTCATTCAATCTTGATGTTGTATCGAAAAAGCAGCGATAAGTCATTGATTGAAGAGCATATTCAAGCAGTAGTTAATGTTGATTCGAGTTTGCCGTACGACGCTCGCAGGCTGAAGCAATTGACTTATCACAGTGCCAAGGGCCTGCAAGCCGATGCAGTGTTTCTGCTAGGTGATTGCCAGCATCTGACCAGTTCGCCTTACAAGAATCAGGTATACCGCATGGCCGGGCTGGGCAAAAATGGCGACAGCGAACCGTATGACACGGCGCAAAAGGACGAAATCCTGCGCCTGGCTTATGTCGGTATTACCCGCGCTGTCAGTCATTGTTATTGGTATGTCGAGCCGCAGGATACTCAGGCCGTTAACATGCCACGGGCGTCCGACCGGGTAAGCAAAGGCAAAGCGTTCTTCGCCGATCACCGACTGGAAAAGTCTATCGCCTGACCATAAAAAAGCCCGCAAGAATGCGGGCTTTTCGTTTTTAATCAGATGCTTATGCGTAGCTCCTGAGGGACTCTGGAGGTACAAAGGCTTCCAACTCATCCTCCACCGCTTCAATAATTCGCTCGACATCAGCGGCATTCATCACCGTAGCGCACGGTATGCCGGCGATGGCGATCATCGTTTCACCACTGACTCGATCGAACAAACGGGCAATCATGCTGCCCGGCGCATCCATTGTTGCCTCGAAACCCATGGGATGAAAATGCCAGCGCATCAGCTGGCAAGCGTTGGGGAACGTGACTTTGCTTGACCCTTTATTCATGTGTTGCCCGCCTTCTTCATCGAGCGCTTCCGTTTGCTCATGTTAGGTGGGAAGAGCCTTCATTGGCTCAACCGGTGACTGACATTAAAAGTAGCATCTCGATGTGAAATTCCTGTGAGAGTTTTCAGTTCATTTGGCGATTGCTTTGATTTTTTTGATGTATGTCACGCTCGTTGAGCGTCATGGTCAAATGGCCACTATCTATGGGCCATTGCTGCCAGTGTCGAATTTGGGCAAGCTCGACTCTTTTGCGATGAGCATTTTATGCACGCCGAAGACGACGGCCCCGACCAGAGCGAAGCCACGTCCGCCACGGTCATGCGCTACCACTTGAGCTGGAAGCATCGGGATCTGGACAGCGTGATGGCGCTGTATCACGCGGATATTCAATACAACGATTTTTTTCAGAACCGTGTTCTCGGCCTTGAAGAGTTGCGCGAGTACGTGCGCGTCAGCATGCCGCGAGAATCCGACGAACTGCTCGAACATTGCGATCGAATTCGCGTGGATGGCAACACCGCGTTCATTCAATACGAAGTGACTCTGCGTGGCGGTGAGGGGCTGGTGTCATTTCGTTCCAGCGAAGCGATCACGGTCAAGGACGGGCTGATCTGGCGCGTCAACGAATATGCTTCTCTGGTGCGCACACAAAGCAATGGCAGCACCGCGGCGAGCCAGCGGCCGGCAGTCAGTCGCCTGGGTTTGTCGCCACGCCAACTGAGTTTCATGGCTGAAGACCTGCAGCAATACTTCGAAAAACAACAAGCCTATCTCGATCCCGAACTCGACCTGCAGCGGGTAGCGAAGGAGTGCGGGTACAGTCGCAATCAGATTTCCTACCTGCTCAATCAGGTGTTGGGGCAAAGTTTCTACCGTTACGTCAATCAGGCGCGCCTGCAGCATTTGCTGCGTTCGCTGGACAATGCCGCGCCACCCGTGCGCATCGATGAGCTGGCGTTCGCCGCTGGGTTCAATTCGTTATCGGCGTTCTACAGCTGTTTCCGCCAGCACACCGGGCAGTCACCGAAGGCTTACGCCAAACAAATTTCTTTGCGGACACGCGCGCAAGACATCGGCTGAACTCACGCACTAGGATCGACGCCATCGAAGGTTTTCAGTGGCGGAGTCTTGCATGCCGGCGTGGCGCACTATCAGTTTGTGGATGGATCAACTCGATGAGCCGCTGATTGCGCGGCCTGAGCTTGAGCGGGACCTGGACGTCGACGTGGCGATCATCGGCGCTGGCTACACCGGATTGTGGACTGCGTATTACCTGAAGAAACTGGCCCCCGGTCTGAACATTGCCATCGTCGAGGCGCAAACCGCCGGCTTCGGTGCTTCCGGCCGCAATGGCGGCTGGCTGATGGGGAATCTGCTCGGCGAGGATCGGCTGCTGGCCGGTTTGTCGCCAGAGCAGCGCCGAGCCTCGTTCGACCTGCTGCACAGCATTCCCGATGAAGTCGAGGTTGTCCTTGAGCGTGAAGGCATCGCCTGCGACTACCGCAAGGGCGGCGTTCTTTACTGTGCTGCGCGCTATCCGGAACAGGAAGCTACCCTGCGCGACTACTTGAGCAAACTGCACGCCCAAGGCTTGACCGACAACGATTACCGCTGGCTCAGCCCCGAGCAACTGGCGCAGCAGATCCGTGTGGCCAAGCCTTATGGCGGCATCTATGCGCCGCACGTGGCGACCATCCACCCGGCCAAACTGGTGCGCGGTCTGGCGCGGGCCGTGCAGAACATGGGTGTGAAAATCTACGAAAACAGCCCGGTCACGCATTGGCAGTCGGGCAGCCTGCGTACTGCGAAGGCCAGCGTGCGCAGTCACTGGATCGTGCCGGCAGTCGAAGGTTATTCGGTGACCTTGCCGCCGTTGGGTCGCTATCAGTTACCGGTGCAGAGCCTGATCGTCGCCACCGAGCCGTTGTCTGCCGCCACTTGGGATGAAATCGGGCTCAATCGCGGGCAAGCGTTCAGCGAGTTCAGCCGCCAGGTCACGTATGGCCAGCGCAGTGCCGACAATCGCCTGATCTTCGGCGCCCGTGGCGGCTACCAGTTTGCCGGCAAGCTGCGGCACAACTTTGACCTGACCCGCGATGAAGTCGAACTGCGCCGTTATCTGTTCGGCGAGCTGTTCCCGCAACTGAAAAACGTGCAGATCAGCCACGCCTGGGGCGGCAACCTCGGCATGTCCCGACACTTCAAACCGCACATGCTCTGCGACCGCGCCAACGGCATTGCATTGTCCGGCGGATATGGCGGCGAGGGCGTTGGCGCCAGCAATCTCGGCGGCCGTACCTTGGCGGATCTGATTCTTGAGCGTGACAGCGAACTGACTCAACAGCCATGGGTGCTGCCCGACGGCGCGATTCATGCGTTGCGCGCGTGGGAGCCGGAGCCATGCCGCTGGCTCGGTTACAACGCAATCATCAAAAGTTTTGTCCACGAAGACCAGACCCTGGCCAACCCGGCGACCGCGCCATGGCGGCGCAAACTGGCCAGTCAGGTGGCGGGCTTTATGGAAGGTTTCATGCACTAAACGTCGTTTATCGAACAGACAGGTCAGACCATGAGTATTACGCAATTCAAGAACACCGCGACATTGCCACTCGACGAATCCAATCCGGTGGCGGTGCCGCTGGGCGAGCCGGTCGCGATTGCCTCGACCACCAGTGTCGAGCGCGACGACGGCGTCGAAACCGGCGTCTGGGAATGCACCCCCGGACGCTGGCGCCGGCAGATCACCGCACAGGAATTCTGCCATTTCATTTCCGGGCGCTGCACGTTCACCCCGGACGGCGGGGGTGAAACCCTGCACATACAAGGTGGCGACGCACTGATGTTGCCGGCCAACTCGCTCGGCATCTGGGATATCCAGGAGACCGTGCGCAAAACCTACGTGCTGATTTTCTGATCGCTTGATCCCTTTGATTGCCTGCCAACAAAAAAACCTACACAGGAATCGCCCCATGATCCGAAAGACCCTTGCTCTGGCACCGCTGATGCTTGCCGTTTCCCTCGCTCAGGCGGCGGAAACGGTCAAGGTGTACAACTGGTCCGACTACATCGCGCCAGACACCACGAAGAATTTTCAGAAAGAAACCGGCGTCGGCGTCACGTATGACGTCTACGACAGCAACGAAACCCTCGACGGCAAGTTGATGACCGGCAAATCCGGCTACGACGTGGTCTTTCCGTCCAACCATTTCATGGCGCGGCAAATTCAAGGGGGAGCGCTGAAGAAACTCGACAAAAGCCAGTTGCCGAACTGGAAGAATCTCAATCCAGTGCTGCTCAAGGCCTTGCAGGTCAACGATCCGAACAACGAGCATGGCTTCCCGTATCTATGGGGCAGCACCGGCATTGGCTACAACATCGCGAAAGTCAAAGCGGTGCTGGGCGACAACGCTCCGGTGGATTCCTGGGACTTGATCTTCAAGCCCGAATACATGGAGAAGTTGCAGAAGTGCGGCGTGGCGATTCTCGACAACGGCCCGGAATTGCTCCCGGCAGCGCTCAACTATCTGGGCTTGCCGCCCCACAGCAAAAATCCCGAGGACTATAAGAAGGCCGAAGCCTTATTGATGAAAGTGCGGCCTTACGTCAGCTATTTCCATTCCTCGAAGTACACCAGCGACCTGGCCAACGGCGATATCTGCGTGGCGGTCGGCTTCTCCGGCGACATCCTGCAAGCGGAAAACCGCGCCAAGGAAGCCAAGAACGGTGTCGACATCGGCTACAACATTCCCAAGGAAGGCGCGGCAATCTGGTTCGACATGGTCGCCATGCCCGCCGATGCCCCGGACGAGAAGGCCGGTTATGCGTTCATGAATTATCTCCTGCGCCCGGACGTCATGGCCGGCATCAGCAACTACGTGCACTACGCCAACGGCAACGAGCAAGCCGACAACCTGATCGACCCGGCAATCAAGAATGACACCAAGGTTTATCCGAGTCCGGAGATGATGGGCAAATTGTTCGCGCTGGAAGCAATGCCGCTAAACATCGACCGCATCCGCACGCGGGTTTGGAACAAGATCCGTACGGGTAGCTGACTCGCTTTTCCCCTGTAGGAGCTGCCGCAGGCTGCGATCTTTTGATCTTGCTTTTGAAAGGCAAAGTCAAAAGATCGCAGCCTCGTTTCACTCGTCAGCTCCTACAGTTTGGGTGAGCCGTTTGGTTGATATCAATACACTGGCATCGCACTAATAAAGTGCAGAAAATTGAGACGCGCCTAACAAAAAACAACTTACCCATATTTAATATTTAAATAGAAAATCGTCAGACAATTAGGCAAAAGCCGCACAACTAAAACATTCTTTCATCGCCACACGCTTTGTTTACGGCAGTTTCCCGAAACACTCCGGTTTGATCTCAAAAAAATCCTTTACGTCAGATTTCAAATTGTGTCAGGTTTCTGATGCCTTCATTGGGCGAGTGATAGGACTATCTCGCCAGAGATTGTCGCTATCGGACAAAAACTGTTCCATTGCTAAACAAGGAAGTGTGTTTATGTCGAAAGTTAAAGCTAATGCTATTGATACCGCCGAACAGGCTTTTTTGCTGTCTGCGGCGCCGCAACCTCTGGCCGCAGCCAGCTCGGCGTTTAACCAGATCGATAGCTTCAGCCACCAATACGATCGTGGCGGCAACCTCACGGTCAATGGCAAACCCTCCTTCTCTGTCGACCAGGCCGCAACCCAGTTGCTGCGCGACGGCGCTGCCTACCAGGACAAGGATGGCAGCGGCAAGATCGAACTCACCTACACGTTCCTGACTTCGGCATCGTCCAGCACGATGTACAAACACGGGATCAGCGGGTTCAGTCAATTCAGTGCACAACAACAAGCCCAAGCCAAGCTCGCCATGCAATCCTGGGCAGACGTGGCCAACGTGACCTTCACCGAGAAAGCCTCAGGTGGTGACGGCCACATGACCTTCGGTAACTACAGCGGTGGCCAGGATGGCGCTGCAGCGTTCGCCTATCTGCCAGGCACCGGTGCTGGTTATGACGGCACCTCGTGGTACCTGATCAACAGTGGCTACACGCAGAACAAGAACCCGGATCTGAACAACTACGGTCGTCAGACCCTGACTCACGAAATCGGTCACTCATTGGGCCTTGCTCACCCTGGCGACTACAACGCCGGCAATGGCAACCCGACTTACAACGATGCGTCCTACGGCCAGGACACCCGCGGTTACAGCATCATGAGTTACTGGAGCGAGAGCAACACCAACCAGAACTTCAGCAAGGGCGGCGTAGAAGCGTATTCCTCCGGCCCGCTGATGGACGATATTGCTGCGATCCAGAAGCTCTACGGTGCCAACACCACCACCCGAACCGGTGACACCACCTACGGCTTCAACTCCAACACTGGTCGTGATTTCCTCAGCGCTTCGTCGTCGAGTGACAAAGTGGTGTTCTCGGTGTGGGACGCGGGCGGTAAGGATACTCTGGACTTCTCGGGCTTCACCCAGAACCAGAAGATCAACCTCAATGACGCCTCGTTCTCCGACGTTGGTGGCATGGTAGGCAACGTGTCCATCGCCAAGGGCGCGATCATCGAGAACGCCATCGGTGGTTCGGGCAACGATCTGCTGATCGGCAACAGCGTGGCCAACGAGCTCAAGGGCGGTGCCGGCAACGACATCCTCTGGGGTGGCGGTGGTGCTGACAAACTGTGGGGCGGTGCGGGTTCGGACACGTTTGTGTTCGCAGCCAGCTCGGACTCCAAGCCAGGTGCGATCGATCAGATCCTCGATTTCGTCAGTGGTCTGGACAAAATCGATCTGACCGGAATCACCAAAGGCGCCGGCCTGCACTTCGTCAATGCCTTCACCGGTGCGGCGGGCGATGCAGTGCTGACTTCGTCGGGCGGTAACAGCCTGCTGTCGGTGGACTTCTCCGGGCATGGCTCGGCTGATTTCCAGGTCAGCACCGTAGGCCAGGCGGCGTTCAACGACATCGTAGCGTGATGTGAAGCAGGAAAGCGGCGCGTGATGCGCCGCTTTCTCTCCTTGCATCGTGTTGCTCTGTAAGCAAGGCTACACGCCGGAGCGAATATTCCCATGATCTACAAAGCTTTTCCCTACAAGGCAATGGCGTGGCTCGTGGCGGCGCTGATCACGATTTCAGGAGAAACCAGCATGGCAAGCAGCCTCAGACTCGAAGAACCCTCGGTGTTGGCCGGCCAGTGGCAGGCAACGTTGTCTACCCGGGATGAAGACCCGCAAACGCAACAGCAGCAGGACAAGCCTTCGAATACTTGCCTCGTCGAATTGCTCGCAAACAAGACTTTGGGTCAAGGCGCTGACTGCCTGGGCGCATGGCTTGATGAAACACCGATCGGCTGGTTTCCCGATCCTGACGGCCTGTCGATCACCGGCAAGGAAGGTTCAAGAATCCAGTTCTTCAGCCGACAACGTGACGGGCTTTACTTGACCACTTTGAAGTCGGGTCTGGTGATCACGTTAACGCACACAGTGAAACAGCCTTGATTATCGAATCCGCGACAAAGTTTTAATATTAAGCGCCACCAGCCGGTTATAAGAGACGCCGAATGACAACTGCACCGCTGTTAATTACGCAAGTTGTTATGAAAGTGTAAGCGGGTACTTGCAAGTCATCTTTCGCAGGTAAGCGGAACATTAATTGAGGCCTCGTCCAAGTGTGGCGAGACCGAACATTTCAGGAAGAATCAATGAAGATGGCGAAGGCCCCAGCCACCGCTCCGTTATTCAAGGCTTTGGGTGACTATAAAAGCATCCTGATCAGCGTCGGCTGCTTTACCGCGCTGATTAACGTGCTGATGCTGGTGCCCTCCATCTATATGCTTCAGGTCTATGACCGGGTGCTGTCGTCGCAGAACGAAACGACCCTGGCGATGCTGTCGTTGATGGTCGTCGGCTTCTTTGCCTTCATCGGCATGCTGGAAGTGATCCGCAGCTTTATCGTGATCCGCATCGGCAGCCAGCTGGAGCGCCGCTTCAACCTGCGTGTTTACCAAGCGGCGTTTGAACGCAATCTGTTCAAGGGCGAGGGCAACGCCGGGCAATCCCTGGGCGACCTGACGCACATTCGCCAATTCGTCACGGGGCCTGCGCTGTTCGCGTTTTTCGATGCGCCGTGGTTCCCGGTCTATCTGTTTGTGATCTACCTGTTCAACGTCTGGCTCGGCGTGCTCGCTACCGCGGGCGCACTGTTGCTGATAGGGCTGGCGTGCCTGAACGAATACATGACCAAAAAGCCGCTGGGCGAAGCCGCCGGTTATTCGCAGAAGTCCAGCCAGTTGGCCACCAGCCATTTGCACAACGCCGAAACCATTCAGGCGATGGGCATGCTCGGTTCCCTGCGTAAACGCTGGTTCCAGGTGCACTCGCGCTTCCTCGGCCTGCAAAATCAGGCCAGTGACACCGGTGCGGTGATCAGCTCTCTCAGCAAAACCCTGCGTCTGTGCCTGCAATCGCTGGTGTTGGGGCTGGGCGCATTGCTGGTGATCAAGGGTGACATGACCGCCGGGATGATGATCGCCGGTTCGATTCTGATGGGTCGTGTACTGAGCCCGATCGACCAGTTGATAGCCGTGTGGAAACAGTGGAGCGGGGCGAAGCTGGCTTACCGCCGTCTCGATGCACTGCTGCAAGCGTTTCCGCCCAGCGACGACGCCATGGCGCTGCCGCCGCCGAAAGGCCAGATCACCTTCGAACAGGTCAGCGCCGGCCCACCGGGGCAACGTGCGGCGACCCTGCAAATGGTCAATTTCAATCTGAATGCCGGCGAAGTGCTCGGCGTGCTCGGCGCCTCCGGCTCGGGCAAATCAACCCTGGCGCGGGTGCTGGTTGGTGTCTGGCCGACGCTGGGTGGCACTGTGCGTCTGGATGGCGCTGATATTCATCGCTGGAACCGCGACCAGCTCGGCCCGTACATCGGCTACCTGCCGCAAGACATCGAGCTGTTCAGCGGCAGCATCGCCGAGAACATTGCGCGTTTCAGCGAGGCCGATCCACAGAAGGTCGTTGCCGCCGCGCAACAGGCCGGCGTGCACGAAATGATCCTGCGCCTGCCGCAAGGCTACGACACGCAACTGGGCGAGGACGGCAGTGGCTTGTCCGGCGGCCAGAAGCAGCGCGTGGCCCTGGCGCGTTCAATGTACGGCACGCCGAGCCTGGTAGTGCTGGATGAACCGAACTCCAACCTCGACACCGTCGGCGAAGCAGCGCTGGCCAGTGCCATTGCCGCGCTCAAAGCCCAGGGCACCACGGTGGTGCTGGTGACGCATCGCTCTTCGGTGCTGGCCCAGGCTGATAAATTGCTGGTGCTCAACGACGGGCGTCTGCAAGCCTTCGGCCCGAGTCAGGACGTGCTTAAGGCACTCTCCGGCCAGCAAGAACAACAACGGGAAAAAGCTGCACAGGCACCGGGCGGGCTCAGCATGAGCCGACAGTATCAGCCCTCGACAAGGAATTCGGGTGTATGAGCAGCACAAGCATGAACACTGAAAACGAAGCGAGCATGGAGCACGCGTACATCACCGAACGCCCGGAACGCGACGCTAAATTCTTCGCGCGCATGGGCTGGATTCTGGCGATCGTCGGTGCCGGCAGTTTCTTCACCTGGGCGGCACTGGCGCCGCTGGATCAAGGCATTCCGGTGCAGGGCACGGTGGTGGTCTCGGGCAAGCGCAAAGCCGTGCAGTCAATGAGCAGCGGTGTGGTCAGCCGGATTCTGGTGCGCGAAGGCGAAATCGTGAAGCAGGGCCAACCGCTGTTCCGCCTCGATCAAACGCAAGTCGCCGCCGATGTGCAGTCGCTGCAAGCGCAGTACCGCATGGCCTGGGCCAGCCTCGCGCGTTGGCAGGCCGAGCGCGACAACCTCAAGCAAGTGACCTTTCCGGCAGAGTTGAGCAACGACCCGGACCCGCGCCTGGCACTGGTTCTGGAAGGGCAGCGGCAACTGTTCAGCAGCCGTCGCGAGGCGTTCTATCGTGAGCAAGCAGCATTGCGCGCGAGCATCGAAGGCGCCACCGCGCAACTGGCCGGCATGCGCCGCGCCCGCACCGATCTGAATGCCCAGGCCGACTCGTTGCAACAACAGTTGAGCAACCTGCAACCGCTGGCCGACAACGGTTACATTCCGCGCAACCGCTTGATGGAATACCAGCGTCAACTGTCGCAAGTGCAGCAACAACTGGCGGAAAACACCGGCGAAAGCGGCCGCGTCGAGCAGGGCATCCTCGAATCGCGCCTGAAACTGCAACAGCACGGCGAGGAATACCAGAAGGAAGTTCGCACGCAACTGGCCGAGGCGCAGTTGAAAAGCGTGACCCTGTCTGAACAACTGACTTCCGCCGGTTTCGACTTGCAGCACAGCGAAATCATCGCCACCGCTGACGGTGTGGCAGTCAATCTTGGCGTGCACACCGAAGGCGCCGTGGTGCGGCAGGGCGAAACCCTGCTGGAGATCGTCCCGCAAGGCACCACGCTGGAAGTGGAAGGGCACCTGCCGATCAACCTCATCGACAAGGTCGGCACGCATTTGCCGGTGGACATCCTGTTTACCGCGTTCAACCAGAGCAAAACCCCGCGTGTACCCGGCGAAGTCAGCCTGATTTCCGCCGACCAGATGGTCGATGAGAAAACCGGCGTGCCGTATTACGTGCTGCGCAGCAGCGTCAGTGATCAGGCCATGGAAAAACTCAACGGGCTGGTGATCAAGCCCGGCATGCCGGCAGAAATGTTCGTGCGCACCGGCGAACGTTCACTCCTCAACTATTTGTTCAAACCGCTGCTCGACCGGGCCGGCTCCGCGTTGACCGAGGAATAAGGATGTTCGGCTGTATGAATAAGCTTTCCATACTCGGGGCGGCAATGATGCTGCTCGCGAGTCACTCAGCGGTAGCGGCCATGGGGCCGTTTGAGATTTACGAACAGGCACTGCGCAATGACCCGGTGTTCCTCGGGGCGATCAAGGAGCGTGATGCGGGTCTGGAGAACCGCGCCATTGGCCGTGCCGGCCTGCTGCCGCGCCTCGGTTACACCTATAACAAGGGGCGCAACTCGTCGAAAGCCACTTCCCTGGATGACCGCGCGCGCAACCGCACCGACGACCGCAACTACAGCAGTTACGGCTCGGCCTTGACCCTGCAACAACCGCTGCTTGATTACGAGGCTTATGCCGCGTACCGCAAAGGTGTCGCGCAGTCGCTGTTTGCCGACGAAAACTTCCGTGGCAAAAGCCAGGAATTGCTGGTGCGCGTGCTGGATAACTACACCAAGGCGCTGTTCGCACAGGATCAGATCGACATCGCTCAGGCGAAGAAGAAAGCATACGAGCAGCAGTTCCAGCAGAACGAACACATGTTCAAGCAGGGCGAGGGCACCCGTACCGACATTCTCGAAGCCGAGTCGCGCTATGAGCTGGCCACTGCCGAAGAGATCGAGGCGCGTAACGAGCAGGATGCCGCGCTGCGTGAATTGGGCGCACTGGTCGGCGCACCGGCGGTGGATATCGGCGATCTGGCGCCACTGGATCAGAACTTCCAGACCTTCGCCCTGCAACCGGCCAATTACGATACCTGGCACGAGATGGCGGTCAGCAACAACCCGAATCTGGCTTCGCAACGTCAAGCCGTGGAAGTTGCGCGCTACGAAGTGGAGCGTAATCGTGCCGGGCATCTGCCGAAAATCAATGCCTATGCCTCGATGCGCCAGAACGAGTCGGAAAGCGGCAACACCTATAACCAGCGCTACGAAACCAACACCATCGGTTTTGAAGTCAGCGTGCCGTTGTATGCCGGTGGCGGTGTGTCGGCGTCCACGCGTCAGGCCAGCCGCAGCATGGAACAGGCGGAGTACGAGCTTGATGGCAAGACGCGCGAGACGTTGATCGAACTGCGTCGGCAGTTCAGCGCCTGCCTGTCCGGGGTGAGCAAATTGCGCGCTTATCAGAAAGCGCTGAGCTCGGCTGAAGCGCTGGTGGTGTCCACCAAGCAAAGCATTCTCGGTGGTGAGCGCACCAACCTCGACGCACTGAACGCCGAGCAGCAGCTGTTCACTACGCGCCGCGATCTGGCGCAGGCGCGGTACGACTATCTGATGGCCTGGACCAAGTTGCATTACTACGCCGGGACCTTGAACGAGCAGGATCTGGCGCGGGTGGATGAGGCTTTTGTGGTCGCTCAACAGCCCTCACCCTAACCCTCTCCCAGAGGGAGAGGGGACCGATCCGGGGATATTGCAGAAGTACACCGACTTGAACGAGCGTCACCGAATCCAACACCGACCCGGTTTTTCAGGTTGATGTAAGACGCAAGACATCTCGGTCAGCTCCTTCTCCCTCGGGGAGAGGGCTGGGGTGAGGGAAATGCTCTACCGAATCCATAATCGACGCGGTGTTTCAGGTCGATGCAAGACGCAAGACACCTCGGTCAGCTCCCTCTCCCTTGGGGAGAGGGCTGGGGTGAGGGAAATGCTCTACCGAATCCATAATCGACCCGGTGTTTCAGGTCGATGTAAGACGCAAGACACCTCGGTCAGCTCCCTCTCCCTCGGGGAGAGGGCTGGGGTGAGGGGGACAGGCAACACCGCAAAAGAACCTGCATAAAACAATAAAAGTGAGTGGTGAACATGGACGTACGCATCAAGCCGATTTCGGTCGGCACCCTGCTGCTTGTGATTTCTGCAAACCAGGTTCAGGCGCAATACCTGGAAACCGGTAAACCCGGCGACGCCGCCAGTTGGCGCAGTGCCGAATTCCTCCGTGACTGGGGTCTGGAGCGCATGCAGGCCGACCAGGCCTACGCCGCCGGCATCACTGGCAAAGGCGTGAAAATCGGCGCGCTCGATTCCGGTTTCGCTGCCGACCACCCGGAGTTCGCCACGGATCGTTATCACCCGGTACTGGCGAGCGGAAGCTACGTTGACGGCACGCTGTTCAACGTCGATGGCACCCTCAATCCCAACAACGACTCCCACGGCACTCACGTGGTCGGCACCATGGGCGCCTCGCGCGATGGCGGCGGCATGCACGGCGTGGCGTACAACGCGCAGATCTACGTCGGCAACACCAACAAGAACGACAGCTTCCTGTTCGGCCCGAATCCCGATCCACGTTATTTCAAAGCGGTGTACGACGCCTTGGCCGATGCTGGCGTGCGGGCGATCAATAACAGTTGGGGCAGCCAGCCGCCGGATGTCAGCTACCGCACCCTCGCGGATCTTCACGCCGCCTACGCGCAGCACTGGAACCAAGGTACCTGGCTCGACGCCGCTGCCGATGTCTCGCGGCGTGGCGTGATCAACGTGTTCAGCGCCGGCAACAGCGGCTACCCGAATGCCAGCGTGCGCTCGGCGCTACCGTACTTTCAGCCGGATCTGGAAGGTCATTGGCTGGCGGTGTCCGGGCTCGATCAGAGCAATCAGCAGAAGTACAACCAGTGCGGCATCGCCAAGTATTGGTGCATCACCACACCGGGGGCGAAGATCGACAGCACCATTCCCGGCGGCGGTTACGCGATCAAGTCCGGCACCTCAATGTCGGCGCCGCACGCCACCGGCGCTCTGGCGCTGGTGATGGAGCGCTACCCGTACATGAACAATCAGCAGGCGCTGCAAGTGCTGCTGACCACTGCCACGCAACTGGACGGTTCGGTGACCGACGCACCGACAGAACGAGTCGGTTGGGGCGTGGCCAACCTGCAGCGGGCGATGCGCGGCCCGGGGCAATTACTTGGCGCGTTTGACGCGAATCTGCCTGCCGGACAGCGCGATGTCTGGAGCAACGACATCTCGGATAACGCACTGATCCAGCGTCAGCGCGAAGACCTCGCCGAACACAGCGCCTGGCAGCAGACCCTGCAGGCCAAAGGTTGGCAAAACGGCATCCCCAGCGGCGCCAGTCAGCAGGATCAGAGCGATTACGCGGTCGGCATGGCCCGTGATGCAGCGGCAGCGACGCGGGTGTATCAAGGCAGCCTGATCAAGTCCGGCGGTGGGCAATTGCTCCTCAGCGGCGACAACACCTATCGCGGCCCGACCACGGTCAACGGCGGTTTGCTCACGGTCAACGGCTCGCTAACCTCGGCGGTGACGGTCAACGCCAGCGGCACCCTCGGCGGTTCCGGGAGCATCGGCGCATTGCTCGCCAACAGCGGCGGTCGCGTGACGCCGGGCAATTCCATCGGCACCTTGAACGTGGCTGGCGATGTGACTTTCGCAGCGGGTTCGACCTACGCGGTGGAACTGTCGCCCACCGCCAGTGACCGCATCGTCGCCGGCGGCAGCGCGACCATCAGCGGCGCTACCGTCAGCCTGTCACTGGAAAACAGCCCGACGCTGCTGAGTACTGCCCAAGTGCAAAGTCTGCTCGGCCATCAGTACAACATTCTGCAAGCGGCCGGCGGCATTCAGGGCCAGTTCGGCGCGGTGTTGCCCAACTACCTGTTCATCGGCGGCAGCCTCGATTACGCCGCCAGCGGCATTCAACTCAACATCGAACGTAATGCCACATCCTTCGCCAGTGTTGGCCAAACCCCGAACCAACGCTCGGTGGCCGCTGCGATCGAAGGGCTGGGCGCCGCTAACCCGGTGTTCGAAAGCCTGCTGCTGTCGTCATCCGCGGCATCCGCGCAACAGGCGTTTCAACAATTGAGCGGCGAAATCTACCCGGCGCTCGGTTCGATGCTGATCAACGACAGTCGTCAATTGCGCGATGCCGTGGACGAGCGTTTGCACAACGCGACGGCGGCGCAAAGCAATGGCTGGGTCAAAGCACTCGGCGCCTGGGGCAGCACCGATTCAAGCCACGACACGGCGGGTTACAGCACTTCGATTGGCGGCTTGCTGGCTGGTGTCGACGGCGCGCTGGATGAGCAGACACGCATTGGTCTGGTGACGGGTTACAGCGACAGTTCGTTGAGCATGGGCTCGGGCACGCATTCTTCGGCCAAGGTCGACAGCTATCACCTCGGCGCCTACGCGGGCCACGACATCGGCGCGTGGCGACTGAGCACTGGCGCGGCGTACAGCTGGCATCGCGGCGACGTCAAACGTGATCTGCAGTACGGCGAGGTCAGCGCCAAACAGAAGGCCAAGGTCGATGCGAGCACCACGCAAGTGTTCGGCGAAGCGGCGTATCAACTCCACCTGCAACCGTTGGCGCTGGAGCCGTTCGCCAACCTCGCCTATGTGCACGTCGACACAGAAGGGTTTACCGAGAAGGGCGATGCCGCCGCGCTGAAAAGCTCGGGCGATCAGCGTGACGCGGTGCTCAGCACCCTCGGCGTACGAGCGATCAAGACCTTCAATCTGTCGCCGGCGCAATCGCTCGATGTCAGCGGCCATCTCGGCTGGCAACACAGCCTCAGCGACATCGATGCCGAGCAACACCTGCGCTTCGCCAGCGGCGCCACGCCTTACCGCGTCGAGAGTTCGGCGCTGGTGCGCGACGCCGCGCTGGTCGGCGTGCAAGCCAGTCTGGCGCTGAGCCGCGACGTACGCGTGAACCTTGATTACAACGGACAACTGGCCAGTCGCGAGAAGCTTCATGGCGTTGGCCTGAGCCTTAACTGGCAGTTCTAAGCAAGATATCCCGCCAATGATCGTTCCCACGCTCTGCATGGGAATGCCTCTAGGGACGCTCTGCGTCCAGTGACGCGGAGCGTCAAGGGCTGCATTCCTTTGCTGCGCGTGGGAACGATCATTGCTCTGCGTGGGAACGATCAGGATTTTTCGCAACATCACTAAGGAAGGTCGCTGGATGAATAACAACAATACCCCCGCGCAAACGGGTGGCCGTTTTGCCCTGAAAACCCTGACATTCGCGGTGTTGTGCGCTATCGGCACGGCGCAGGCCGCGCCTTACGTGGAAACCGGACGCAGCGGTGATCCTTCAAGTTGGCGCAGCAACGAGTTTCAGGCCGATTGGGGCCTGAGCGCCATCGGTGCCGATTACGCCTACGCCGCTGGCTACACCGGCAAAGGCGTGAAACTGGGCATCTTCGATCAACCGGTCTACGCCGCGCACCCGGAGTTTTCCGGCAGCAATAAAGTCATCACCCTGGTCACCAGCGGGATCCGCGAATACACCGACCCGTACACTCCGGTGAAAGCGGGCGACGCGTTCCGCTATGACGGTTCGCCCTCTGTCGGCTCCGATGGCAAACTCGGCGCCCACGGTACTCACGTTGGTGGCATCGCCGCCGGCAGTCGTGACGGCGGGCCGATGCACGGAGTGGCTTTCGGGGCGCAAATCATCAGCGCCGACAACGGCGACCCGGGCCCGGAAGACGGCATTGTGCGCGGCAACGACGGCGCGGTGTACAAGGCCGGTTGGGATGCTCTGATCGCCAGCGGCGCGCGGATCATCAACAACAGCTGGGGCATCGGCATCACCGACCGCTTCGACCTCGGCGGCAAGGATCCGGCGTACCCGCACTTCACCGTCAATGACGCGCAGTTGCAGTTCAACGAAATCCGCACGTTGCTCGGAACCAAAGCCGGTGGCGCGTATGACGGTGCCATCGCCGCCGCACGCAGCGGTATCGTGACAATCTTCGCCGCCGGCAATGACTACAACCTCAACAATCCGGATGCCATTGCCGGCCTCGGCTATTTTGTCCCGGAGATTGCGCCGAACTGGATCACCGTCGCCGCATTGCAGAAGAACCCTGATCTGGCCAGCGCCAATCCGTACATCATGAGTACGTTTTCCTCGCGTTGCGGCTACACCGCGAGCTTATGCGTCTCGGCGCCGGGCACGAAAATCTACAGCGCAATCATCGAAGGCACCAACGCCGACAACCTGACCACCGGCTACAAAAATTACAACGGCACCTCGATGGCCGCGCCGCACGTGGCCGGCTCCATGGCCGTGCTGATGGAACGCTTCCCGTACATGAGCGGCGATCAGGTCGCCACGGTATTGCGTACCACCGCGACCGACCTCGGTGCACCGGGCATCGACGCCTTGTATGGCTGGGGCATGATCAACCTGCGCAAAGGCATTGATGGCCCGGCCATGTTCGTCACCGAGACAGACATTCCTGAGGAGTTCCGCATTCAGGGAGCCTATGGCTCCGGCCAGTTTGTCGCGGATTTGCCTGGCATCGGCGCGATCATCGATCAAGGCAAACCGACCGAGCGTCTGTGCAGCGACATCACCTGCGGCCTCGACACCTGGCGCAACGACATTTCCGGCCACGGCGGCTTGACCAAGCAGGGCATCGGTACGCTGGTGATGACCGGCAACAACAGCTACACCGGCCCGACGCTGGTCAATCAGGGCCGACTGGCCATCAACGGTACGCTGGCCTCGGCGGTCACCGTGAATGACAGCGGCATCCTTGGCGGTAACGGCCGCATCGGCGCACTGTCGGTGAAAAACGGCGGTACGGTGGCGCCGGGCAACTCCATCGGCACCTTGAATGTTGCGGGTGACGTGACCTTCGAGCCGGGTTCGACCTATGCGGTGGAAGTCTCGCCGACCGCCAGCGACAGGATTGTCGCCGATGGCAAGGCAGTGATCGAGGGGGCCACAGTCAGTCTGTCACTGGAAAACAGCCCGACGCTGCTGACCACCACTGAAGTGAAAAGCCTGCTCGGTACGCAGTTCAATATCCTGCAAGCGGCGGGCGGTATCGAAGGGCAATTTGGCCAGGTGCTGCCCGACTACGCCTTTCTCGGCGGCACCCTGGCGTATTCGGCCAGTGGCGTTCAGTTGGAGGTTGGGCGTAATGGCGCGTCGTTCGCCAGTGTCGGTCTGACGCCAAACCAGCGAGCGGTCGGTGCGGCTGCCGAGCGGCTGGGCGCAGGCAATGCGCTGTTCGAAACACTGCTGCTGTCGCCCAATGCGGCCGTGGCGCAACAAGCGTTCCAGCAGTTATCCGGTGAGATTCATCCGGCGATCGGCACGCTGTTGATCAACGACAGCCGTTACCTGCGCGAGGCAGTCGGCGAGCGCCTGCGCGAGCGTGATCTGTTCAACGCCGATGCACCGACTGATGATCGCAGCAATGCCTGGGTCAAGGTGCTGGGTTCGTGGGGCACCAGCGATGGCGGCAATAAAAACGCGGACTCCACCAGTTCCATCGGTGGTCTGCTGGCCGGTGTCGATGGCTTGATTGCTGAAGATACCCGCCTGGGCTTCGTTACTGGTTACAGCGACAGTTCATTGAGCATGGGCAGCGGCACGCATTCGTCAGCCTCGGTTGACAGCTACCACCTCGGTGCATATCTGGGGCATCAAATCGATGCACTGCGCCTGACCGTTGGCGGCGCCTACAGCTGGCATCGCATCGACGCGAAACGTGATCTGCAGTTCGCTGACGTCAGCGGCAAGCAGAAGACCAAACGCGACGCGAGCACGGCGCAATTGTTCACTGAAGCCGCTTACGATCTGGGCTTGCAACCGATGAACCTTGAGCCGTTCGCCAACCTGTCTTACGTGCACCTGAACACCGACAGCTTTACCGAAAAAGGCGATGCCGCCGCGCTCAAAGGTGGCGAAGACAACCGCGATGTGCTGTTGTCGACGCTCGGCGTACGCGCCAAGCGCAGTTTTGCTCTGTCGGACCAGCATCAACTGGAACTGGGGGCGAGCCTGGGCTGGCAGCACAACCTGAGCAGTGTCGACGCTGACAGCCATCTGGCGTTTGCCAATGGCAACAGCGCGTTCACCGTGCAGAGTGTGTCGATGGATCGCGACGCCGCCGTAGTCGGCGTGCGGGCGGGGCTGGCGCTCAACCGCGATGTGCGTGTGAACCTGGATTACAACGGGCTGATCGGCGCGAACGAGAAGGACCACGGGGTGGGCCTGACGCTTGACTGGCAGTTCTAGGCAGCGCCGGCAGTTCCAGACGAAACTGCCGGGTTTTTTAAAGGAAGAGAGGGCACAACATGGGATTGTTCGATTACAGGAATGCCGATGGCAAAGCGTTGTACAGCGACGCCATCGCACTCACGCTGTATGCCTACACGCCGACCGGCCAGCCATTGCCGGCGACGGGATGGGCACCCGTTGCCGCGACCGTGCTGGGTTATCAAGGCAAGGTCGGGGCGCAGGGTACGTTCTTCGGTGAGAAGGACGGCTTCACCAGCGCCGAAGCCGAAGTACTTGGCAAATACGACGCCGCCGGCAAGTTGGTTGGCATCGGCGTTGCCTTTCGTGGCACTGGCGGGCTGGGTTATAGCGATACCTTTGGCGACATGAAAAACAACTTGCTGGCAGCGATCGGACCATCGGATTACGCCAGCAACTACGCAAAAAACGCTTTCGACAATCTGCTCAAGGCTGTCGCCGCGTTTGCCATTGCCAACGGCATCGCCGCCAAGGACGTGTTGATCAGCGGCCACAGCCTTGGCGGGCTCGGGGTCAACAGCGTGGCCGAATTGAGCGCGAGCAACTGGGGAGGTTTCTTCAAGGACGCCAATTACATTGCGTTCGCCTCGCCAACCCAGAGCAGCACCGGTAATAACGTGCTGAACATCGGTTACGAGAACGATCCGGTATTTCGCGTGCTCGATGGCACTACGTTCAACACCGCGTCGATGGGCAAGCACGACAAACCGCATGATTCGACCACCGACAACATCGTCAACTTCAACGACAATTACGCCTCCACCGCGCAAAACCTGGTGCCGTTCAGCATCGTCAACCCGCTGAGCTGGTCGGCGCACGGCTCGCTGGGCTATGTCGATGGCCTGAATCGAGTGATCGATTCGAAGTTCTACAACCTCACCGGCAAGGACTCGACGATCATCGTCTCCAACCTGGAAGCGTCGTCCCGAGGCAAGACCTGGGTCGAGGATCTCGGCCGCAGTGGCGAGCCGCACACCGGCAGCACATTCATCATCGGCACCGACAGCAATGACTGGCTCAAGGGGGGCGCGGGCAACGACTTCCTTGAAGGTCGCGCGGGCGATGACCGTTTCCGCGATGACGGCGGTTTCAACATCCTGCTCGGTGGCCAGGGCCACAATACCTTCGAGTTGCAGAAACCATTGCAGAACTTCAGCTTCGCCAATGACGGCGACGGCACGCTGTATGTGCGCGACGCCTACGGCGGCATCAGCATGACCCGCGACATTGGTGCGCTGGTGAGCAAGGAGTCGGGTTCGTGGTGGGGCAGCAAGGAAATCACCTGGGGTGTGACGGCCAAAGGGCTGACCAATGGCAATGAGCTGACGCAGTACAACCATTCGCTCAGCGGTGATGGCTACGGCAACGCGTTGCATGCGACGGCCGATGGCGACTGGCTGTTCGGTCTCGGTGGCGACGACAGACTGATCAGCGACAAAGGCCACGTGACCTTTGTTGGCGGCGCCGGTAACGATGTGATGACGGCGGTTGGCGGCGGCAACACCTTCCTGTTCAGCGGCGCGTTCGGCTTCGATGCCATCAATGGTTATCAGGGCGGCGACAAACTGGTGTTCATGGGCGTCGAAGGCGCGGGGCAGGGCTACGACTACAAGCAACATGTGGCGCAGACCGGTGGCGATACGGTGCTGAAGATTGGCGACTTTGCCGTGACCCTGATAGGGGTGGGAGTGGCTAACCTGTCGGACTCGGCGTTCGTGTTCGCCTGACCAACGCCCCGGTAGGAGCTGCCGCAGGCTGCGATCTTTTGATTGTGTTTTTAAAGATCAACAGATCGCAGCCTCGTTGCACTCGACAGCTCCTACTGGGGGTTTACATGGGGTGTTGAAATGCTCCGGAGCGCTCCGTGAGGGGCGCACTGGCTGTGAGCTATCTCTGAACAATTCCAACAAAGAGAGAGGCAATAGCAATGGGTGTGTATGACTACAAGAATTTCGGCACGGACGATTCCAAGGCGTTGTTCAGCGATGCCATGGCAATCACTCTGTATTCCTACCACAACCTCGATAACGGTTTTGCCAGCGGTTATCAGCACAACGGTTTCGGTATCGGCCTGCCAGCCACACTGGTCACTGCGTTGATTGGCGGTACCGACTCGCAAGGTGTCATCCCGGGCATTCCATGGAATCCCGACTCGGAAAAACTCGCCCTCGATGCGGTTAAAGCGGCCGGCTGGACGCCGATCACCGCCTCGCAACTGGGCTACGAAGGCAAGACCGATGCGCGAGGAACCTTTTTCGGCGAGAAGGCCGGCTACACCAGCGCTCAGGTCGAGATCCTCGGCAAGTACGACGCCCAAGGCCATCTCACCGAGCTTGGCATTGCCTTTCGTGGCACCAGTGGCCCGCGAGAAATCCTCATTGGCGACTCGATCAGCGACGTGATCAACGACCTGCTCGCAGCCTTCGGCCCCAACGACTACGCGAAAAACTACGTTGGCGAAGCGTTCGGCAATCTGCTCAATGACGTGATGGCCTTCGCGAAGGCTAACGGCCTCACCGGCAAGGACATATTGGTCAGCGGCCACAGTCTCGGCGGCCTGGCCGTCAACAGCATGGCCGACTTGAGCGGCGGCAAGTGGGGCGGATTCTTTGCCGACTCCAACTACATCGCCTATGCCTCGCCAACGCAAAGCAGCACCGACAAAGTGCTTAACGTCGGCTATGAAAACGATCCGGTGTTTCGAGCTCTCGACGGCTCGACCTTCACCGGCGCCTCGGTAGGCGTGCACGACGCGCCGCATGCCTCGACCACTGACAACATCGTCAGCTTCAATGATCACTACGCCTCGACCGCGTGGAATCTGCTGCCGTACTCGATCCTCAACATTCCAACGTGGATTTCACACCTGCCCACCGGTTACGGCGACGGCATGACCCGTGTACTGGATTCGAAGTTCTACGACCTGACCAGCCGCGACTCGACAATCATCGTCGCCAACCTGTCCGATCCGGCGCGAGCCAACACCTGGGTGCAGGATCTCAATCGCAACGCCGAAACCCACAAGGGCAGCACGTTCATCATCGGTAGCGACGGCAACGATCTGATCCAGGGCGGCAGCGCCAACGACTATCTGGAAGGCCGTGCCGGCAACGACACCTTCCGTGACAGTGGCGGCTACAACATCATCCTTGGCGGGCAGGGCAGCAATACCCTGGACTTGCAGCAAGCGGTGGGCAAGTTCGACTTCGCCAACGACGGCGCCGGCAATCTGTACATCCGCGATGCCAACGGCGGGATCAGTATCACCCGCGACATCGGCAGTATTGTCACCAAGGAACCGGGGTTTCTCTGGGGGCTGTTCAAGGATGACGTCACTCACAGCGTCACCGCCAGCGGCCTGAAGGTCGGCAGCAATGTCACGGCGTACGAGTCCAGCGTCAAAGGTAGCGCTGGCGCCGACACGCTGAAGGCGCATGCCGGTGGCGATTGGCTGTTTGGCCTCGACGGTAACGATCACTTGATCGGCAGCACGGGTAATGACGTGTTTGTCGGCGGTGCCGGCAATGACCTGATGGAATCGGGGGGCGGAGCGGATACGTTCCTGTTCAACGGCGCGTTCGGCCAGGATCGGGTGGTCGGTTACACAACGAACGACAAACTGGTCTTCCTCGGCGTACAGGGTGTTCTGCCGACTGAGGATTTCCGTGCCCATGCCGCGACCGTTGGGCAGGATACGGTGCTGACGTTTGGCAACGACTCGGTGACACTGGTGGGCGTGTCGCTCAATAGCCTGAGTGCTGACGGTGTCGTGATCGCCTGATGTTGATGGGGTGCCGGTAAGGGCCCTTTCGCGAGCAAGCTCGCTGCCACACTGGATCTGTGTCGTTTACAGAACCCTGTGGGAGCGAGCCTGCTCGCGAAGAACGATCACGCGGTTTAAAAGTGACTCAACAGCCACTCCCTGACTCAAATCCCTGCCAAACAGGAAATGCGGCCTAAAGCCAGCACGTGCACACACGTCCTATAGCTAGCCGCCATTGAGTACAGGAGATTCAAACGTGAAAGGTTTCAAGGGGTATATCGGCTTCGTCGCACTGACGCTGTGTTCGGCCAATGTCTGCGCCGATCTGCCTCAAAGCTCGATTCTGAGCCGCTACGGCATCACCACCGACCAACTGCCGAGCCCGCCGAAAACCGAAGCAGTCGAACCGGTCGAAGAGAAAAGCCGCTTTCAGATTCAGCCTGAACAACCGTTCGTGACTCTGCGTCTGGGTGACGGCAAGCAGCCGCAGACCACCGGCAATCTGAGCATTGATCGCATGGCGCAGCAGGATCTGGAACGCTGCCGGCGTTTGCAAGGTGAAGTGGTCAAGCGGGGCGGCACGTACATGCCTTGCGATGGCAGCATTCCGGGCATGCCAACCTTCGAATAACACAAACATCCCCTGTAGGAGCTGCCGAAGGCTGCGATCTTTTGATCCGGATCTTGTAAATCACGAGCGAAAGATCGCAGCCTGCGGCAGCTCCTACAGAGATTGCGGGGGTTTCAGTCCTCTTCGCGGACCGTCGCGACTTCATCGGCGCGGACTTTCACCTTGGCCCCGGAAATATCCTCGAACTCATAGAAGCCATCCTTGGTTTTGGTCTTCGGCATGTCCTTGGTCAAATACTGGGTGCCGTTCTGCAAGGTCACCACTGTCTGGGTCGAGCAACCGCCCAGCACGAGCAGCGCGACGACTGCCAGGGGAATGCCCAGCCTGTTGATTTTCATACCCACCTCTACTTCCTCATGCGATGTGAACCCGAGCATTGTCGGTCCTGTAACGCGGTTGGTGCCACTGCGCCGGAAAAAGTTCGATTGCCCGGTTAAAAAATGCCATTGATCCTTTTCCATTTGCACCGGGCAGGGCAGAGCTGGTATCTGTACGCATAACCAGTACTCGTTCGCCATGGCCCTGAATTCCCGTGACTGCCAATCCCCTCGACGACCCGTTCTATTACCTCAACAACTTCCGGCAAGTGCTTGATTGGCTTGAGCTGCGCTATGCCGACGTGATGAGCGAAACCGAGCACGGCTTCATCCGCGATTTCAAGGCATTGCCCAAGGCCTCGCAGGGCCTGCTGGTGCGCATGGTGATGCGCAAGGGCGTGCACTTTCGTGTCGGTAAACTCAATTACCCTGAAATCGGTGACATCGCGCACGCCGCGCAACCGCTGCTGAATCATGGCTGGCTCGACGAATTCGCAGCGCTGACGATGGCCGAACTGTTCGATGTGCTGCTCAAGGCCGAGGTTCTCCAGGCATTTGGCGCGTTCATCGAGCAACCCAAGGGGCGCAAGGACGATTGGCTGCCGTTGCTCACCGAACAGTTCGCCGATGCCCGTAGCCTGCGCGATTGGGCGCCGTTACTGGCAGAGCGCCTGTTCAGCCTGACCATCATGGACCTGTGCGATCGCCTGCGTCTGATGTTCTTTGGCAATCTTTATCAGGACTGGTCGGAATTCGTCCTCGCTGATCTGGGGATCTTTACCTACGAAAAAGTCGAATTCTGCGCTGATTCGCGCGGCCTGCGCAGCCGCCAGGATGTCGACGCCTGCCTGTTCCTGCATAACTGCCAGTTGCGCTTCGAGGCCGGTGAACCGCTGCAAGCCATTGTCGAGCAAGTCGGCGCCTTGCACTTCGACAACCCCTGGTTGCAACGTCGACGTGGCAAGGTGTTGTTCCAGATCGGCCAGTATTGCGAGCGCATCAGCGAGTTTGCGCTGGCCTTGAGCATCTACCGCGACTGCGCCTATCCCGGCGCGCGATTGCGCATGATCCGCGTGCTGGAACGCTGCGGCGAATACGCCCTTGGCCTGGAACTCGGCACGCTGGCGGAACAGACGCCGCAAAGCGCTGCCGAACAGCAAGGCCTGCAGCGAATAATGCCGCGATTGCGGCGCAAACTCGGCGGGCGGCCACTCAAGCGTACAGCGGCGAAACCGGTCGAACGCCTCGATTTGCAGTTGCTGCGCAGCGATCCTGGGTTGTCGGTGGAGTTTTACGTGCAGGCGCACCTGCATGATGACGACGGCCCGGTGCACTACGTGGAAAACAGCCTGATCAACTCGTTGTTCGGTTTGTTGTGCTGGCCGGCGATCTTCGCGCCGTTGCCCGGTGCATTCTTTCACCCGTTCCAGCGCGGGCCGGTCGATCTGCTCAATGAAGACTTCCAGCCGCGCCGCGCCGAGCTGTTCCAGGCCTGTCTCGACGAGCTCGACGATGGTCGCTACGCCTCGACCATTCGCCAGCGATTCGTCGCCAAATGGGGTATTCAGTCGCCGTTCGTGTTTTGGGGCGCACTCAATGAACAGCTGCTCGAACAGGCGTTGGCCTGCCTGCCGGCTGAACACCTCAAGCACTGGTTCAATCGGCTGTTGCTCGACATCAAGGCCAACCGCGCCGGCATGCCCGATCTGATCCAGTTCTGGCCGCAACACAAAACCTACCGGATGATTGAAGTCAAAGGCCCCGGTGATCGCTTGCAGGACAACCAATTGCGCTGGCTGGAGTTCTGCCACGAACACCAGATGCCGGTGGCCGTGTGCTACGTGCAATGGGCGGAGCAGAGCGCTTGAGCTACAGCATTGCGGTGCGGGCGCTGTGTGAGTTCACCGCCAAGACCGGCGACCTCGACCTGCGTTTCACCCCGTCGCCGACGGCACTCGAAGGCATTGCCGGCCACCGTACCGTGGCCTCGCGGCGCAACGAGAAATACCAAAGCGAAGTGGCCCTGGAAGGCGAGTTTCGCCAGTTGAAGGTCAAGGGCAGGGCGGACGGCTACGATCCGGGGCAAAACTGCCTGGAAGAAGTCAAAACCTACCGGGGCGACCTGAGCAAACAACCGGCCAATCACCGCCGGTTGCACTGGGCGCAAGCGAAAATCTACGGCTGGCTGATGTGCCGCAAACTCGATCTGCAGCGGATCAATCTGGCGCTGGTGTATTTCGACATCGTCAGCGAAAAGGAAACCTGTCTGGTCGAGGCATTCAGCGCTGAGGCCCTGCAAGTGTTTTTCGAGCAACAGTGTGGCGTGTTCCTGCTCTGGGCCGAACAGGAAATGGCCCATCGCGAGGTGCGCAACCTGGCGGCGCAGCAACTGAGCTTTCCTCACGCCGAGTTTCGTTCGGGGCAGCGGCATCTGGCTGAATCGGTGTTCAAGGCGATCAGCACCGGGCGCTGCCTGATGGCCCAGGCACCGACCGGCATCGGCAAAACCCTTGGCACGTTGTTTCCGATGCTCAAGGCGCTGGCGCCGCAGCAACTGGACAAAGTGTTCTTCCTGACCGCCAAGACGCCGGGACGCAAACTGGCGCTCGATGCCAGCCAGGTGCTGTTCGAACAGTCGCCGAACCTGCCCTTGCGGGTTCTGGAAATGGTCGCTCGGGACAAGGCCTGCGAACACCCGGACAAAGCTTGCCATGGCGAATCCTGCCCGTTGGCACAAGGTTTCTACGATCGCTTGCCGGCCGCGCGTGAGGCCGCCAGCCGCATCAGTCTGCTCGATCAGCCCGCCATGCGCGCCGTTGCCGCGCAGCATGCGGTGTGCCCGTATTACTTGAGCCAGGAAATGGCCCGCTGGGCTGACGTGGTGGTCGCCGACTACAACTATTACTTCGATTTCAGTGCACTCCTGTTCGGTCTGGCCCAGCTCAATCAGTGGAAAGTCGCCGTGCTGGCCGATGAGGCGCACAACCTCGTTGAGCGCGGACGGCAGATGTACAGCGCCAGTCTCGATCAGTTCGTCCTTGGCGCCGTGCGTAAAACCGCCCCTGAACCGCTAAAAAAATCCCTGCAACGGCTCAACCGTGAATGGAACACGCTGCATGCTCCGCAACTGGCCGCGTATCAGGCCTACGACAAGGCGCCGGAAAAACTGCTGCAAGCGATCTCCCTGTGTTGCGCGGCCATCGGCGATTACCAGAATGACCATCCACAGGGACTCGACAGCGCATTGCAAGGCTTCTATTTCGAGCTGCTGCAGTTTGCCCGGGTCGCGGAGTTGTTCGATGAGCATTACCTGTTCGATATCAGCAAGCGCGACCTCGAGCGCAAGCGCCCGCTGTCGCAACTGTGCCTGCGCAACGTGGTCCCCGCGGCGTTTATTGGCCCGCGTCTGAAAGCGGCGCGCAGCAGCGTACTGTTTTCCGCCACGCTGAGCCCGCGCAACTATTACGCCGATTTGCTTGGCACACCGGACGATACGGTGTGGGTCGACGTCGAATCGCCGTTCAGCCCGGCGCAGTTGCAGGTGCAGGTGGTCAGCCGGATTTCAACGCGCTTCAATCACCGCCAGGCGTCGCTGGAGCCGATTGTCGAGCTGATCGCCAGGCAGTTCGGCGAGCGTCCGGGCAATTACCTGGCGTTTTTCAGCAGCTTCGACTATCTGCAGCAGGTCGCAACGTTACTGGCCGAGCGGCATCCGCACATCACGGTGTGGCAGCAGTCGCGCGGCATGCTCGAAGGGCAGCGGCAAGCGTTTCTCGACCAGTTCACCGTGCGAAGTCAGGGCGTAGGTTTTGCCGTATTGGGCGGGGCATTCGGCGAAGGTATCGATTTGCCTGGCGCACGCCTGATCGGCGCGTTCATCGCCACGCTCGGTCTGGCGCAACTCAATCCGGTCAATGAACAGTTGAAACGCCGCATGGCGGCAATCTTCGGCGCCGGGTATGACTACACCTACCTGTATCCCGGTGTGCAGAAAGTGGTGCAGGCCGCCGGCCGGGTGATCCGCACACGCGAAGATCGTGGTGTGCTCATGTTGATTGACGACCGCTTTGCCGAGCCGCGGATCCAGCAGTTGCTGCCGCGCTGGTGGTCAATCAAAAACGAGGCGGACGCTTTTCAATTCGCCGGATTAACGCATACTCCAGCACATAACTGTGTGCGGTGAATGTGATGATTGAAAAGAACAAGCCCGCGGCGATCGAGGAGATGCGTTTCAGGCTGTTGATCGATGCGGTCGTCGACTATGCGATCTACATGATCGACCCGGATGGCATCATCACCAGCTGGAACTCGGGCGCCAAACGCTTCAAGGGTTACGAAGAGGCGGAAATCCTCGGCGAGCATTTTTCGCGCTTCTATACTGCCGATGATCGCGCTGCCGGTCTGCCGCGACGTGCGCTCGATACCGCGATCCGCGAGGGGCGTTTCGAGGGCGAAGGCTGGCGGGTGCGCAAGGACGGCACCAACTTCTGGTCGCACGTGGTGATCGACCCGATCATTGATCCCGACGGCAAGTTGCTCGGTTTCGCCAAGATCACCCGCGACCTCACCGATCGCAAGATGGCCGAAGAAACCCTCAAGCAAAGCGAACAGCAGTTCCGCCTGCTGGTGCAGGGTGTCACCGACTATGCCATCTACATGCTCAGCCCCGAGGGCCGGGTCAGCAACTGGAACCAGGGCGCCCAGCGCATCAAGGGTTATCTGCCGGAAGAAATCATCGGTCAGCACTTCTCGATTTTCTATACCCCCGAAGACCGCGAACTCGGCGAGCCACAGCGGGCGCTGGAAATAGCCACTCGTGAAGGCCGCTTTGAGAACAAGAGCTGGCGCATGCGCAAGGACGGCACGCGGTTTCTCGCCCATGTGGTGGTCGATGCGATTCGCGGCGATACCGGCACTTTGCTCGGGTTTGCCAAGATCACCCGCGACATCACCGAAGCGCATCAGGCCCAGCAGGCGCTCGAGAAAACCCGTGAAGCCCTGTTTCAGGCGCAGAAGATGCAGGCCATCGGTCAGCTCAGCGGCGGCATCGCCCATGACTTCAATAATCTGCTGACAGTGATTCTCGGCAATCTGGAAATCGTGCAAAAGCGCATCGGTGACGACGCGAAAATCAGCCGTTTGCTGGAAAATGCCACCCAAGGCGCATTACGTGGCGTGTCGCTGACCCAGCGCATGCTGGCTTTTGCCCGCCGTCAGGAGCTCAAGACCGAGTCCGTCGACATCCCCCAACTGGTGCAAGGCATTACCGGACTGTTGCGCAGTTCCCTGGGGCCGGGCATCCGCGTCGATGCGCGGTTTCCCGAGGATCTGCAACCGGTGCTGGCGGACAGCAATCAACTGGAACTGGCCTTGCTCAATCTGGCGACCAACGCCCGTGACGCCATGCCCGACGGCGGCACGGTGATCATCAGCGCTGAAGCACAAGTGGTGCTCGAACTCGGTCATGCGGATCTGCCGGCCGGGCGTTATGTCTGTCTCAGTCTGATCGACAGCGGGGAGGGCATGGATGCGCAGACGCTGGCCTCGGCCAGAGACCCGTTTTTCACCACAAAAGGCTTGGGCAAAGGCACAGGGCTGGGGCTGTCGATGGTGCACGGGTATATGGAACAACTCGGTGGCCGCTTCGTCCTCAAAAGTGCAAAAGCCCAGGGCACCACGGCTGAACTGTGGATTCCGGTGGCTGACGAGGGTGTCTACAGCAAGCCGCTGTATCCGCCGGCAGAGCCGATCACGGTGCCCAGGCTCAGCGTGTTGGTGGTGGATGACGATTCGCTGGTGTTGACCAGCACCAGCCTGCTGCTCGAAGACCTGGGGCATCGAGTGATCAGCGCCACGTCGGGTTCGCAGGCGCTGACGCTGTTCGATCAGGGTGAGGTCATCGACCTGTTGATCACCGACATGGCCATGCCCCATATGAGCGGTGCGCAACTGGCCCACGCGGTGCGGGTGCTCAAACCGGATCTGCCGATCATTCTTGCTACCGGCTACGCCGAGCGCCTGGAGGGTTTTGCCGCACAACTGCCGCGGTTGCCCAAGCCGTTCACGCAGATGAATCTGGTGGCGATCATTGCGCAATCGATGAAATGAGGCGCCGGTCAATCCGGCTGAACTTGCGCGCAAACGGGGACTTCTAAACGTTTTTCCAACCCCGGAGCGTGCATCTTTTGTCTCGCATACTGACTGAGCCCACCGCTGAAGAAACCCTGACCGAACATGACGCCAAGATGTTCGGCTCACCCAAGGAACGGCTGGATTTCTATCGGCGGGAGATCCAGTACGAAACCAGCATTCTTGCCAACCGCACCGATGCCTATCTGGCGGCGCAGTCGTTCCTGGTGATCGCCTTCGCCTCCTGCATGGCCAACCTCAATCCGGAGTGGGGCAAGTTGTTCACGCTGGTGGTGCCACCGTTTCTGGCGCTGCTCGGGCTGCTCAGTTCCTTGAACGCCTGGCCGGGGATTCGCGCAGCGTACGACATCATCGATCACTGGCATTTCAAGCAGAGCCACTTGCTCCACAGCGAGCCGCTGATGGGCCTGGCGTATGACGAATCGCCGTTGTTCAGCGAGATGGAATCGAGCCACAAGGGTTATCGCAAGTCGCTGCTGTTCTCGGTGCGCACGCCTTGGATCTTTGCGACGTTCTGGGTGTTGTTGGGAAGTTATGCGGTGTTTATTCAGGTGACCAATCCTGGAGGGTGATGGGCAGGTATAGAAAAGCCCGGCTTATGTGGCCGGGCTTTTTCATTCGCTTGGATTTTGTGTTGCCATTCAGATCGATCCCCCTCACCCCAGCCCTCTCCCCCAAGGGGGCGAGGGGGAAGGGAGCAGATCTTCGCTGTAGTCAAAATCTGCGTTCGACTCGGTATCTCAGTGTCGTGGTCAAAATCTGCGTTCAACCCGGTATCTCAAGTCGGCATACCTCAACCATTCACCCCGGTCAGTTCCCTCTCCCTCTGGGAGAGGGCCAGGGTGAGGGGCTTTCAGGGTTCATATCGCAGAGAGCCAATATTTGCACTGCTCAAAATTTGCGTGCAACCCGGTATCTCAAGTCGGCGTACCTCAACCATTCACCTCGGTCAGTTCCCTCTCCCTTTGGGAGAGGGCTAGGGTGAGGGGCTTTTCCGCCTCACTCCACGGTCTCAAGCTCTCGACGCAACGCCACCGAGTTCTGCGAAGACATCGGGATTGGCGGGAAATCTTCATTCAAGACGCACAAATGATCGATGGCATCTTCAAACATCGAATCGGCTTTCTTGCGCAGCGCGCGGTAGCGCTCGAACTGTTCGATGTCCAGATCCTTGACGTCAAGCAGCGCATTGGCCGCTCGGTTGAGCGTGTGGGCGTTATCGAACAATTGACGATTGCGTTCCAGAGCCAGTGCTCTGCAAGCCTTGATTTGTGCAGGAGTCGAGCATTCTTTCATGTTCGTGACCTTATTCTTCAAGGATTCCGTTTCATAGGCGTATCGCCGCAGGGGAACCGAACCTGCCGGGCCCCGCCGGACACATCTGGCGGGGGGTTATGCTTGTGACTGTCGGCGATTAAGCAAGGATCCATTTTTTTACAGAAAAAAATTCGATCAATCCGTCGATAAAATCCGCGATTAAAAATCACGTTTTTTGTTTCTTGCGCTGTTCATAGCGAGCGAGGATCGGTTGGGTGCTGATCCCGTGAAGCAGGATGCTCAGCGCGACCACCGACAAGGTCAGGTCGGTGCATTGCGTGGCCACCGTGTCGGTCAGCCCGTGATTCAAGGCATAAAACAGATAAAACAGGCTGCCGATCCCGCGAATGCCAAACCAGCCGATCAACAGCCGTTGCCGTCCCTCCAGCAGCGCGCCCCATGGCATCAGCGCGACGCAGGCCGGGCGGATCAGGCAGAACAACACACCGCCCACCAGCAACGCCCGCCAATCCCAATGCGCCACCAGCACGACGCCGAGCAAGGTCACCAGAAACACTTCCATGGCGCGCTCGACCAGACTGCCAAATGACAACATGTCACCCATCATGATCCCCGCGGCAACCTGGCTGCTTTCCAGCCTTTCGGTGTCGCCATGCACCGCGTGTTGCGGTTCGACGTTCTGATGGCCGACCACCGGTTGCACCAGATGCTCGGCAGGCGGCTGGCCGGCGCCGGTGGATTGCACTTCGACCTGACGCAAACCCAGCCCGGCGGCGAACACCGACAGGAAGCCATAACCGCCAATCGCCTCGGCAACCACATAGGCCAGGGCAATCAACGACAACGCCAGATAATCATTGGGGCTGAGGGTGCTGTCGTCATTGCGGATTCGTAGCGAAAGCGTCACGCGCCCGATACCTCGGCCCATCCAGTAACCGGTGAGTAACCCGGCCGGCACCGCCCACAACACACTGCGCAAGACCCAGCCCTGCCATTCGCTGGCGCTGCCATCACCGTGCAGCAACAACAGGCCGAGAATCACGAAGGGGAAGGCGATGCCGTCATTCAATCCTGCTTCGCCCGAGAGCCCGAAGCGCACACTGTCGACATCCCGCGCATCGTTGACCTGGACAAGTGCCGCCAGTACCGGGTCGGTCGGTGCCAGAATCGCGCCGATCAACAGCGCCGGCCCCCACGGCAAGCGCAAGCCAAAATGCAGCAGCAGACAAACACCGATGATGGTCAGCAACATGACTGGCCCGGCCAGGCCAAAAGCAATCCGCCAACGCTTGTCGCGCAAAGGCAAACGTAACTTCAAACCGCAGACAAACAGGGAAAACAGCACCGCGACTTCCGTCAGGTGCTCCATCCACAGCGAAGCGTTTTCCAACGACAGTTTCAGCAGATCGAGGCCACTGGGGCCGATGCCGATCCCCAGCAACAGACACACTGCCGAAGTCGTCACCGGCATCCAGCGCAGATACGAAGAAGTCAGTGCCAACGTCAGCAGCACGGCACCGAGTACGGCAACCCACACAGTAAAACTCATGATTTGCCGCCTTCAGTGATTAATGACGGCCGCCTGCAGAGACCCTTTCGCTCCTGACGCCGCCCCTGTAGGCGTTGCCGCAAGCTGCGATCTTTGATCTTGTTTTAAAAATCAGAATCAACAGACCGCCGCCTGCGCAAACCCCTGCAGTGCATTTGCTCAAAGCATCGGCTTGCCACCGGTCACGCCATAGCGCTGGCCGGTGATATAACTCGCTTCGTCCGAGGCCAGCAGCACGTAGATCGGCGCGACTTCCACGGGTTGACCGGGGCGGCCGAGCGGGGTGTTGCCACCAAAGTTCTGTACTTCTTCATCGGGCATGGTCGAGACGATCAGCGGCGTCCAGATCGGCCCCGGCGCTACGCAGTTGACGCGAATTTCCTTCGGACCGAGCATCTGTGCCAGACCGCCAGTGAAATTGGCAATCGCGCCTTTGGTGGTGGCATAGGCGAGCAGGGTCGGTTTAGGCATGTCCGAGTTCACCGAACTGGTGTTGATGATCGACGCCCCGGCACGCATGTGTTTGATCGCTGCCTGACACAGCCGGAAGATCGCGGTGATGTTGACGTCGAAGGTCATCACCCATTCTTCGTCGGGGATTTCTTCGAAGGTTTCGTGGGTCATCTGAAACGCGGCGTTGTTGACCAGCACGTCGATGCGGCCGAAGCGTTCGACGGTTTTGTCGACCAAGGCCTGACACTGGGCCTTTTGCGCAATATCGCCCGGCAGCAGCAGGCATTGACGCCCGGCCTGTTCGACCCAGCGCGCGGTTTCCTTGGCGTCTTCGTGTTCGTTCAAATAGGCGACCGCCACGTCGGCGCCTTCACGGGCGAAAGCAATGGCCACGGCGCGGCCGATGCCGCTGTCGGCGCCGGTGATCAGGGCGATCTTGCCGGCCAGTCGCCCGGAACCGACATAGCTTTGCTCGCCGCAATCGGGATAGGGTTCCATTTTGCGTTGCGAACCGGGAACGGTCTGGGCCTGTGCGGGGAAGGGTGGTTTTGGATAGTCGGTCATCGCGGGTCTCCGAGGTCTCAGGGCTGGTATGGGCGGTTGACCCGGTGTGTTTGCCGTGAGTTCGATCGGATCTACGCCGAAGATTTTGCGTGAACACACATCCCCTGTAGGAGTGAGCCTGCTCGCGATAGCGGTATTTCAGTCAACAATGATGTTGGATTTTAGAACGCTATCGCGAGCAGGCTCACTCCTACAGGGGGATGTGGTGTTTTCAGGTGTTGCGCTGAGTCAGGGCGCGTTCCATGCGGGCGATGCCTTCTTCGAGCAACGAGCGTGGGCAGCCGAAGTTCAGGCGCACGAACTGCTGGTGTTGATCGCCGAAGTCCAGACCGGCGCTGAGGCCAACCTTGCCCTGCTCAAGGAAGAACTGCTGCGGATCGGCCAGATCCAGCGCCGAGCAATCCAGCCAGGCCAGATACGTGCCTTGTGGCACATTGATGGTCACTCCCGGCAAGCGGCTGCGCACCGCGTCCACCAGCCAGTCGCGGTTGGCCTGCAGATAGGTTTTCAACTCGGCCAGCCACGGCGCGCCTTCGCTATAAGCCACGCGGGTGGCTTCCATGCCCAGCGGGTTGACGCTGTCGACCATGCCGCAGCGGGCGTGGTTGACGCGCTCACGCAAGGCCGCATCTTGAATGATCATGAACGAGGTCTTCAGGCCGGCGATGTTGTAGGCCTTGCTCGCCGACATCAGAGTGATCGTGCGCTTGGCAATCTCCGGGCTCAACGAGGCGGTCGGAATGTGCACGCGACCGTCGAAGCACAGTTCGGCGTGGATTTCGTCGGAGATGATCCAGGCGTCCTGCGCCGCACAGATATCCGCCACCGCTTGCAACTCTTTACGGCCAAACACTTTGCCCAGCGGATTGTGCGGGTTGCTCAGCAACAGCGCGCCGCCACCGTTCAGCGATTCACGCAGCACGTCCAGCGGCGTCAGGTAAGTGCCGTCAGCTTGCGCGAGGAACTCCAGCTCAACCTTGTTCAAACCCCAGTGGCCCGGCGCATGGCGCAGTGGCGGGTAGTTCGGCACTTGCACCACGACATTCTGCTGCGGCTGTACCAGCGCTTTCAGAGCCATGTTGAAACCGGACTCGACGCCCGGCAGGAAGATCAGCTCTTGCGGTTTTACCTTCCAGGCGAACTTGGCCCAGAGGTCGGCGACGATGGCTTCACGCAGGTTGTCCTGCGCCACGCTGTAGCCCACCAGCGGATGCAGCAGGCGCTGTTGCAAGGCCTCGATGATGACCGGCGGCGCGGCGAAATCCATATCAGCGACCCACATCGGCAACACATCGGCCGGGTAGCGGCTCCACTTGGTGCTGCCGGTGTTGTGGCGGTCGAATAGCTGATCAAAATCGAAAGTCATGCGCGGTCTCGTGAAGGCGGGATTGGTCCTGCGGGCATGATAAGCCCATGGCCGTGCAGGAGCACACAAAACCTGTGGGAGCGAGCCTGCTCGCGAAAGCGGTCTGTCAGTCAATATTTGTCTCAACTGACAGGGCCTCTTCGCGAGCAGGCTCGCTCCCACAGGTTTTCCAGTGCATGACCGATTGTCGCCGACGGTCGGTTTTCACACAGATCGTGTGGTCATTGTCTACAGTGAAAAGGTCGGCACGCGTTTGCCGCAACCGTGATTGTCCAGATAAAACCCGGCACCAGTACCGGGTTCCACCTGATCAGGAGTGCACGATGGATCTCAGCCGTCGTCAGTTCTTCAAGGTCGCCGGTATCGGCCTTGCAGGCTCGAGCCTGGGCGCGTTGGGCATGGCCCCGACGCCAGCCTTCGCCGAGCAGGTGCGCCACTTCAAGCTTGCCCACACCCATGAAACCCGCAACACCTGCCCGTATTGCTCGGTCGGTTGCGGGTTGATCATGTACAGCCAGGGCGATACTGCGAAGAACGTCGCGCAAAGCATCATTCACATCGAGGGCGACGCCGACCACCCGGTCAACCGTGGCACCCTCTGCCCGAAAGGCGCAGGCCTGCTTGACTTCATTCACAGCCCCGGCCGTTTGCTCTACCCGCAAACGCGCAAGCCGGGCAGCAGTGAATGGACGCGGATCAGTTGGGACGAAGCGCTCGATCGCATCGCCGACCTGATGAAAACCGACCGTGACGCCAACTTCATCGAGAAAAATGCCAACGGGCAGACGGTGAATCGCTGGCTGAGCACCGGGTTCCTCGCCGCGTCGGCAGCGTCCAACGAAGCCGGTTACATCACCCAGAAGGTGATTCGCAGTCTCGGCATGCTGGGGTTCGATAACCAGGCGCGTGTCTGACACGGCCCGACGGTGGCAAGTCTTGCCCCGACGTACGGCCGTGGTGCCATGACCAATACCTGGACCGATATCGCCAACGCGAATCTGATCCTGGTGATGGGTGGCAACGCCGCAGAAGCGCATCCGTGCGGCTTCAAATGGGTGACCGAGGCCAAGGCGCATAACGCTGCGCGGCTGATCGTCGTCGATCCGCGTTTTACCCGGACCGCTTCGGTGGCCGACTACTACGCGCCGATCCGCACCGGCACCGACATCGCCTTCATGGGCGGCCTGATCAATTACCTGCTGACCGAGGACAAGATCCAGCACGAGTACGTACGCAATTACACCGATATGTCGTTCATCGTCAGAGCAGGCTACGGCTTCGAAGACGGCATTTTCAGTGGCTATGACGCAGAGAAACGCAGCTATACCGACAAGTCCGGCTGGGGTTACGAGATGGGCGACGACGGTTTTGTCAAAGTCGACCCGACGCTGCAAGACCCGCGCTGCGTCTATCAATTGATGAAGCAGCATTACAGCCGCTACAACATCGACCTCGCCAGCCAGATCTGTGGCATGCCGGTCGATGCCATGCAGAAAATCTGGGAAGAAATCGCCACTTGTTCGATTCCGGGCAAGACCATGACGATTCTCTACGCCCTCGGCTGGACCCAGCACTCGATCGGCGCGCAGATCATCCGCAGCGCGGCGATGGTGCAACTGTTGCTGGGCAACGTCGGCATGCCCGGCGGCGGGGTCAACGCCTTGCGCGGTCACTCCAATATTCAGGGGCTCACCGATCTTGGCTTGCTCTCCAACGCACTGCCGGGCTATCTGACCCTGGGTCAGGACAGCGAGCAGGACTACAACGCCTTCATCCACAAACGTACGCAAGTGCCGCTGCGTCCGGGACAACTGTCGTACTGGCAGAACTACAGCAAATTCCACGTCAGCCTGATGAAGTCGTGGTACGGCGCTAACGCCACGGTCGAGAACAATTGGTGCTACGACCATTTGCCGAAACTCGACATTCCCAACTACGACGTCCTGAAGATGTTCGACTTGATGAGCCAGGGCAAGGTCAACGGCTACTTCTGCCAAGGCTTCAATCCGATCGCTGCACTGCCGGACAAGAACCGCGTAATGGGTGCACTGGCCAAGCTGAAATGGCTAGTGGTGATGGACCCGCTGGCCACCGAAACCTCGGAGTTCTGGCACAACGTCGGCCCGTACAACGATGTGAAAACCGACGAAATCCAGACCGAAGTCATTCGCCTGCCGACCACTTGTTTTGCCGAAGAGGACGGCTCACTGGTCAACAGCAGCCGCTGGCTGCAATGGCACTGGAAAGGCGCCGACGGTCCGGGCGAAGCGCAAACCGACATCCGCATCATGAGTGAATTGTTCCTGCGCCTGCGCAAGCGTTATCAG
The DNA here is from genome assembly GCF_002979955.1 of Pseudomonas sp. MYb2. Taxonomy (NCBI): domain Bacteria; kingdom Pseudomonadati; phylum Pseudomonadota; class Gammaproteobacteria; order Pseudomonadales; family Pseudomonadaceae; genus Pseudomonas; species Pseudomonas sp. MYb2. The sequence continues at coordinate 90,139 of NZ_PCQC01000006.1, forward strand.
GCCGAGGGCGGCAAATTCCCTGATCCGCTGCTGAAACTGACGTGGCCGTACAAGATCGCCGACGAACCTTCGCCGGAGGAATTGGCCAAGGAAATCAACGGCAGCGCCGTGGCTGATTTCACCGATGCCGCAGGCGTTGCGGTGAAGGCCGGCTCGCAACTGGCCGGATTCGGCTTGCTCAAGGATGACGGCAGCACCGCGTCCGGCTGCTGGATCTTCGCCGGCAGTTGGACCGAGGCCGGCAACCAGATGGCGCGGCGTGACAACAGCGATCCGTTCGGCATGCACCAGCACTTGGGCTGGGCGTGGGCCTGGCCGGCCAACCGGCGGATTCTCTACAACCGTGCTTCGGCGGACGTCGCCGGCAAACCGTGGGACCCGAAAAAACGCCTGGTGTGGTGGAACGGCAAGGCCTGGACCGGCACCGACGTACCGGACTACAAAGCCGACGTGCCGCCGGAAGCCGGGATGAACCCGTTCATCATGAACCCCGAAGGCGTGGCGCGGTTCTTCGCCGTCGACAAGATGAATGAAGGTCCATTCCCCGAGCACTACGAGCCGTTCGAAACACCGATCGGCATCAACCCGCTGCACCCGCAAAACAAGAAAGCCACCAGCAACCCGGCGGCACGGATCTTCGATTCGGTCTGGGAAACCCTCGGCGAGGCCAAGGACTTCCCGTACGCCGGCACCAGTTACCGGCTCACCGAGCATTTCCACTTCTGGAGCAAGCATTGCAAGTTGAACGCAATTGCCCAACCCGAGCAGTTCGTCGAAATCGGCGAAGTGCTGGCGAAAGAGAAGGGCATTGCTGCCGGAGATCGGGTGCGCGTCAGTTGCAAGCGCGGGTTTATCGAGGCGGTGGCGGTGGTGACAAAAAGGATCCGGCCGCTGCAGGTCAACGGCCAGGTCGTGCATCAGATCGGTATCCCGCTGCACTGGGGTTTCACCGGCCTGACGCGTCACGGTTATCTGACCAACACCCTGGTGCCGTTCCTCGGCGATGGCAATACACAGACCCCGGAATCCAAGTCATTTCTGGTCAACGTGGAGAAACTGTAAATGGCCAGCCAAGACATTATTGCCCGCTCGGCCACTACCACGGTGCCGCCGTCGGTGAGGAATCAGGAGGCGGTGGCCAAGCTGATCGACACCACCAAATGCATCGGTTGCAAGGCCTGCCAGGTTGCCTGCTCGGAATGGAACGAGTTGCGCGACGAGGTCGGCCACAACCACGGCACCTACGACAACCCGCAAGACCTCAGCGCGGACACCTGGACGTTGATGCGTTTCACCGAACATGAAACCGACGCCGGCAACCTCGAGTGGCTGATCCGCAAGGACGGCTGCATGCACTGCGCCGAGCCCGGTTGTCTGGCGGCGTGCCCGAGCCCCGGCGCGATCATCAAACACGCCAACGGCATCGTCGATTTCGATCAGGATCACTGCATCGGCTGCGGCTATTGCATCACCGGTTGCCCGTTCAACATTCCGCGCATTTCGCAGAAAGATCACAAGGCCTACAAATGCACCTTGTGTTCGGATCGCGTGGCTGTGGGGCTTGAGCCGGCCTGCGTGAAAACCTGCCCGACCGGTGCCATCGTCTTCGGCACCAAGGAAGACATGAAGGAACACGCCGCCGAACGCATCGTCGACCTGAAAAGCCGTGGCTTCGAAAACGCTGGTCTGTATGACCCCGCAGGTGTTGGCGGCACCCATGTGATGTATGTGTTGCACCACGCGGATACGCCGAAAATCTATGCGGGTTTACCGCAGGATCCCGCCATCAGCCCACTGGTGGGCCTGTGGAAAGGCATCAGCAAACCCTTGGGCCTGCTGGCCATGGGCGCGGCGGTGCTGGCCGGGTTTTTCCACTACGTGCGCATCGGGCCGAACCGCATAGAAGAGGATGAACATCCAACGCCAGCCGACACCTCGGTGCATGTCGTTGATCCGGCGGTACACACCTTCGATCCACGCGGGGAGGACCGGCCATGAGCAACAAGACGATCCTGCGTTATACCGCCAACCAGCGTACCAATCACTGGCTGGTGGCGATCCTGTTTTTCATGGCCGGGTTGTCCGGGCTGGCGTTGTTTCATCCGTCGCTGTTCTGGTTGAGCAACCTGTTTGGCGGCGGGCCGTGGACGCGGATTCTGCATCCGTACATGGGAATAGCGATGTTCGTGTTTTTCCTCGGTCTGGTGCTGAGTTTCTGGCGCGCCAACTTCTTCATCAGCAACGACGGCAAATGGCTGCGGCGTATCGATCGGGTGATGGTCAACGACGAGGAAAGCGTGCCGCCGGTAGGCAAATACAACGCCGGGCAGAAGTTGCTGTTCTGGACTTTACTGCTGTGCATGCTCGGTTTTTTGTTCACCGGGCTGGTGATCTGGCGCGCCTGGTTCAGTGCGTATTTCGGCATCACCGTGATTCGCTGGGCGATGCTGTTGCACGCGCTGGCCGGTTTCATTCTGGTGCTGAGCATCATCATTCACATCTACGCGGGGCTGTGGATCAAGGGTTCGGTGGATGCGATGCTGCATGGCTGGGTCAGCCGCGCCTGGGCGAAGAAACACCATGAACTCTGGTATCGCGAGATCACCCGCGATGAACGCCATCCGGACGTGCCGGAGCGACCGATCACCAAAAAGGGCTGACTTTTGCCAACCATTCTGGAACCTGGGGAAATCGAAGCGGCGGCGAGTTCGCCGCCGTTTCTGCATCTGCCGCCGCTTAACCTGTTCACCTTGCGCGCGCAACGGCTGGAGCAACTGGCCGAGGGGCATGCGCTGGCCGAGTATCTGCGCTTGATCGCCGGATTGTGCCGGGTGCAGCAGCAGGTGTTCGATGATCCACCGCTGGTGGCGCCGTTCGATCAGCAACGGATCGAAGCGTGTCAGCAGCATGGTTTGCCGCCGTTCGCGGCGGATACGTTGGTGCGCGAAGAGGGCTGGCAAGCTTATCTCGGCGCTGTTCTGCAGCGTTACCAGCCTTTGGGTCAACCCGCTGTCGTTGCAGCGGTGGACACGCTGCGCGCCGCCAGTTCCGGCCAGTTACGCTCATGGGCAGTGGCGTTGGTCAGCGGTCAATATTCGATGGTGCCGGCGCAACTGGTGCCGTTTCTCGGCGCGGCATTGCAAACGGCGTGGAGCCATTGGCTGCTCAGTGCGCCGGATCTGAAACTCAGACCCGGCGACAGCCTCAGCCAATGCCCGGCCTGCGGTTCACCGGCGATGGCCGGGGTGATCCGCCATCGCGGCAAGCACAACGGTTTGCGTTATCTGGTGTGTTCGCTGTGTGCTTGCGAATGGCATGTGGTGCGGGTCAAGTGTGTGTATTGCGAGTCGAGCAAAGGTCTGGATTATCTGAGTGTCGAGGACGATCGTCACGCGGCGAATCAGGCGCCGTTGCGCGCGGAGGTTTGTCCCGGCTGCAACAGTTATCTGAAACTGGTGTATCTGGAAAACGATGCCGACGCCGAGGCATTGTCAGCGGATCTGAGCAGTTTGCTGCTCGATATGCGTTTGGCTCAGGATGGTTTTCAGCGCCTGGCACCGAATCTGTTGCTGGCTCCGGGAGACGAATGACCGGCAGCGTCTACACTCTTGGGCGATAGCGGTTGTCTCCAGGAGTGACTGATGTCCCTGCGGTTACCTTCCATTGATGGTCTGTTGCGTCATCCGGCGTGTGTGCCTTTGCTCGAACGCCACGGGCGTGAGTCGCTGCTGGCGAGTTTGCGGTGGTTGCTCGATGAATTGCGGCCCGGCGTGGTGAACGGGCACTTGTCTGCGATAGAAATCAGTCCCGAAGTGTTGGCCGGGCGCGTCGGCGAACGCCTGGCGCAACTACAACGCAGCAACGTTCGGCGGGTGTTCAATCTCACCGGCACCGTGCTGCACACCAATCTCGGCCGCGCTTTGTTGCCCGATGAAGCCATCGACGCCGTGCAAATGGCCGCGCGTTATCCGCTTAACCTGGAATTCGATCTGGCCAGCGGCAAACGCGGTGATCGCGACGATCTGATCGAAGGCCTGATCCGCGAACTGACCGGCGCCGAAGCCGTCACCGTGGTCAACAACAATGCCGCCGCCGTGCTGCTGACGCTCAACAGTCTGGGCGCGCGCAAGGAAGGCATCATTTCCCGGGGCGAACTCATCGAGATCGGCGGCGCCTTCCGCATCCCCGACATCATGGCCCGCGCTGGCGTGCGTCTGCATGAAGTCGGCACCACCAATCGCACCCACGCCCGCGACTATGAAGCGGCGATCAACCCGCGCAGCGGTTTGATCATGCGTGTGCATGCGAGCAACTACAGCATCGAAGGCTTCACCGCCCGCGTACCGACTGCGGAACTGGCCGAGTTGGCCCATCGACATGGTTTGCCGTTGCTGGAGGATCTCGGCAGCGGCAGTCTGCTCGACCTGACTCGTTGGGGCTTGCCGGCGGAACCGACGGTGCGTCAGGCGCTGCTCGATGGCGCGGACATCGTCACCTTCAGCGGCGACAAATTGCTCGGCGGCCCGCAGGCCGGGTTGATCGTCGGGCGCAAAGAGCTGATCGCGAAGATCAAGAAAAATCCACTGAAACGTGCACTGCGCGTGGACAAACTGACCTTGGCGGCGCTGGAAGCGGTGCTCGGTTTGTATCGTGACCCGGATCGTCTCGCTGAGCGCTTGCCGAGTTTGCGCCTGCTGACGCGCCCGCAAGCTGACATCTTCGCGCAGGCCTCACGCTTGCAACCAGCGCTGGCTGACGTGCTAGGGGAAACCTGGACGGTCAGCGCCGTGCACGCCTTGGGCATGATCGGCAGCGGCAGCCAACCGGTGGCGCGACTGCCGAGTGCGGCGTTGTGCTGTCGCCCGCAAGTGTCAAAGCGACTGCGCGGGCGTTGTCTGTTGAATCTCGAAGCGGCGTTGCGCGGGTTGCCGATCCCTGTGCTCGGTCGTATTGACGACGACGCGCTGTGGCTCGATTTGCGCCAACTCGATGATGAGCCGGCGTGGCTCGCGCAATTGCCGCACCTGCAGGTCGCCCCGTGATCATCGGCACGGCGGGGCACATCGACCATGGCAAGACGTCGCTGCTGCAAGCCCTGACCGGGCAAACCGGCGACCGTCGCCCGCAGGAACGCGAGCGCGGGATGACCATCGACCTCGGTTATCTTTATGCCGAACTTGAGCCGGGCGCCGGACTGAGCGGATTTATCGATGTGCCGGGCCACGAGAAATTCACTCACAACATGCTTGCCGGAGCGCAGGGCATCGATCTGGTGTTGCTGGTAGTCGCAGCGGATGACGGCGTGATGCCGCAGACGCGGGAGCATCTGGCGATTGTCGAATTGCTTGGCATTCGGCGAGCAATGGTGGCGATCACCAAATGTGATCGGGTCGAGGCGGGCAGGGTGGAAGAGGTGCAGCGCCAGGTTCTCGATTTGCTGGAACCTGGGCCGTTTGCCGAGGCGCCGATCATAGTGGTCTCCAGCGTGAGCGGGCAGGGTATCGATGGGTTGCGAGAAACGTTGCTGCAGACGCAACGTGAAGTGCTGGAACGCAACCGCGACGGCGGTTTTCGTTTGGCGATTGATCGGGCCTTCAGCGTTTCCGGCGCGGGCATTGTGGTCACCGGAACGGCGTTGTCCGGGGTGGTTTCTGTTGGCGACAAACTCACCCTCGGGCCTTCCGGAAAGTCGGTCCGGGTTCGCGGCTTGCACGCGCAAAATCAGCCCACGGAACAGGCCTTCGCTGGACAACGAGTGGCGTTGAATATCAGCGGTGAACGCCTTGAACTGGCGCAGATTCATCGTGGCCAGTGGTTGCTGGCGGAATGGCTAAATGCACCGACCCAGCGCGTCGACATTGAATTCCGACTGTTGCCCGGCGAACGCACCTTCGAACACTTTCACCCGGTGCATGTGCACCTTGGGACACAGGATGTGATTGCCCGCGTCGCGTTGCTCGAAGGCCCACGATTGAGCGCCGGTGAACGCATGTTCGCGCAATTGCTGATCAACGCGCCGGTGCACGCGGTGAAGGGCGATCGCCTGATCCTGCGAGACTCCAGCGCCCAACGTACTCTCGGCGGCGGGCGCGTACTCGATCCCTTCGCCCCGGCGCGCCAACGCCGCAGCCCCGAGCGTCTGGCGCAACTGCACGCGTTACTGAGCAGCGACAGCCTCGAGCAAGCCTTGCCCGTGCTGTTAAATCACAGCGCCGGCGGCCTCGACCCGCTGCGGCTGGAACGCCAATTCAATCGCCCGCGCTCGAGCTGGTCACTGCCGGAAAACGTAAGGTTGATCGAAAGCCGACAGGGCCCGGTGCTGTTCAACCTGCAGCGCTGGGGCCAGCTGAAATTCAACTTGCTGGAGCAACTGGCGAAGTTTCATGAACTGGAGCCCGACCAGATGGGCCCGGATCGTGATCGACTGCGGCGCTTCAGCGCACTGGCGCTGGAGCGGTCGACATTTGCCAGTCTGCTCGATGAACTACGCGAAGCGGGTGTGATCACCAGCACTGGCCCGTGGCTGCATCTGCCCGATCATCAGGTGCGCCTGAATACCGAAGACGAAAGCCTGTGGCTACAGATGCAGCCGTTGTTTGAAAACGCAGGATTCGATCCGCCGTGGGTACGCGATGTGGCGAAAATGCTCGGTCAGGACGATGCCGTGGTGCGCCTGCTGTTGCGCAAATTGGCGCGGCTGGGATTGATGCACCAGGTTGTGCGCGACCTGTTTGTCAGCGACACGGTGTTGCGGCAGATGGCCGCCGTCTTGTTGAAACTGGCCAAGGAAAATCCGTCGATCCAGGTGACAACCTTCCGCGATGCGCTAGGCTTGGGACGCAAACGCTGTATTCAGTACCTCGAATACTTCGACCGCCTCGGTCTGACCCGACGCCTCGGCGAATCCCGCCAGATCCGCCCCGACAACGCGCTGGCTAACGCCTGCGCACACTGAGTTCAAGGAAGGCAATCGCGCCCGGTGGCGCGGCCGGGCTTCAAACCCGGTTGGGGACGGCATCCGTTCCCGGGCAGGTTCGACTCCGGCTGCCTTCCGCCAATTACCAAAAAGCCAAAGAACGGCTGCCGTTGATTGATCGTTCCCACGCTCCGCGTGGGAATGCAGCCCGGGACGCTCTGCGTCTCATCCAGAGCCGAACGCGGAGCGTCCGTTGAGGCATTCCCACGCAGAGCGTGGGAACGATCAAAGAACCTGTGGGAGCGAGCTTGCTCGCGATGGCGGCTTTGCAGATCGATTAGATTTAGCGGGAGTAAAAAGGGGGCGAATTAGAGATTTCGCTGCGCTTCCATTCGGTCATGCAAGACTCTGATGATCGCAATCCCGTAAGCAGTGATTCGGAAATAAATCATGTGCCGCTCCACGCGACAACGGCGGTAGCCTGCACGTATATCGTCGCAGGCTGGCGCTGTTTTTGGCCGCTCGGCCAACTGCAAGAACGCAGAGGTGAGGGCGTCGATGTAATTATTGCCTTGATCCACGCCCCACTGGCGTACGGTGTATATCCAGATTGCCTCCAGGTCAGCTTCGGCAGCGGGCGTAAGACGATATTCAGTCATGCGTGGTTAACATTCTCCGCTTGAATGCAACGGGATCGAATGGGCGAGGTTTTCCACTGGACTCACCCTCTCGAAGGGCTGCGCGAATTGTGTCGATCTCAGCGCTACGCTCCTGCTCACGGCGGATAAGATCGCGGATGTATTCGCTATCGTTGGTGTAATGCCCCGCCTCAATCTGCGCTTTGATCCAGTTGTCTTGCTGGTCGGTGACGGTGATGGTTTTGCGTACGGTTCCCATGATTTGGGCCTCCAGACAGATGGGCGACTGCGTGTAAATTATCATACTATTGGTGCGCTATCGAGCACTCGGGCCTGTCGGTCAAGCTATCCAAATCGCGCAGGAATGTTAGGGTTTTGGGTGCCGAATTACCTAAACGCTTCTGTTCAAGATGTTAATGAACGAGCGGATTCAAAACCCCAACGGGTACTGCACCACCACATAAATCCGGTCAATATCATCCCCAGCCTGCGCCTCATTGGCCCTATGCGAAACATGCGATAGCTGCACCGACAAATCCTTCGCCGCGCCCGATTGCACGATGTATTTCAAATCAATATCGCGCTCCCAATGCTTGCCACCATCACCTTGCTGTGGCTGATATTCGCCGCTGTCGGCATCGAACGGGTTATAGGCGCCGCCCTTAGGCGCGTGGGTGCCGTCGATGTGGCTGCCGGTGACGTAGCGGGTCATGAAAGTCAGGCCGGGGACGCCGAAGGCGCCGAGGTCGAGGTCGTAGCGCGCTTGCCAGGAGCGTTCGCCGGCGCCGTTGAAGTCGGCGTATTTGATCGAGTTGGCGAGGTAGATCGAGTCTCCGCCGACGAAATCGAACGGTGTATCGCCTTCTATTCGTTGCCAGCCGAGCATCACGCCGTGGGCGCCGTAGGTGTATTTGCCGGAGAGGCTGAACGCTGTGTTGTCGATGGCGCCGGCCAAGGCTCGACCGGTGTCGCGGGTGCGGTAGAGGTTGGCGTCCAGCAGAACCCCGGACTGCTTGAAATGCAGATTGCCGTAGTACTGGTGCCAGGTGTCGCTGAGTTCCGAGGCATACAGCGAACCGCCGACGGGGCTGTCGCTGAACAGATCCGCGCCGAGGAAGCTGATCCCGCCGGCTTCGGTGTTGGCGCCGTAGCCATAGAAGTCGCCACGACCGGAGGAACTGTCCTGGTTCTTGAAGGTGGTGAAGTGCCCGGCGACGAGATTCACGTTGTCGATTTCACGGCTGTTTATTAGAAACCCGGTGGCGTATTCCGGTTGCACACGTTTGTCGGAGGTGTCGAAAACTGGCGTTTCCACGGTCATTTCGCCGAACGCCAGGGTAGTGCGCGACACCTTCAGTTTGAACGCGCCGCCTGCGTCGGAGTAATTCGATTCGCTGCGACCGCTGCTGTCGACCGGTAGCAAGCCGGTGCCGGAATGTCCTTTGCCGCCATCCAGTTTCAGACCGAGAAAAGCGTGAGCATCGACGCCGAAACCGACACTGCCTGGCGTGAAGCCCGAGGTGAAGGTGCCAATGAAGCCTTGCGCCCATTCCTGTTTGTAGTTTTTGCCGGCGGGCGAGGGTGAGCGGTAGTCGTTGCTCAGGAAGAAATTGCGGCTGAGCACTTCGGTTTTCGAATCGTCGAGAAAACCGCTGGCACTGGCGGTTGCCTGCAGACCGCAGAGCAAAGTGAGCAGGCTGAGACGCAAAGGGGCATGGTCGATCATGGTCAGTGGCCAGCAATTGAATTGGCTGAATGATCGAGGAATATCCGCTGACAAGATTGAGCCGATGTGCTGAATTGCACTGACGCCATCGCCAGCAGGGCCAGCTCCCACAGGGTTTTGTGTCGGTCACACAATCCGGGGGCAACTCGGATCACTGTGGGAGCTTGCCCTGCAAGCGATGGCGGTGGGGCAGTCAATGGAGGTGTTGACTGTGCTGCCTCATCGCTGGCAAGCCAGCTCCCACAGGGTTTTGTGTCGGTCACACAATCCGGGGGCAACTCGGATCACTGTGGGAGCTTGCCCTGCAAGCGATGGCGGTGGGGCAGTCAATGGAGGTGTTGACTGTGCTGCCTCATCGCTGGCAAGCCAGCTCCCACAGGGTTTTGTGTCGGTCACAGAATCCGGGGGCAACTCGAATCATTGTGGGAGCTTGCCCTGCAAGCGATGGCGGTGTGTCAGTCAATGGAGGTGTTGACTGTGCTGCCTCATCGCTGGCAAGCCAGCTCCCACAGGGTTTTGTGTTGACCACTAAATTCATGTGCAGCACTGATCATTGTGGGAGCTGGCTTGCCAGCGATGGCGGTGGGTCATTCAACATCCATGTCACAGAACCACCGCTTTCGTGAGCAGGCTCGCTCCCACAGGAGATGGAGGGTGGTTTACAGGACGCCGTACTCCCGGGCGGTACGGTCGACAGCGATGCGGGTCTTGTCGATCAGTTCGTCCAGCTCGGCGCGGGTGGCGATCAATGCCGGGGCCATGATCATTCGGCCCAGCGTCGAGCGAATGATCAAACCTTCTTGAAAACCAATCGTGCGGCAACGCCAGGCGATGTCGTTCTCGTTGGCAAAACGCTTGCGCGTCGCCTTGTCTTGCGCAAACTGCAACGCCGCTACCAGCCCCACGCCCTGAATCTCACCCACCAACGGATGGTTGCCGAATACTTCGCGCAGGCAGTTTTGCAGATACGGGCCGGTATCGTTCTTCACCTGAGTGACCACACCTTCATCGCGCAACGCCTTGAGGTTGGCAATGGCCACCGCAGCGGCAACCGGGTGGCCGGAGTAGGTGAGGCCGTGAGCAAACACGCCACCTTTCTCGACCAACGCTTCAGCCATGCGCCGCGACAGAATCAAACCGCCCATGGGGATGTAGCCGGAGGTCAGGCCCTTGGCGATCGACAAGGTGTCCGGTTCAAAACCGAAGGCCTGATGGGCAAACCATTCGCCGGTGCGGCCAAACCCGCCAATCACTTCGTCCGCGCACAGCAGCACATCATATTTGCGGCAGATCCGCTGAATTTCCGGCCAGTAAGTCGCCGGCGGAATGATCATGCCGCCCGCGCCCTGGAACGGTTCGGCAACAAACGCGGCGACCTTGTCGGCACCCAGTTCGAGAATCTTGTCCTCCAGTTGCTGCGCAGCCTTCAGGCCGAATTGCTCCGGTGTCAGATCGCCTTCGTGGGCAAACCAATACGGCTCATCAATGTGCGCAACATCCGGGATGGTGCCGCCCATCTCATGCATGAACTTCATGCCGCCCAGCGCCGTCGCGGCGAGGGTCGAGCCGTGGTAGCCGTTCCAGCGGCCGATCATGATTTTCTTCTCGGGCTGACCCATCACCTGCCAGAACTTGCGCACGGTGCGGATCAGCACTTCGTTGGCTTCGGAGCCGGAGTTGGTGTAGATCGCGTGGCTGTAGTGCTTGGGCAGCAGACTGAAGAGCAGCTCCGACAATTCGATCACCGCCGGGTGGGTGGTGTGGAAGAACATGTTGTAGTAGGGCAGTTGTTCCAGTTGTTTCGTCGCCGCTGCGGCCAGATCCTTGCGTCCGTATCCGAGATTGGTGCACCACAGACCGGACATGCCATCCAGATAACGATTGCCGTCGTTGTCCCACAACGCCAGGCGATCACCGCTGACCATCACCCGCGGGCCTTCCTCGTTGAGGGCTTTCTGATCGACGAACGCGTGGATGTGGTGGGCGGCGTCGGCATCCTGATAATCACGGGTACTGCGGGTCGGATCGAATTCGGCGGACATGGCTGATCTCCAGAAATGGGCGAGTGAGTGCGTTCATACCAGCGGAGCACGGCTAATATTTGTCACTTTAAAATATTTTTGTAAAGAAAATATTTGTCGATGAAAAAAGATATCCGTAGGCTGAGCAGCATTGGCAAGGATCATCAGAGGCAACATGAGCGGACTCAGAGAGCGGCAAAAGGAACAGCGCAGGCAAGTGATCGCCGAGGCGGCGCTTGCACTGTTCAAGACCAACGGATTTGCCGCGACGACGCTGGATCAGATCGCCGTGCAGGCCGGGGTGTCCGCGCCGACGGTGGTGAATTATTTCGGCGGCAAGCAGGAAATTTTGCTCGCGTTGCTCAAACAACCCGACGAACAGGCCATGCGCGAGGCGCGGGCAAATCTGGACGATGACAGCGATCCGCTTGAAGCACTGTGCAAGTTCGAGCAGTTGATGACGGATTACCAGTTGCAAGCCATGCCTGCCTCGCTATGGCGGGAACTGGCGCCGTTTCTGCTCACCGGCGAATTGGCCGAGGCGTTGAGCCCGTGGAATGCAGCAGTGATTGAAGAGACGAAAGCGCTGGTGGAGCACTTTCAACGGGCAGGGAAGGTGCGCGAGTCGATTGATCTCGATGTGGTCGCAACGCTGTTCAATCAATACGCGAACATGGCGTTCATTCGACTGGCAACCCAGGAAACTCCGGACAGAGCCGCGCATGCGTTGCACATGCGCGGCGTCCTTAACCTGTTATGTCACGGCATGCTGGTGAGTTGAACACGGGCAAAATCTTTAAAACCGCCATGTGACGCCGCCGCCAACAATGTGCAACGCACTGTTGGGATAGCTGCCCGACAGCGTCTGTCCATTGCGTTTGGTCTGCTGCACGTCCATATCGCCGAGCCAGACCAGCGTGTAATTGAGGTTAAGGTCGGTGTCTTCGGCCAGTTTGTAGCTCAGCCCGGTCGCCAGCCGCCAGGTCTCGTTCATCGGGTTGTCGACGGTGCGATCCTTGTCCTTCACGGCAGAACTGTCGTAGCCCACGCCCATGTTCCAGCGCAGTTTCGGGCTGATCTGGTTTTGCGCTCCGATCGACAGGTGCCAGGTGTCCTGGTATTTGCGGTCGACCGCGCGGGACACGTCACCGGCGGCGCTATCCACCGATACGCCGATGTCGGCAAATTCGCTCCAGTCCTGCCAGTTCACCGAGCTCAACAACGTCCACTGCTCGTTCAACTGATGGGCGATGCTCAGGGTCGCGGTCTGCGGAATGTTCATGTCGATTTCGAGTTCGTCGACGTCCAGCCTCGATAACGCCAGATTGAGCAGTGGGTTGCGCACGCCATGCACTGAAGGCGAGTCCTTGAACTCAAGCTTGACCTTGCTGGTGTAAGCCAGACCCACGGTGGTGCGCTCGTTCACCTGATAGCGCAGGCCCAGGTTGATCCCGGTGCCGATGTCGGTGTCCTTGTACTGCAACTTGCCATCCTCCTGGAACGGCGTGCCGGGCAGGAAGGCGTTATTGTCGATGGCCATTTTTGTGTAGTAGTAGCCATAGACCAGGCGCGGGCCGATGCCCATCGACAAGTCGTCGGTGATCTTGTATGCGAAGGTCGGCTGCATTGAAATGCCGATCAGCGTCGATTCCTGGCTGAAATAGCGGCCGGCCCAGTCATCGTCGTATTTCACGCTCAGACCGAAGTTGCCATACATGCCGAAGCCGATACTGGCGCGGTCGTTGAGCTCATGGCTGATAAACAGACTGGTGCCCGGCAGGATCGGCAGCGGATTGCCGCCCTCGTTGCCGGAGAAATCGTTGTCGCCGTCGCGATCAAAGCCCAGACCACCGAATATGGCCTGACCGGTCAACGAAACCTGCGTGCCCTTGAGCGCGGCGATACCCGCCGGGTTGCTCATCAGCACGCTGGGATCGGTGGCCAGCGCCGCCGATCCGGCATTGGCCAGCCCCGCGCCTTCCTGTCCCGCTTCATACAGATCAATACCACCTGCCAACGCAGGACCGGATGAGCCCGCCAGCGCGAGAATAATCAGGGAATGCGTAGATTTCATCCCGGCGTCCTTATCAATGAAGATCAGCCTTCAGGTTTAGTCGCGAATTGGCCAGAGCACCAGTCGAGACGATTTGCCCGTTGTGAACTAGGCTCAGGTCGGTTCAACGCTGGCCCAATCAGGAGAGCCGAAATGGAAGACAAACCGCTGATAGCGTTCCAGAGTTCCAGAGTTCCAGAGCACTGCTGGATGTGCTCATACGTGCCGGTCTGATTACCGTGCTGGTGCTGTTCTGTTTCGACATCTTCCATCCGTTCCTCAATGTGATGCTGTGGGCGCTGATCCTGGCCATCACCTTGTATCCGCTGAATCAGAAGCTCGGCGCCAGGCTCGGTAACCGCTACGGCTGGGCCGCCATCGTGCTGGTGCTGCTCGGGCTGTTGATTCTGATGGTACCGCTGAGTCTGCTCGGCGCTTCCGTGGCTGACTCGGTGAAAGTCGGCATGCACACGCTGGAGGCGGGTTCGTTCGAAATTCCGCCACCACCGGCCAGCGTCGAGACCTGGCCGCTGATCGGTGCGCCGCTCTTCGGCATCTGGCAGCACGCTTCGCAGGATCTGAGCTGGGCTTTCAAGGAGCTGGCGCCGCACCTGAGCAGTTGGGGCAAAGTGCTGCTGCATCAGGCCGCCGGTGTCGGCGCAGGCATCGTGGTGTTTGTCGTCGCGATGATTGTCGCGGGGCTGATCATGACCCACGGCGAAAACGGTCACCGCACCGCCGTCGCCATCACCACGCGGATCTCCGGCCCGGTGCGCGGCCCGCAGATCGCCGAACTGTGCACCTCGACCATTCGCGCCGTGGCACAAGGGGTGGTGGGTATTGCTTTCATTCAGATGCTGTTGATCGGCGTGGCGCTGGTGATCATGGGCATTCCGGCCGCCGGCATTCTGGCCCTGATGGTGTTGCTGCTAGGCATCATGCAACTGCCGGTGCTGCTGATCACCATACCGGTGGTGATTTATGTTTTTGCCCACGACGGCGTCAGTGCCGGCACCGTCATCTTTACCGTGTGGATGATCGTTGCCGGGCTTTCCGACAACGTGCTCAAACCGATGTTGCTTGGGCGCGGCGTGGCGGTGCCGATGCCGGTGGTGCTGATCGGCGCGTTGGGCGGGATGGTCACCAGTGGCATCATTGGCCTGTTCACCGGGCCGGTGATTCTGGCGGTCGGCTATGAATTGTTCATCGGCTGGGTGTATCAACCCGCCGATGTCAGCCGTGTTGTCGAAGACAGACCAACGGAAAATCTGCCGTGACACTTATTGATTCGAGGAAATCTGACAACCGTTCATCGCTCAACTACGCTGGCTTACGTATCCCTATCTGACACTTGGGCGTAAGGAAACAGGCGCATGCGAAGCAGGCTGCTGACGGTTTGGATAGTAGTGTTTGCGGCGCTCTGGAGTGGACTCGGCTGGGCGGTCGATGACGCGGCCAAACCGGCCGGCGAGGCGGTTGAGCTGAAGGTGGCCAACCGCAGCATCATGTTGTTTCGCGCAACCATTCTGGGGGAAGCACCGGCCTCGCGGGTCAAACGGGCGAAGATGGTGATCAGCGAGGCGCTGGACGAAAACCCGACGCTGAACATCACCATCGACTCGATCCAGAACAGTTACATGGTGCTGATCGGTGACAAGCGGGCCTTTATCGTTGCGCCGCAGGATGTCGACAGCCTGGCCTATTCGTCGGTGCAACAGGCCGCCGAAGGCGCAGCGGAAAAACTGCGTCAGGTGGTCACTGAAACCCGTGAAGCGCGCAACCTGCAGATGATCCTGCGCTCACTGGGGCTGGCCGCTGTGGCCACGCTGATTTACGTTGCGCTGCTGTGGTGCCTGGCGTATCTGCGCCGCAAGCTGCTGGCAAAACTCCCCGCGCTGATGGATCGCCACACCCGGGCGCTGAAAGTCGGGCGGGTGCAACTGATCGATTCCAACTTCCTCTATCCCTTGGTCAGCCGTTTGCTCTTGCTGCTGCGCTGGCTGCTGATTTTGCTGTTGACCTATGAATGGCTGGGTTTCGTCCTGTCACGCTTTCCCTATACCCGGCCATGGGGCGAAAGCCTTAACAACTACCTGTTCGAGCTGGCGGGGTATTTGTTGCAAGGTATTGTTGATGCGATTCCCGGATTGGGCGTGGCGCTGGCGATTTTCTTCATTGCCCGTGGCGTGACTGCGTTTACCCGACGCATCCTGCGGCGCATGGCCATGCCCGGCACCTTCAGTTGGCTCAACCACGAAACCCTGCAACCGACTCAGCGCCTGACGGCTTTGGCAATCTGGCTGTTCGCCCTGGCAATGGCTTATCCATATCTGCCCGGCGCCGGCACCGATGCCTTCAAGGGGCTGTCGGTGTTGATCGGCCTGATGATTTCCTTGGGCGCGACCAGTGTCGTCGGGCAGGCCGCTGCCGGTCTGATCCTGACCTACACACGCACCTTGCGTCCCGGCGAGTTCGTCAGGATTGGCGACTACGAAGGCACTGTCACCGAACTGGGCATGTTCACCACACGCATCCGCACGGGGCTGGGTGAAGTGCTGACGCTGCCCAACTCGATGATCACCGGCACCGTCACCAAAAACTATTCTCGCACCGTGCAGGGCCCCGGTTATGTCGTCGATACGGTGGTGACCATCGGCTACGACACACCGTGGCGTCAGGTCGAGGCGATGCTGCTGGAAGCGGCCAAGCGCACCCCCGGCGTGCTGGAAGATCCACCGGCGCAGGTGTTCCAGACCGCGCTGGCGGATTTCTATCCCGAATACCGCCTGGTCGCGCAGGCCATCCCGAGTCAGCCACGTCCGCGCGCGGTGTTGCTGAGCATGCTCCACGCCAATATTCAGGACGTGTTCAACGAGTACGGCGTGCAGATCATGTCGCCGCACTATCTGGGCGACCCGCAACAGGACAAGTGGGTGCCAAGGGACAAGTGGTACACCGCGCCGGCTCAAGAACCGAAGGATCAGTGATCGCTGCTCAAGGGAGTTAGCCCCATGCTCGAATTTATCCTTCACGCCTTGCGCGCCACCCGGAAATCGGCGCGTTGCCGCCAGCGGCGCAATGGGCGTTTTCCGAGTTCGGCTTGACCGCGTTTGGCGCGGTGGTGGGCTTGCTCGCCGGGCCGGCGGCGTTTGCCGCGATGAAAGAGCAGGGCTTGGCGCTATTGCTGTCCGGCGCGGTGGTAACGATTTTACCGCCGCTGGTGGCGCTGTATTTCGGCCGCTACGTGCTGCGCCTGCACCCGATGATTCTGTTTGGCGCACTGGCCGCGGGTAGACGCGTACGTGGTCACCGGTGGCCATGCGGTGCACCTGATCCTGTGCAACATAGGCCAAACCACTGGGGGGCGACGATCAGCCCGGACAGCCGCGCTTCATGGCAGCAGGCGCTGGCTTCGCTGGTTTGCAGGCGCGAGGCGATGTCCGGCTCGTCGAGGGTAATCAGGGTTTCGACATCAGCGCGCAGGGGATTTGTGCGCATTGGCGCAGCCCTATATTGGCGTCTAGGCTGGACAGTCTGTCGCCCATTCGGGCGTCACGCCCAACGCAGGGACAGGAGCGGAACCGATGAAAGCCCCAGTCAGTATGGTCTGCCTGATGTTCACGCTGGTTCTCGCGCCGGGGGTCCGTGCCGATGATCCGCCCGCGACACCGGCCACACCCGTAACCGATGCGGCGGACGACACGCCGCTGGTCAACCCGCAGGTGGTCGACAAGCTCATCGACATGGGCGATTACCTGCGCAGCCTGGCGAAATTCCAGGTCGACGCCCAAGTCTCGCGGGACACCGTTCTGGAGTCGGGGCAGAAGATCAAGACCGAGTCGGTCAACACTCTGAAAGTGGTCGGCCATGATCGTCTGTATGCGAAAAGCGAAGGCGATGTGCGCACCCGAGAGTTCTTCTACAACGGCAAAAAACTCACCCAGTATTCGCCCTATCTGCAGTACTACACGACGGTGGACGCACCGGCGACCGTCGCGCAAACCCTGCACATGGTCGAGAACTACTATGGCGTGCAAGTGCCGATGGAGGATCTGTTTCTGTTCGGCAGCGACCAGGCGCAGATCGATGCCTTGAAAGCCGCGCTTTACGTCGGGCCGTCGATCATCAAGGGCCAGCTGTGCGACCACTTGGCGTTCCGCCAGGAGGGCATCGACTGGCAGTTGTGGCTGACCCGCTCGGACAAACCGTTGCCGTGCAAACTGGTGATCACCACCACTGACGACAAGACCTATCCCGAGTACAGCGCGGTCTACCAGTGGAACCTCAAACCGACGATTCCGGACAGCCAGTTCACCTTCAAACCGGGCAAGGGCGATGTGGCGATTGCGATGAAAAAAACCAGCGATCAGGGAGGGCAGTGACATGCATAAGTCAATGACGTGGAGTCTGTTGATCTCGCTGGCCACCGCAATGTTGTTGACCGCAGGTTTGGTCGCTGAGGCGGACGCCCGGGGGCAACGTGCCCAGGGCCATGCCCGCGCCAACGTCAACCGTGCGCCGGCGCCTCATGCGCAACGGGCACAGCGAATCAATGCGCCGCAGCGCGCCAACCATGTGAACGCCGGTAATCGGGTCAATTCGGGCAATCGGGTGAATGCCGGCAACAACGTCGGCAACCGCACCTACGTCAATAACAGCAATCGCAACGTCAACCGTGACGTCAATATCGACAACCATCGCGACGTCGACATTGATGTCGATGGGCATGGTCGTTATGGCTACGACGATCACTATCATCCGATCGCAACGGCCGCCGCCGTGACCGCGACGGTAGCGGTGACAGCGGCAGTGGTGGGCTCGATCTTCACCCCGGCGCAAATGCCCAGCAGTTGCGTGCAGGTGATTCGCTACAACGTCGCCTACATGCAGTGCGGTTCGACCTGGTACCAGCCGCAGTACCAGGGCAGCGATGTGACGTATGTGGTGGTCAACGCGCCGTGATCAGGCTTTCGGTACCCAGGGTTGCATCAGCGCGAGCATGCCGCGACCGCCTCGGCGCAACCCGCTGGCCAGGGCCAGCCACGACAGTTCGGTGACAATCACCTCACTGGCGGGCACCAGTCGGACTTCACCGGAGGTGCCGCCGGCAGGTCCGCCGTCGGGCATGAAGATCTTCAACCAGTCATCGACGCTTTCGACGACCAGGCACGGACGCCAGCCTTCGCCTTCAGCAATGATGCCGACCTTGGAGCCGTCCTCGTTTTCCAGCCCGGCGAATCGTGCGGTGGTGTCCTTGAACAACTGGTAGCCCGGCAAGTTGCTGAGCAACTTGTTTTCCGTGGCTTCCATGGCCCGCGCCGCCACTGAAGTGCGCGCCAGCAACCCGGCAAGAAAACACAGCACGATCAGGCCGATCAATGTCGCCAGACTGATCAGCGTGACGCCGGCCACGTCGTAATCCTTGAACATCGGCAGCAGCTTTTCCACCGGCCCGCGCAGCAGGTGAATGGCTTTTTCGAGCAGCACGACGATCAATACCAACGGCAGGATGAACAACAGACCACCGATGACGGTGGTCTTGATGAACTTGAACATGACGGCTCCTTGAATGACGGGCGATCCGCGTTCAAGGCTAGCTGATGCAGGCGAGGGGGAGGGCAAAGATGAAAATGGCGAGGGAGTTTGCTCCCTCGCCACGTTGACAGCGCCTTAGTTGATCCGTGGATGCTGTTGCACCAGATCCTTGCGCTTGGCTTCCAGTGCGGCGATTTCTGCGTCGATGTCTTCGATTTTCTGCTCGATGTTGTCGTGGTGTTCTTGCAGCAATTCCTTGGCTTCCTCCAGGTCGGAAGCCGCCGGCGCTGCGCCACGCAGCGGTTTGTTGGCGGTTTCTTTCATGGTTACACCGGTGACAAGGCCGACCACGGCAATCACCATCAGGTAATAGGCCGGCATGTAGAGGTCGTTGGTGCTTTCGACCAGCCAGGCCACGGCGGTCGGGGTCAGGCCGGCGATCAGCACCGAGACGTTGAAGGCACTGGCAAGTGCGCTGTAACGAATGTGCGTCGGGAACATCGCCGGCAGGGTCGAGGCCATCACGCCGATAAAGAAGTTGAGCAGCACGGCGAGGATCAGCAGGCCGGAAAAGATCAGGCCGATACTGCCGCTGTTGATCAACATGAACGCCGGAATGGCAAACAGGAACAGGCCGATGCTGCCGACCACAATGAAGGGCTTACGGCCAATCTTGTCACTGATAAAACCAATCAACGGCTGCACAAACAACATGCCGACCATGATCGCGATGATGATCAACACGCCACGGTTTTCGCTGTAATGCAGGTTGTGCGACAGGTAACTCGGCATGTACGTCAGCAGCATGTAGTAGGTGACGTTGGTCACGGCGACCACGCCGATACAGGTCATCAGGCTGCGCCAGTGCTTGGTCGCGACTTCCTTGAACGAGACTTTCGGGCCGCCGGCGAGGCCTTCGCGGTCACCTTGTTCGAGTTTCTCGACGTGCTGTTGGAAGGCCGGGGTTTCTTCGAGGGCGTGACGCAGATAGAGGCCGATCATGCCCAGCGGCAGGGCGAGGAAGAACGGCAGACGCCAGCCCCACGATTCGAATTGCTCCTCGCCCAGCGTGGTCGAGATCAACACCACCACGCCGGCACCGAGGACGAAACCGGCAATCGAGCCAAAATCCAGCCAGCTGCCGAGGAAGCCGCGTTTGCGGTCCGGCGCATATTCGGCGACGAAGATCGATGCACCGGTGTATTCACCTCCGACCGAGAAGCCTTGAGCCATCTTTGCCAGCAACAGCAGGATCGGTGCCCAGATGCCAATCGAGGCATAGGAGGGAATCAGGCCGATGGCGAAGGTGCTCAGCGACATGATCACGATGGTCGCAGCGAGGACTTTCTGTCGTCCGTACTTGTCGCCCAGGGCACCGAAGAACAGACCGCCCAGCGGCCGGATCAGGAAGGGCACCGAGAATGTCGCCAGTGCGGCAATCATCTGCGTGCCGGGGTCGGCGCCAGGGAAGAACACTTTGCCGAGCACATAGGCGACAAAGCCGTAGACACCAAAGTCGAACCATTCCATGGCGTTGCCCAGCGCGGCGGCGGTGATCGCTTTGCGCATCTTGGCGTCGTCGACGATGGTGATGTCTTTCAAACCGATTGGCTTGACGGTTTTCTTGCGTGATTTCATCCGGGTTTTCTCTTTGCTGATCCATCTTGCCGCGTAGATGCCATCTATTTGATGGCGCGTGCTCTTTGGCTCAGATACATGAGGACACGAAATAATTCAGTGCTTGGCGCTTTTTTTCCCTGAGGAGAGTGTAGGAGCTGCCGCAAGGATTGCCTTGAGCGCGGAACTCTCGGCGTAGGCAAGGGCGATGATGAGGAATATTGTCTGCTCGACATCAAGGAAGCCGTCGGCGCCGCTGCACCTCGAGCCGCCCGATTTGTCCGCGAACTGTTGCCGCAGGACATGAAGCTGGAACTCGATCAGTTGAGTCAGCGCGATGCGATGCTCGCGGCCAGGTATCTGGCGCGGGTCGTCGGCGTGGCGCATGCCCGGCAAATGGATCTGGCTACTCGATCCGAGTGGATGGCGGATCTGCAAACCTGCCGAACCAAACGTCTGGATGCGCCGTCCTGGCTGTAGACCAGTGTCGTGCAACTGGTTGGCAATCACGAAAAGGGCTATCTGGAACACTGCCGGCGTTACGCGCTACAGCATTGACCGCGTTATTGGGCGAGACCCGCCAGCGCAATCCCCAACGGCTGACCCGCACCCGACGCGGCGGCCTTCATTTCATTGCGATAACCGTGCGGGCTGGTGCCCAAGTGCTTCTGGAAGGCGCGACGCATGCGCTCCTCGCGGCCAAAACCCGCTGTTTCGGCAATGCGCTTGATCGGTTCGCTGGTGGTTTTGAGTAATCGGGTAGCGGTCTCCAGCCGCAGGTTCTCCACCGCTTGCGCCGGGGTTTCGCCAGTGGCGGCGACATAGGCGCGGGCGAAGTGACGGGGGCTCATGCCGAACTGCTCTGCCAGCCGTTCGACGCGCAAATCACCGTTCAGATTCGCCGCAATCCACCCGTGCAGCCGGGCCAGACGCACATCCGGATCGGTGCGCAGGGCTTTCGATTGAGCATTCAGCGAAGCGCTGAGCTGCGGTTGTTCGGCATCACGCCACATAAACACCGTGAAATACCGCGCCAGTGCGAGTGCCGTGTGGGCACCGAGATCCTGTTCGACCAGGCCGAGGGCCAAGTCGATGCCTGCCGTGGCGCCTCCGCATGTCCAGAGGTTGCCATCGTGCAGATAAAGCGCGTCGGTGTGGCAGTGCACAGCGGGGTAACGCGCTTGCAGTTCGGCGGCGAATTTCCAGTGCGTCACTACTTGGCGGCCATCGAGCAGGCCGGCTGCGGCCAAGGCAAAGGCACCCGTACCGATTGAACAGAGCCGACGGATATCAACGGAGCGGCGCCGCAGCCACGCGCAGGCCTCTTCGTCGGCTTCGAGGGCGGCCATGCCCGGTCCACCGGCGACGATCAGGGTGTCGATCAGCGGGACGATGTCATCGATCTGCTCCAGCGAACAGGTGGTCACGCTGATCCCGGAAATCGACATGACCTGACCGCCTCGCGGCGAGGCAATCAGCAAGCGGTACGGTGGGCTTGCGCTGTACTGCTCACCCAACACTCGCGCAATGGCGGCGAACACTTCCAGCGGCCCGGCGGCATTGAGCAGCAGCAGATCATCAAAGGCCAAAACCACCACGGTGCGTGTGTCCGCTGTGGCAGCAAAGGAGGGGTGTTTGGCATGGAGCGACACGGCGGGCCTCGACATACTGAAATCACTGCACAAATGAGCCTCCGACAATGCCGGTAAAACTTCCTGCTGCCAAGCGTCTGCTGGCGCTGCCCCTAAAAGCGCTGCTGTGCAGCGTTGCCTTGTTGTTCAGCCAAGCGCCGTTCGCCGTTGCCGAACCGTTGAAGGTCGGCGACCAAAGCGGCCTGACTCAAGCCTTGCTCCACGCCGCCGGCGAAGATCAAAACCTTGGCTATGCGCTGTCCTGGCACCCGTTTTTGGCAGGCACCACCATGCTTGAGGCGCTGAGCGCCGGTGCTATCGATGCCGGTGTAGTGGGCAACGCGCCGCCGGTGTTCGCTCAGGCGGGTGGCTTTGATGTGCGCATCATCGGCGTCGCAAGCGGTGCGCAAAACAACAATGCACTTCTGGTACCGGAAGGTTCGGCAGCCAAGCAGGTTTCCGACTTGAAAGGCCAGCGCATCGCCGTGGCCAAGGGCAGCAGCGGGCATTATTTGTTGTTGGCTGCGCTGCAACAAGCGGGCCTCACCCCACGGGAAGTGAACATCGCCTATGTCAGCCCGGTGGATGCGCAAAATGCCTTTGCCAGTGGCAAGCTCGATGGCTGGGCGGTCTGGTATCCGTTCGTTGGTCAGGCCACCTCACGTGGGGCGCGGGTTTTACTGGATGGCAGCGCATGGCCGGAAACCGGGCTGAATTTTACCGTCGCCAGCCTCAAGGCACTGGACGATCCGCAACGGGCAGCATCGTTAGGCGATCTGCTCGCCAGACTGACCCGAGCCCAAGCGTGGGCCACCGCGAACCCGCAGGCCTGGGCCGAGGTGTTCGCGCAAACCACTCGACTCCCGGTTGCCCTGGTGCAAGAGATGCTCGCCAAACAGGCGCTGCGTTACGTGCCGATCGAACCTTCGGTCATCGCCTCCCAGCAGCATCTGGCCGACCTGTTTGCCAGCGAACACCTGATTCCGCGACCGTTGAAAGTCGAGCAGATCTTCGACGACCGCTTCAACCCGTTACTGCCGCAAAACCCATAACCCATTCAGTTCACCTTGCCGCGTTGCTCGCGGCGCGGATTCATACGCCTGGAGAAAAGTGATGCCTGCTCTCGAAACCACCACCCTCAAACGCCGCAAGACCGGGCTGATCGCAGTCGATCCTGCGCGCAGCGCTGGCGGCTACACGCTGTTCGCCCCGCAAACCGCAGACGGCAACGTGTTCCTTATCGACCTCGATGGCGAAGTCGTCCACCGCTGGAAACTGCCGCAGCGCCCCGGCCGCGACGCGGTGATCCTGCGCAACGGCAACCTCGGCTACAACGGCAACCATCCGCATTCACCCGACCTGTTTCCGGGCTGGTCGGTGTGGCACGGCGGCGCGTTCAGCGAAGTGACGCCGGACGGCGAAGTGGTTTGGGAACACACGGATCTGCTGCATCACCACGATGCGCAATGGCTGGACAACGGCCATCTGCTCTACACCACGGCCGAGCCGTTGAGTGCTGAGCTGGCCCGTCGGGTGGTCGGTGGGATTCCCGGCAGTGAGGCGCAGGGCGGGGTGATCTATGCCGATGTGGTCAAGGAAGTCGATCGTCAGGGCAATGTGGTTTGGGAATGGCGCAGCTGGGAGCATCTGCAACCGGAAGACTATCCGCTGCACGAGGCCTTCGAACGTCACCACTGGCCGATGACCAACGCAGTGACGCCGGGCCACGACGGCAAGGTGATTCTCAGCCTGCGCAGCGTCTCTTCGGTGATTGCCATCCAACGTGGCAGCGGCGAAGTGCTGTGGCGTTTGGGTCACGATCTGGTGGCACAGCAGCATTGCCCGAGTGAACTGGAAAACGGCAACGTGCTGGTGTTCGACAACGGCATCTTCCGCCCGCACGTGAGCATGCCGCACTCGCGCATTCTCGAAATCAACCCGGCGACGCAACAGATCGAATGGCAATACGCCGATACGCCCGGCTACGCGTTTTTCACGCCGTTCATGGGCGGCGCGCAGCGTTTGCACAACGGCAATACGCTGGTGACCGAGGCCAACTTTGGCCGCTTGTTCGAAGTCAGCCCGGCGGGAGAAGTGGTCTGGGAATACGTCAATCCGCACTTCGCCAGCTACCCCGATGCCGCCTCCCGCCGTTATCTGCCGGGGGAAAACAACGCGATCTTCCGTGCCCATCGTTATCAGCGCGCCGACCTGCCTTGGCTGCGTGACTGAGCACGCCCGAACCTCCACCGCAACGATCACGCTCACGCAGGCCACGCGCAGCGAAGTATCGACTCCTCTCGAAGAGCGGCTTCAGGCCGCTCCAGGAATCACCGATGAAACTTCTTTATTCGCGCAACGTTAGCGCTGGCGCCCTGGGTTTGTGCTCGTTAATGCCATTGCTCCCGGCAACCGCCAGTGATCTGCCCGACAACAA
This sequence comes from Pseudomonas sp. MYb2, assembly GCF_002979955.1. Classification (NCBI taxonomy): domain Bacteria; kingdom Pseudomonadati; phylum Pseudomonadota; class Gammaproteobacteria; order Pseudomonadales; family Pseudomonadaceae; genus Pseudomonas; species Pseudomonas sp. MYb2. The sequence continues at coordinate 114,713 of NZ_PCQC01000006.1, forward strand.
TGATGTGCTGCAAACCGTCACCGTCGAATCCCGGCGCCGCAGCGAAGACGCGCAGCAAGTGCCCACGGCGATGAGCGTGCTTGGCGCGCAAACCCTCGAGGAGCAACGCCTGTATCGCCTGCAGGATTTGCAGCAGGCGATGCCCAGCGTCAACGTCGCGTTCATGCACGCCCGGCAATCGAGCCTGTCGATTCGCGGCTTGGGTAACAATCCGGCGAGCGATGGCCTGGAAGGCAGCGCCGGGATTTATCTGGACAACGTTTACCTCGGTCGCCCCGGCATGGCGGTGTTCGATCTGCTCGACGTCGAGCAGATCGAACTGCTGCGCGGCCCGCAAGGCACGTTGTTTGGCAAGAACACCACGGCAGGCGTGCTGAACATCACCACGCGCCGGCCGTCATCGACGCCGCAAGGCAGCTTCGCCAGTTCGGTGGGCGAGGACGGTTATTCGCAGAATCAGGCAAGTTTTTCCGGCCCGCTCAACGACACGCTCAGTGGTCGCATCGCCGCCTACAAAACCCACGAAAACGGCTACGTGAAAAACGAATTCGACGGCCACACCCTCGGTGGCGGCGTGCGTCAGGGCGTGCGCGGCCAACTGCTGTTTCAGCCCAATGACGATTTCAATCTGCGCTGGCTCGCCGATTATCATGAAGAGGATTCCAGCGCTGGCACGCGCTCGTTGTTCAGCACCGGGCCGACCATCAACGGCGTCAACCGTTATGAGCAACGCGCCGCCGCGGTCGGGGCGACGCTGGTAGACGGGCGTCGGGTCAATCTGGACGCCGATCAGAACGTCACGGTGTTCCAGGGCGGCACGTCACTGGAGGCGAACTGGAATCTGCGCAACGATTACACACTGACCTCGATCAGCGCTTATCGCTGGTGGGATTTCACCCCGCGCAACGACGATGAGTTGAACGTTGATGTGATGCACAACGTCGGGCAATCAGCGCGGGACAAACAATACTCCCAAGAGATCAGGCTGGCCTCGCCGGTTGGCGAACACTTCGATTACGTGCTCGGCGCTTATTACTTCCGCCAGGAAATGAGCAACAAGGTCTTCACCGATTACGGCCCGCTCGCGGACACCTGGAACGGCACCCCGCAAGGCGCGCTGAACAACGTCACCAGCGTCGGCCACGGCGATGTCGACACCGACAGTTTCGCCACGTTTGCCCAAGGCACTTGGCACCTGACCCCGGTTTTGGATTTCAGCCTCGGTGTGCGCGGCACTTATGAACGCAAACTGGCGCAGGTCACGCGCAACGCTCCGGTCGGAGGAGCCGGGGTCAGCGGCGCAGCAGCGGCTGCCAGGGCAGGGCGGAGCGGTGCTTACGATTCCGGGGATCTGAGCCTTTATAGCTTCAGCCCTTCGGCGCTGGCGAGTCTCGCCTGGCATGTCAGCGATGAGGTGCTGGCGTATGCCTCGTTATCCCACGGCGAGAAATCCGGAGGGGTCAATCTCAGTGTGGCGAGCGCGCCAGTCGCCGGGGCTGATTCGCTGTTGATCGGCAGCGAGCGGGCCAATGACGCCGAACTCGGCATAAAAACCACGCTGCTCGATCAGCGTCTGTTGCTCAATGCCAACCTGTTCTGGACCGTGGTGCACGGCTATCAGACCAACGCTTATGACGACGTCAATCTCACCAGTTACCTGACCAACGCCGGCACCGTGCGCAGCCGCGGTCTGGAACTGGACAGCAGTTGGCGGCCAATCTCGGGGCTGACGATCAACGTCAATGGCTCGTTCAACGACGTGCGCTATCTGTCTTACGACGAGGCGCCGTGCCCGGCGGAAGTCGCCTTGCGCCCAGGCGCGCCGGCCGCTTGCGATTTGAGTGGGCACGCGGTGGTCGGTGCGTCGAAATGGATTTTCAACAGCAATGCCAGTTATCAATGGAACCTGCAAAACGGCCTGCAGCCCTACGTCAATGGCAGTTACGCGTGGCGTTCCCATGCGGTCGGCACCGTCGATGATTCCCGCGAGGCGCAGTTGCCGGGCTATGGCCTGGTCAATCTGTCCAGCGGAGTGCGCGGCGATTGGGGCAAAGGCCAGTGGGACGTGTCGCTGTGGATGAAAAACGCCTTCGACAAGACGTATTACACCACGCTGTGGAATTCACCCAACGGCGCTTACACCGGGGTGTTGGGCACCCCGCGCACAGTGGGCATGACGGCGCGATATGACTTTTGACCGGAGCAACTGCGGGTTGCCTGCGTGAAATTATTTCTGTAGATTTTCATGAAATTATAAAAAGATGATTTCATGAGGTCGCGAATGTTTCAGCAGTCCAGCCAGCACGTCGACAGTTATTACGCTCATAGTTGCGCCGATATTCTGCGCGATCGGCCGGTTCTGGAGGGCGAGCAGAACGCCGATGTGGTGATTATCGGCGCCGGTTTCAGCGGGCTGCACACGGCGCTGCGACTGGCGCTGGCCGGTAAGCGCGTGACCGTGCTCGAGGCCAGCCGTGTGGCGTGGGCGGCCTCGGGGCGTAACGGTGGGCAGGCGATTCTCGGCTGGTCGTGCGATATGCCGCCGCTGGAAGCTGCGCTCGGCCATGAACGCGCCAAGCGTTTGTGGGACGGCATGCGCTGGGCGTCTGAAGAACTGCGCGAGTTGCCGGGTCGGCATGGCTTCGATTGCGACTATCGGCCAGGGCACTTGTGGACGTCAGTGATGCCGCGTCGGGTCAGTCTGCTGACCGAATGGCAACGCGAGGCCAGCCACAAATGGGGCCACGATGACTTGCAGTTCATCCCCCGCGAACAATTGTCCGAATGGGTCGCCAGCGATCGCTATCAGGCCGGGTTGTACGACCCGCACGGTGCGCACCTCAATCCGCTGAAACTTGCATTGGGCCTCGCTGCCGCCATCGAACAGGCCGGCGGGCGCATCTACGAACAAAGCAAAGCCTTGAGTTATTCGCGGGAGGGCGCTGGCTTCCGGGTCGTCACTGAACGCGGTTCCGTCCGTGCCGATGTGCTGGTGCTGGCCTGCAACGCTTACCTCGATGAACTCGACCCGCAACTGTCCAGTTGCATTCTGCCGGTGGGAACTTATCAAGTGGCCACGGCGCCACTGACATCCGAGCAAGTGTGCGCATTGCTGCCGAGTAACGTTTGCGTGACCGACAACCAGTTCGTCCTCGATTATTTTCGGCGCACCCCCGATAACCGCTTGTTGTTCGGCGGCGGCTGCACCTATCTGGGCGGCATGCCCAGGGATATCGGAGCGGCAACCCGGCCGTTTCTTCAGCGCGTGTTCCCGCAGCTCAAAGGCGTCGAGGTGGAATTCGCCTGGGGCGGGCACATCGATCTGACTCTTAAACGCACGCCAGATGTCGGTTGCGAGGGTAACCGTTACTGGCTGCAAGGTTATTCCGGTCATGGCGTGTTGCCGACGCTGGCCGCTGCGCTTGCAGTGTCCGACGCGATTCTCGGCAACACGGACGAATTGACCTTGTATCAGGGCCTGAGCAATGGTCGTTTCCCCGGCGGCAAACATTTCGCAGCACCGCTGGAGGCGATCGGCAAAGCCTGGTATCGCCTGCGTGACAGCATTTGAAGAGGCCATTTCTGGATACCCGACGATGAACAAGCAAGAAGAAATCGCCGCGCTGGCGATCCTCATCCACGACCTGCGCAAGCACAAGAAGTGGACCCTGAAAGAACTGGCCGACAAAATCGGTCGTTCGGTGGGCTTCCTCTCGCAGGTCGAGCGCGGCTTGTCGCGGCCCACCGTCGCCGATCTGACCGCGATCAGCGAAACCTTCGGCGTGCCAACCACCTATTTCTATAGTTTGCCCAAGCCTAAAGAGCTGCCGTGGGTTACCCGCCCGGACGAGCGCCGCACGCTGTATTACGCCAACGGCATCACCGACATTCTGGTGTCGCCGCAGATCCGCGCCTCGTTCTCCATGCTCGAAAGTCATCTGGAAGCCGGTGCGAGCAGCGGCGAGCGCCATCTGACCGACAGCTCGGAGCAGGGCGGTTACGTCCTCGAAGGCGAACTGACGCTGTGGCTGGGCGACGACGAAGACCCGGTCACCCTGAAGGCCGGCGACAGTTTCCAGTTCGACAGCCATACCCGCTGCCGCTACGGCAACCTCACCGAGCAGCTCACCCGAGTGCTCTGGGTCTATACCTGAGAATAATAAAAGGATGAACACGATGGACGCTGTCTGCGCCGGTTTGCTCGCTGAAGTACGTGCGTTTCGCCAACGCTACCCCGAGGTGCGTTATGTCGACCTGATCTCCCTGGACATTCCCGGGCACTTCTACGGCAAACGCTACCCGGTCGACATGCTGGAAAAAGTCGCCGCCGGCAGCGCCCTGAAACTGCCGCAAAACTGCGTATTGCTGGGCGTGCAGGGCGGTTTGTTCGAGATCGGCGATTACTGCTTCCACGACGGTGACCCCGACGCCGTGCGCCGTCTGGTGCCGGGCACACTCAAACCGGTGAGCTGGGAAGCGCAGCCCTTGGGGCAGATGCTGATCACCTCGGACGGCACTGAAAAACCGATCGAATTCGAACCCCGCGAAGTCCTCGCGCAAGTGCTCAATCGGCTAGCGCGCAAAGGCATTCACCCGGTGGTCGCGTTCGAACTGGAGTTCTACCTGTTCGATAAAAAGCTGCGCGACGGCCTGCCGCAATTCCCCCGCGATGAACTGAGCGACGACGCCGACGATCAGCCGAACATGCACATCGAACGCCTGTCACGCTTCGCCCCGGTGCTCGACGAAATGGTCGAAGCCACACGCGCCCAAGGCATCGACGCCACGGTGATCACCGCCGAACTCGGCCCGGGTCAGTTCGAAATCAACTTCGGCCACCTCGACGACGGCCTGCGCGCAGCGGACTGGGCCGCCTTATTCTGCCGCAGCACTCGTGGCGTCGCGCTGAAACACGGCTACCGCGCCAGTTTCATGGCCAAGCCGTATCTGCAGCACCCCGGCAGCGGCATGCATGTGCATGTCAGTCTGTACGATGCCGACGGCAACAACTTGCTGGCGGCCAACGAACAACAAGCGCTGCGCCACGCCATCGCCGGCTGCCTGGAACTGCTGCCACACAGCATGCCGATCTTCGCCCCGAACCAGAACGCCATGCGCCGCCTCGGCGGCACGGTGAACACCGCGACCAAAGCCAGTTGGGGCTTTGAGGATCGCGATGCGTGCTTGCGGATTCCCGAGTCGGATGAGAAGAACCTACGGGTTGAATATCGACTGGCGGGAGCGGATGCCAACCCTTATTTGGTCCTGGCAGCGATCCTGGTGGGCTTGGAGCATGGGCTGGAGGCGGGCAAGGAACCGATTGCGCCGCTGAACGAAGATCGCAACAGCGGCATTGATTTCCCCAGGGAAATGTTCGAAGCCGTGCGCGCGATGCAGCATCAGCCGCAGTTGCGTGAGGGATTGGGCGCTGAGTTCGTCGACGTGTATTGCGAGAACAAACGCCAGGATCATCTGGCGTTCATGCAGGAGATTGGGGCGCGGGAGTATCGCTGGTATTTGTGAGGCGGGGAGAAAGGGTAGGGTGAAATCGTCAGTGGTTGTTCTCGGCCACACGCAGCCATGCGAAGAATTTCCTTCGCCGGAAGGCTTAATTGGGAGTGTATGGGCCCGGCATGCCTGTCTCAGTCGCTGCCCATGCCTCTTTTGCGCACCCAATTGATCACCAGCAAAACCCCTGCCGCGATCCCTTGCGTCCCGCACATGACCCAGATCAGAGCTGTGTGAAAAAGGAACCAGGAACTCAACCCCAACAGCATTGACAGCACGACCCCCAGCAAAAGCAGTGGCAGGTACCGTACCGTGGGGGCGTCTTCCAGTGCGTCAGCGAAGATGCTCCAGCAGGCCCATTGTGAGTACAGGGCGAGAATCAATACCAACAGAACCCGCCACCCGCCTGTTATTGGTTCTGAAGTGAACACGGCGATCAGAAACGCGATGACACTCCACAGGGTAAAAACAAACGTGGTGCTGGCCGGCACGGTGTAGGCGGGAAGGGCCAGGGCGATCTGGATCAGCTTGAGAGTTTGCAGTCGAGTCATCACTACGCGCTCCTTGCGAGAACATTGAACAACGCCGATGGCTTGCGAAGTGACTATAGATCAGCGCTTCACCGGGTGCGTGCGTGCTGACGGTGTCACGAGATAAAGCCCGCCGCGCATCATGTGCCACTGTGGCAACAACGCGACCAGACGCCCGTCCGCCAGGCATTCACTGGCGATGAACTCGGGAAGTTCGGCGAGGGCCGAGCCGTCCAGCAAGGCTGGCATAAGCGTCAGCGTTGGTCGCCCGCAGCGGACCGTCAGTGAGCACAGTTGTGTAGCGCTCACATACCTTACAGTTGTACACGAGCCAATCATCGGCCGTGTTGAACACACACACACACACACTTTTTCACAATGACCTCCTACCCACCAATCAATGGCAAAATCCCCCTTTGATCGGTTTGGAGACCCCACATGCTTCGTCTATTCGAACGAAGACTCGACCCTTTCCCTCCTGACGAGGTGCCGCCACCGCCCACCGGTCTGGCGCGGTTCCTCTGGGCTTGCACCCGTGGCGCGCGTGGTTATGTGCTGGCCTTGGCGCTGCTCAGTGCCGCGGTGTCGATTTATGAGGCGTGGCTGTTTTCCTTCCTCGGGCAGGTGGTTGATTTGCTCTCGACCTGGCAGGCCGGCGGGGAAGCGGCGGCGCAGGAGACGCGGGTGTTGTGGGGCATGGGCATTGTCATGGTGCTCAGTGTCGGACTGGTCGCGTTGCGCACCATGGTGCAGCACCAGATTCTGGCGATTAACTTGCCGTTGCGGCTGCGCTGGGATTTCCATCGGTTGATGCTGCGGCAAAGCCTTTCGTTTTTCTCCGACGAGTTTTCCGGTCGGGTCACGACCAAGGTGATGCAGACCGCTTTGGCGGTGCGCGATGTGTTGTTCACGCTGATCGAGATCCTGCCGGGGATCGGTGTGTATTTCATTGCGATCATTGCGCTGGCCGGCGGCTTTGCGCTGAAGCTGATGTTGCCGTTCCTCGCCTGGGTGATTTTGTTCGGGCTGGCGATGTGGTACTTCGTGCCGCGTCTGGGCAAGGTCGGGCAGGAGCAGGCCAATGCGCGGTCGATGATGACCGGGCGGATTTCCGATGCCTACACCAATATCACCACGGTGAAGCTGTTCTCGCACTCCAATCGTGAAGCGCATTTTGCTCGGGCGGCGATGGAGGATTTCAAGCTGACAGGGTTTCGCCAGATGCGTCTGGTCAGCCTGTTCGAGATCGTCAATCAGGCTCTGGTGGTGGCGTTGATCATGTCGGCGGGCGGTTATGCGCTGTGGCTCTGGCATCAGGGCGAGGTCGGCGCCGGTGCGGTGGCGGCCATCACGGCCATGGCGTTGCGCATCAATGGCATGTCGAACTGGATCATGTGGCAGATGACGTCGCTGTTCGAAAGCATCGGCACCCTGCACGACGGCATGGAGACGCTCACCCAGGGCACCAAGGTGCAGGACGCGCCGGATGCCGGCGTACTGAAGACGTCCGGCGGCGCGGTGACGTTCGACAACGTCAGCTTCAATTACAACGGCGAACGGCAGGTGCTCGATGGCCTGAACCTGAGCATCCGTCCGGGGGAAAAAATCGGTCTGGTGGGCCGCTCCGGTGCCGGTAAATCCACGCTGATCAACTTGCTGCTGCGCTTCTATGACGTCGACCGCGGGGAGATTCGCATCGACGGCCAGAACATCGCGCAAGTAACCCAGGACAGCCTGCGCAGTTGCATCGGCATGGTCACCCAGGATACGTCGCTGCTGCACCGTTCGATTCGCGACAACATTGCCTATGGCCGGCCCGATGCGACCAACGCGCAGATCCGTAGCGCGGCGGCCAGTGCGCAGGCCGATGAGTTCATCAGCCAACTCAGCGACCGCCAGGGCCATACCGGCTACGACACCCTCGTCGGTGAGCGCGGGATCAAGTTGTCCGGTGGCCAGCGTCAGCGTGTGGCGATTGCCCGGGTGATGCTGAAGAATGCGCCGATCCTGCTGCTCGACGAAGCCACCAGCGCGCTGGATTCAGAAGTCGAAGTGGCGATTCAGGAAAGCCTCGACGAGATGATGCAGGGCAAGACCGTGATCGCGATTGCTCACCGCTTGTCGACCATTGCAGCGATGGACCGCCTGATCGTCATGGACGAAGGGCGCATCATCGAACAAGGCACCCACAGCGAACTGCTGGAACGCAACGGCGTGTATGCGCGGCTCTGGCAACATCAGAGCGGCGGGTTCCTCGGTGAGGATCAAGGCGTGGCGGAGGTTCTGGATCAGGCCTGATGTTCGAACACAAAAAAACCGGCATTGCGCCGGTTTTTTTGTGCCTGCAAACCCGAGGGTTTACAGCGACGCTTTCACCTGCAGACCAAACACCAACGCATTGTCGATGTCCTGCCCGGAGAACGCGCCCGGCTCGATGATGTATTGCATGTTCGGACGCAGGGTCAGCCATGGCGTGGCTTGATAGCCGTAGCCGAGCTCGATCAGTTGTTCGGCGCTGTCCAGGTTCGGGAACGCGGCGCCATTGTCCAGCGCGGCGTCTTGCTGCACATCGCGGCTGCGCGGGTTCGGCACGGCGCGACCGTAGCCCAAAGCGACGGTGTCACGCGGGCGACCTTCGAACGGTTTATACAAAACCACGCCGGTGCCGTACCACTTGCTGAACGGCGAAGCCGCTTCGCTGGCCGCCGAGTACTGGCCGAAGGCATGCAGGCTGCGGCCTTCGGACGACTCCGAGCGCCACACGGCTTGATCGACCAACAGATAATGACCACCGCGACCGGACACTTCTTTACTGCTGCCGATGCGTTTCACGTCGGAGCTGTCGTAGTAGTAACCGACTTTATATTCACCCGGCAGCTCGCCCGCGTGCTTGTACACCAGCTCGATCGGCACCACGGTGCCGGTGGTGTGTTTCGGGCCCAGGTGCCAGGCACGGCTAGAGTTGCCGTTGCTCTCCGGATCGACGTTGAACGCTGCCACGCGCAATTGCCACGACGGCGACAGATCGTATTTCACCCGCACACCCAAGTGCGCGTTGGGGTAGTTGGTCCAGCCGCTGCCACCGGACATGTTCAGCGGGTGACCGCAGAAACCGGCGTTCATGAAGTTGCACAGAATGCCGCTGTCGAGGCCACCGAGGTCATTGCCCATGGCCATGTAACCGAGTTTCACGTTGAGCGCCGGGGTGAACAGGCTGCGCTCGTAGCTGAGTTCGGTCAGGCGCGTGTACAAGCCGCCGTAGTTTTCCTGGATCGGCAAACGGTTGCCGACCAAGTCTTCCGAAGCGCTGTTGCCGCGACGGTCATTGATCGTCAGTTGGACTTTACCGGCGTTGTCGAAGCCATACAGTTTGCTCAGATCGAACTGCACGCCGAGCTTGATGTTCTGCGAGTAGCGCGCCGAGCGATGCAGGCCACCGTCAGCGTTGTAGGCTGTTTCGCCGCTGTAATCGCCGGTGAACTTGATGCCTTGTTCATCCATCTGGTGACGCAAGCCACCCCAGTCGCCGGTCAGGGTGCTGCGGCTCAACAGATCGGCATCGTTGTCCGCCAGCGCGGGGAGGGTGGTGGTGCACGCGACGCCCAGCAACAGGCCTTTGAACAGGTCGGAACGGGAAAAACCAACAGCCGATAGCATGTAAATCTTCCTGCAGAAAACATGAGCAATAAGGGGGAAAGCAGCGCGGCACCCGAAGGTGCCGCGCTCGAAGCAAGCGTCCGCGCTTAACGTGGACGCAGTGGTTTACGGCAAGGCGTAAGCCATCACGTAGTCGCCGCGATCGGTCGACTGACGCGCGCCACCGGCGGTGATGACGATGTATTGCTTGCCGGTTTTCGGCGAAACATAGGTCATCGGGCCGCCCTGGCTGCCGACTGGCAGACGTGCTTTCCAGACTTCTTCACCGTTGCCGCTGTTGAACGCGCGCAGGTAGAAGTCCTGGGTGCCGGCGATGAAGATCAAACCACCTTGGGTCGACAGGGTGCCGCCGAGGGTTGGCAGACCAATCTTGATCGGCAAGTGCATGCGGATACCCAGTGGACCGGTGTCTTCAACGGTGCCGACCGGAACCTGCCAGGCGATTTTCTGGGTCTTCATGTCGATCGCCGTCAGCGTGCCGAACGGTGGTGCCTGGCAAGGAATGCCGGCTACCGACAGGAAGCGGTTTTTGTTCACGGCGTAAGGCGTGCCTTTCAGCGGAACGGCGCCCATACCAGTGTTCAGCGCTTCGCCACCGCCAGCGGCCTGGCCTTTGTTCTGCGACGGGATCATTTGAATCCACAGACCCAGGCGCATGTCGTTGACGAAGATGAAACCGTGTACCGGGTCAGTGGAGAGGCTGCCCCAGTTCATGCCACCCAGCGAACCCGGGAAGCTCAGCGATTTGTCCATGCCCGGCGCGGTGTACAGGCCGTCGTAGCGCATGCCTTTGAAGTCGATGCGGCAGAGCAATTGGTCGTACGGGGTGGCGCCCCACATGTCCGACTCGGTCAGGTGCTGAGCACCGATTTCTGGCATGCCCACCGATTTCGGCTGAGTCGGGGAGTACGGTTCGTTCGGGATGTTCGCCGCTTTCACCGGTACTTCTTTAACGTCAGTCAGCGGTTTGCCGGTGGCGCGGTCGAGCACGTAGATCTGCCCGGCCTTGGTGCCGATGACCAGCGCCGGAATGCTTTTGCCGTCCTTGGTGAAGTCGATCAGGCTCGGCTGCATCGGCAGGTCGAAGTCCCAGAGATCGTTGTGCACGGTCTGGAATACCCAACGCTCGTCACCGCTGGTGGCGTCCAGCGCGAGGATCGAAGCACCGTAGGTGTGATCGAGTTTGCTGCGCTCGACACCATAGATGTCGGTCGACGAACTGCCCATCGGCAGGAAAACCGTGTTGGTCGCCGGGTCATAGGACATCGGCGCCCAGCTGTTCGGCGTGCTGCGCACATAAGTGTTGCCTTCGGCTGGTGCGTTTTTATCCTGTGGGTTGCCCGGGTCGAACGCCCAGCGCATGGCGCCGGTGATCACGTCGAAACCACGGATCACGCCGCCGGGCATGTCGGTCTGCACGTTGTCAGCCACGCGACCGCCAACCACCACGGTGGTGCCGGCCAGCAGCGGAGCGGAGGACAACTGATAGTAGCTGTCCGGCACGTTACCCAGACCGGCCTTCAGATCAACCTGGCCGTTGTTGCCGAAACCCTGGCAGAACTCGCCGGTGTCCGCATCGACCGCGATCAGGCGGGCATCGATGGTGTTGGTCAGCAGACGACGCTGGCAATTGGCGGCCGGCGCAGGCTTGGCTTCGATGATCGACGAGTTGCTCGGCTGAGCAATCGCTTTGGTGGCGTCGAAATAGGCCATGCCACGGCAGCGCTGCCAGACTTTCGACTGCGCGTTGATCGCGTTCTTCCACAGCTCTTTGCCGGTGTCGGCATCCAGCGCAATCAGGTTGTTGTGCGGGGTGCAGATGAACACCTTGTTGCCAACCTGCAGCGGAGTGAGCTGGTCTTCGGCGCCGTTGCCATCGCTCTCGGCGACGTCACCGGTGTGGTAGGTCCACGCGACTTTCAGCTTGTCGACGTTGTTGCGGTTGATCTGGTCCAGCGCGGCGAAGCGGCTGCCACCTTCGGTATTACCGTAGTGCGCCCAGTCTTTTTGCGCCTTGTCCGGCTCGACCGGGGTCAGGCCCGGGCCGGTGCCGGTTGCGGCAACGGTCGGGTGCGCGACAAACATATTGCCGGCCGCGACAACCACGCCGACCGCCAGCACCGCCGCCACAGCGTAAGCGCCGCGACCGGCAACGCCACCGTTGGCACGCTTGAGCAGCGGATAGACCAGCGCCACGACCAGGCCGATCACGCTGAACATGAACAGGCGCGAGAACACCGGCCAGAACGCCAGGCCAGCATCGATCACTGCCCAGATCGCGGTGCCCACCAGGAACGCGGCGAACAACCACGCACCGGCAAGCTTGAAGCGCGCGATCAACAGACCGGAAACGGCCATGACCAGGCCACCCAGCAGGAAGTACCACGAGCCTCCCAGGCTGACCAACTTCACGCCGCCCGCAGCCAGCGCCAAGCCGAGCAGGGCGATGACGACGCCCAGCCCGATCAGAATGAATTTTGATATGCCCGAGAGGCGTTGACTCTGCTTCACGTTGAGTGTCCCGTTGAAATGAGACGCGCATTATATAGTTAGGTAACTACCTAGTTAAATCACAAATTTCAACGTGAAGCGTAGTTCGCGGATTCGACTCGCGCCTGAGGCGGTCTCAGATGCGGAAATGTCTGTCGAAATGCACACAAAAATTACGGTTCTGCCAGATTTGTTGTGAGTTTTGACAGATGCCTGAGGTCGTGTCCTCAGGCGTAAATCATTTTCTTCGGGTTGTAAATGCGACGAATAACCGCCCAATGTACCGAGACAGAGCGGTTGGCTGCTGCGTCGAGCTATATGGATATGCTTTTTTAATCTTGGAATTCGCCGTGTTTTACCGCTCAACTGGCGCCTTTTTGATAGGTGGCTATTGATGTCCGAGCGATGTGAGGTGTTGGTTCTGGGCTTGGGTGCCATGGGCGCGGCCACGGTTTATCAGTTGGCGAAAGCGGGGGTGAATGTCGTCGGCATCGACCGCCATCACCCGCCGCACAACCTCGGCTCCAGCCATGGCGACACGCGCATCACTCGGCTGTCGGTCGGCGAGGGCGCGCAATATGTGCCCATTGTGCGCAATTCTCATCGCATCTGGCGTGAACTTGAGGCGCTCACCGGTGAGTCTTTGTTCGAGCAATCGGGCCTGTTGGTGCTGACGTCGAGCGCCGAGTTCGATCCCGAAGATCCATCCGACTTCACCTTGCGCACCATCGGTCTGGCGCAGACTTACGGCATCGAGCACGAAGTCCTGTCCGCCGAACAGATTCGCCAGCGCTTCCCGCAATTCGCCAACGTGCACGACTCGGCCATCGGCTATTTCGAACCGGGTGGCGGCTTTGTGCGCCCGGAGCGCTGCATCGATGTGCAGCTCAAACTGGCCGAGCAACACGGTGCGACGCTCTACAAAGGCGAGACCGTCACCGGGATCAGCTCGAACGAGGAGGGTGTCACGGTCAACACGGACCGGCGCACGCTGTTTGCCAACAAACTGGTGATCAGCGCGGGCAACTGGAACGGCGAGTGGCTCGGTGAGCCGTATGAGAACCTGCTGAGTGTTTACCGGCAAAAGCTGTTCTGGTTCGAACTGGAAGAGAACGCCGGACTGGTCGGCCACTCACCGACGTTCATCTTCACCCACGGCCGCGGCGACGACAAAATCAACTACGGTTTCCCCGCGTTACCCGGCGAAAGCAGCATGAAAATCGCCACCGCGCAGTACCACACCTCAACGTCAGCGCAGGCCATCGACCGTACGGTTTCAGCGGCCGAAGCGCAGGACATGTATGAGCACCAGGTGCACAACCGCATCGCTGGCGTGACCGCGAAAGTCGTCAAGTCCGCCGTCTGTGCCTACACCGTGACCCCGGATCGCCATTTCATCATCGACGAGCATCCGTCGCTGCAACACACCCTGTTCGTCTCGGCCTGCTCCGGGCACGGCTTCAAGCATTCCGCCGCGCTCGGCGAAGCATTTGCCCAGTGGTGCATGCGCGGCTCGAGCGACCTGGATCTGACCTCTTTCTCCCTGAAACGCTTCGAAGGAAAACTATCGTGAAACGCGTCGCGCTCTCCGTAGCACTGCTGGTCGCCGCCATGGGCAATGCCTATGCCGAAACCCTGAAAATCGCCGTGGTGCCTGTGCCCCACGCCGAAATCCTCGAGTTTTTGAAACCGGAGCTGGCCAAGGAAGGGGTGACGCTGGATGTCAAAGTCTTCTCGGACTACATTCAACCCGACCGGCAGACCGATGAAGGCTTGCTCGACGCCAATTACTTCCAGAGCAAACCATATTACGAGGCCTACAAAAAAGACCGCCCGAGCAGCGATCAAGTGCCGATTGTGGCCGTGCACATCGAACCGTTCGGCGCCTATTCGAAGAAGATCAAAAACATAAGCGAACTCAAGGATGGCGCGACCATTGCCATTCCCAACGACCCGACCAACTCCGGCCGTGCGCTGCTGCTGATCGCCAAACAAGGCCTGATCACCCTGAAGGATCCCGACAACATCATGGCCACGCGCCTGGACATCGTCAGCAACCCCAAGCACCTGAAGTTTCAGGAACTCGAAGCGGCGATGTTGCCGCGGGTGTTGAATCAGGTCGACATGGCGTTGATCAACGCCAACTACGCGCTGGAAGCCAAACTGGTGCCGCACAAAGACGCGCTGTTTATCGAAAGTTCGGAGTCGCCGTACGCCAATTACCTGTACGTGCGTCGCGACAAGGCCAATGCGCCGGCGGTGCAGAAGCTCGGCGCGCTGCTCAATTCACCGCAAGTGAAGCAGTTCATTCTTGAGCGTTATCACGGCGACGTGGTGCCGGCGTTCTGACTCCGTCGGGAGCCGGCAGAAATGCTGACGGCTCCCGACATCTTCAAGCGTTCTCTTCAATCCGGCGCACGTCACCCAAAGAGTCACGCTGCATTGACTGCAGGTTCTTCTCGATGGTTTCGCACAACGCTTCCATCTGAATCTGGTGTTCGCTGTGGCGAAACGGGCTTTGCAGATCGGTGCCGATGCGTTCGATGGCCAGCAGCATGAAGCCGACCACGGTCGAGGCCAGCGGCGTAAACCAACCCAGTGACTCGACCAGGCCGATCGGCACGATCAGGCAGAACAGCGAAATAAACAGTCGTGGGAAATACACGTAAGGGTAGGGCAGCGGCGTATTGGCAATCCGCTCCATGCCACCCTGACTGTTGGAGAGGTCTACCAATGTCGACTCAAGCCGCGCCAGGCGAATGCTGTCCAGACGCCCGGCCTTGTACTCCCGGGCCAGCAGTGCCGCAGAACCGGTGAGGATGTCATTGGCGAAGTTATTGGTCGTGCCACTGCGGGCGAACTCGTCAGCCGGAATGAACGCCCGAACTTCCTCAGGGCAAGGCTGGCCTTGCAGATGCGCCGCGAGGCAATTCACATAGGCGACGTGGCGGCGTAACAGGGTCGATTTGACCGGATTGACCTCGCCATCGGGATCATCCAGCAGCGTCAGCACCTGGCGGGCGAAGCTGCGCGAATTGTTGATCATCGAACCCCACAGCGTGCGTGCTTCCCACCAGCGGTTGTAAGCGCTGCTGTTGCGAAAACTGATCAGCACGATCAATGCGGAACCCAATAACGTCAGGGGCATCAATGGCAGATTCAGCTTGGCGTTGAGGAACAGCATGAAGTCGACGGTGACGGCGATGTCCCAGAGCAGCAGCCAGAACAACGCCCAGCCGACATAGCCCAGAGTCTTGATGATCAAACGGTATTTTCTGACGATGGCTGCTTTCAAACGGAAACCTCATAGCGAGCGGTAAGCGTTAACGCCTTGACTCGGACGCTGTTTTCGCGGGAAAGGTTCGCTAAATCGCTTCAGCTTTCGTCGCCACGGGCTAATTAGCCCGGAGACGATTGAATGAAAATGACAGGGACCTTTTCATCAGTCTGGCCATCGGCGTTTCGATCTTTTCGTGAATGACATAGGACGCAGCGATCATCAAAGCCACGGTGCCCCACAGCAGCAGGTGCGCATTCACCGCCGGATAGGCCATGTTGAAGATGATGAAACCGATCATTTGATGGAGCAGGTAAAGCGGGTAGGTGAGGGCTCCCAGGGACGTCCAGTTCATTTCTCCGATGGCCGCTGTTTTGTTGGTTGCGATCAACAGGAAGGTCATGAAAAACACAATAATGACGCTGCCGATGATCGACGGATCGTACTCCGTCGCATATTTGCTTTCGATCGACTCGGCCCAGGTAATGGCGGTGAAGGTGGCCAAGGCCAATGCTCCCGCCACCAGGGCGATGCGGGGTTTTGTCATACCCTTTGCCCAGATCAGGTAGAACGTGGCACCGGCGATAAAGTAGGCCGCGTAATCGGTGATCAGTATCGAGCGCAGCTTCTCAAAAGCGAGGACTTCCGCGGTGGCCGACACCAGTAGCCACAGCACGAGACAGGGTTCGATTTTGTCTATTTTCTTCAAGGCCAGGAGAATCGAGATCATCAGGTAGAACTTGATCTCTACAAACAGTGACCAATACACGCCGTCGATGGGCGGGACGCCGAGCAGGTCGCCAAGGAACGTCATGTTGATCAGGTATTGATAAAGATCAGCGCTGAATCTGGGCTGCCCGAAAGCCAGTGTGATCAAAAACGTGAGCGTGCAGCACACCCAGAACGCCGGGCACAGGCGCACCACGCGGGAGATGAAAAACACCTGCAGATTGTTGCTCGAAGCGGTCATCAGGATGACAAATCCGCTGATCATGAAAAACAGTTCCACGCCCAGGTAGCCGTACTTGGCCACCTCGGCCAGCAGCGGATAGGGCATGACCGACATGTCGCCCCGCGCATAGCCGCGAAACGCGTAGTGAAAAATCACCACGGCGAGCGCTGCGAGGAAACGCAGCAAATCCAGCTCCTTCAGTCGTCGGTTGTTCATGTATGGGCGCTCCGGAGGTGTTAGCGCTGATCGAGAACTGACGACTCTGCCGAGTGAAATTCGACTCAAGGCGCAAGCTTTGGCAGCAGGAGGGCGTCGACTGTCCCTGGCTTGGTGTGACGGTTATGGACCGCGTTGCCACATGCGGATGTAGTCGACCTCGAAGGTGGACGGCAGATCAGCGTCATCGACCACGCCGAACCATTTCCACATGGCCTCACTGTCAAAGACGATTTGCATCGGGAAGAAGAAGTAGCGGTTCTTCGATTCCCTGACCAGCACGCCATCGACGTACCAGCGCAGGGTGTCGGGCTGCCAGTCGAAGCCGTAGACATGAAAGTCGCTGGCCAATCGCCAAGGGCTGATCCAGGTGCTGCCGTTGGCGATATGTTCTTTACTGTGCGGCGTTGCCCATAGGTGGGCATTCATATTGTAAGAACGGTCCGAGGCTGCGCCTTTGGTTTTACCGCCAATTTCAAAGATATCGATTTCGGTGGCGTTGTCCGTGAAGCCCGTCCACGCCAGCCAGAACGCGCTCGACGCTGCGGAGTTCATCGGTTTGGCGCGTGCTTCGTAGTAACCGTAGAAACCGCGTTCACGGGTACGGACCATGGCTGAGGTGTAATCCTTGAAGCCAAGCTCGACGTACTTCTGCGGCAAGGTTTCCTTGCGAAAGACAATGTTCAGGTTGCCGTTGCTGACGCTGGCATTGCGTGGGGTGAACAGCGCCGGTTTGCGCCCGAGCGATTCGTTGCCGATGGCATTGTTGACGTGCCATCGCGCGGGGTCGAGGGTGTTGCCGTTGAAGTCGTCGGACAGCGTCGTGTTGAATGCCCAGCGCCCGGCATTGGCCTGGTCGGACAGCGGCAGATAGGCATGCTGATGCGTCGGTACTTTGCCCAGTGGACCGACGCGGGTCCAGGTATCGGCATGGCTGGGGACGGCCACTGACCACTTGTGCGCAAGGTACTGGAAAGCCTGCTGACGCTCGGCGAGGGACGCAAACGGGCGGTCGTAAACCAGCACCTCGGCGATGTCGCCGCGAAAGTTTTCTGAAGTACCGACGGCATTGCGCCCGACGGCATACGGGCCGATCGGCACATCCTGCAGTTCCAGGACCGACACCGTCGGTTCATACGCGCTGGTTTGCGCCAGGCTGATGGCGAAGTTCGGCAACACGTTATCGTTGTCAGCGGTTTGCGCACGTGAACTGAACAACCGCTGCCACGGATCGACCCCGGCCTGTTCGGGCAATCGGCGGGACACGATCAACACCGTGACAGGTCCTTTTGCGCTACGAATGCTTTTGCCCAGAAACGCCGACCCACCACTGAAACGCACGATCGCATGGCCATTCACGGCATTTTCCAGGCGTTGCGGCTGTTCGGCACCTTCGTCGACCCTGGCGTCATGGGACTGGCCGGATTTATCGCCCCAGCGCTGCACACGGTTCTGCGCATTCAGGCTCAGGCTGGACGCATCGGCCGCGTCCAGCCACAGCACCAGCCCGGCAGTCGGCGGCGCGGGTGCTGCGTTGCAAGCCAGTGAAAGCCACAGCAGCAGCGCTGGCAGCGATCGTAAGAACATCATTTGAGGGCAAGCAGCGCTGGAATTTCGAAGGACGACTGATACCCCTGCGGATTGCACGACTGCCAGCGCCAGGCATCGACAATCATTTGTTGCAGGTCGCGTTGCGCGGTCCAGCCCAGCTCGCGTCCGGCCTTGGCCGGGTCAGCCCAGCACTTGGCAATGTCACCTTCGCGGCGCGGTGCAAAGCGGTACGGAATGCTGATGCCGGTGATGTCCTCGAAACTGTGGATGATCTGCAGCACGCTATAGCCAACCCCCGTGCCGAGGTTCCAGAAATGGATGCCGTGGTTGTGCTGCAACACCAGCAGTGCCTTGAGGTGGCCAATGGCAAGGTCGACCACGTGGATGTAGTCGCGCACGCAGGTGCCGTCGACGGTGGGATAGTCGCTGCCGTACACCGTGAGTTCCGGTATCCGGCCAATGGCGACTTGGGTCAGGCACGGCAGCAGGTTGTTGGGGCGGCCGCGCGGGTCTTCGCCGATCATCCCGCTTTCGTGGGCGCCAATCGGATTGAAGTAGCGCAACAGGCCAATGCTCCAGCGCGGATCGGACTCGCACAAATCCGTCAGCAACTCTTCGATCATCAGCTTGGTGCGACCATACGGATTGACCGGTTTACCGGTGCCGAAGTCTTCGGCAATCGGCGTACGGGTCGGCTCGCCGTACACCGTGGCCGATGAGCTGAACACCAGGCGGAAGACGTTGTTGCGCGCCATGGCCCGGCACAGGTCCAGCGTACCGGCGACGTTGTTGGCGTAGTAGTCGAGCGGTTTGCGCACGCTTTCGGCGACGGATTTGAGGCTGGCAAAATGCACCACGGCATCGATGTCGTAACGCTGGAAGATGTCGTCCAGCAGATCGGAATCACGGATGTCGCCCTTGATGAAATCGACCCGGGTCAGGGTCAGTTGCTCAAGGCGCGCGATGCACTCCTGACAGCTGTTGCACAGGTTATCGAGCACCAGCACCCGGTGCCCGGCATTGATGAGCGCCAAAGCGGTGTGCGAGCCGATGTAACCAGCCCCGCCAGTAATCAACGTGGTTTTGCGCATGGTGAGGTCTTCCTGTCTCAGGGACTGAATCAGCGGGCGGTGAAAACCGATTTGAATTCCTGCGGCCAGTGCGGGTGGATGAGGCTATACGCCACGGCGTAGCTCAACGCGCCCAGCGCGATGTTGCCGATCAGGTGCAGGTAGCCTTGAAAGCCCAGTTGCGGTGACACCAGCAGCACGGTCGCGGCCATGACCAGCGCGGCAATCACGCTGCGGTAATTGGCCTCGACAAACCGTCGCCAGCTGTAACCGATGGCCAGGTTGAGGCCGCGGATCTGCAGCGGCGTGATCAGCAGCATGCGCGTGAGCAGAGCGGCAGCTGCGGCCATGCCGCCATAAACGTTGCCGAGGCTGTAAACCAGCGCCAGTGCCAGAACCGTGGTGAGCACTTCCGCCTTGATCGTCAGGTGGCTGCGGTTGACCGCCACCAGTGCGGTGGTGGCGTACATCGCGGTGTTGCCGATGGCCGCCGTGCAGGCCAGCACTTGCAACAGAGGAATGGCGTCAGCCCACTTGGCGCCGAAGATCAACAGGATGAGGTCGTTGGCCGTGAGCGCGAGGCCAATGAACAGCGGCGTCAACACAAAGCCGCTGACGGCGGTCGAGTCGCCAATGATCCCGAGCAGGCGCTTGGGTTCCCCACTGCGTCGGGCGAACGCCGGCAGCGCATAACTCAGCAGGCCGTTATAAATCGCCGTGCGCGGCAGTTCGATGATGCGCATCGCCATGTTGAACATGCCGACTGCGTTCGCCCCGGCCGTCATGCCCAGCACCACGTTGACGCCGCGCTGCAAGGTTTGTGAACTCAGGGAATTGATGGCAACCGGCGCACCGGCCTTTAACAGTTCGCGCAAGACCGCCCGGTCGATGGCAAAGGCGATGCGGCGCCGGTCTGCACCCATCAGAACAATGATCGACACCCATTCCATGATCAGCGCCTGGGCAATCACCGCCCACGCACCCCCTCCGCACAGCGCCACCGCTATGCCGCCGACGCCGCCCGCGACTTTGCCCAGTAACGTGCGCGACGCGAGCATCTTGAAGTTGCCGCTACGGCGCATTTGCGCCACATAGACCCGCGCCATCATGGTGAAGAGGATTTTCACCGAGGCCACCGCCGTCAGCCATTGCAGCAGTGGGTCGGCTGTGTAGAGGAATGCCGCGAGCGAAATGATGACAATCGACACCAGGCTGACGAGCACCCCGGCCCAGAAAGCCGTGCAGATGTGTTTGTCTTCCAGCCGTTCAAGGCGTACCAGCGGATCTTCCAGCACCGATGAGTACACCAGGCCAATCAATTCGACGATGGCAATAATGATCGTGCCCACACCCAGCTCGGCCGGCGACAGCAGCTTCGCGTAGACGACAAAGGTGATCATCGACAGCAGGATCAGGCCGAATTTCTCGGTGAAGATCCAGCTCAATGTCACCAGACGGTGATTGGCCATGGCGGTTACCGATTCAATGAGCTGGAGTTGACGCCGTTGCCTTGCGCCACGTTCTGGCGCGGGCATAGAGATAGCGCAAGGTCGGTTTACCATTGGCGAAGATCAGCGCTTGCCAGGAACACTCGAGCATTCGCCGGTACACACCGAGCACTTGGTCATGCTCGCCGCGCCGGGAAAACGCTTCGAGAAAATCGGTGTGGTTGCTCAGGACGAAATTGATCCGTTGCTGCTGGCTGAGCATCTCGCCGTAGCGGGCGAGGTACACCTCAATAAAATGGATCTTGTTCTGGTAGTACTTCTTCGGTTGCGCGGTCATGTTGCCGCCGTTGACCGTGCGCTCCAGCAGTACCTGCGGCACTGTGTGGACCTCCCAGTGTTCGGCGATCCGCGTCCACATGTAGCGGTCTTCGGAGTAACGCAGGCTCGCATCGAAGCCACCGAGCTGCATGATCACTTCACGCCTGACCAGCGCAGTGGAAACGCCATTGACGACGTTGGCGTGGATGAAGTCGTAGAAGTGCCTGCCGCTTTTGCGCCGGTTGTCCAGTTGCCGCCGGCCGTCGCTGTAATTGACCTGCGCATAGCAGTCGATCAACCCCACCGGCCGCCCCTGACGACTGAGTTCTTCGTACAGGGCCAGTTGCAGTTCGAGCTTTTGCGGGTGCCACTGGTCATCGGCATCGAGCATCGCCACAAACGTCTCTTGCGAATGGCGCATGCCGTGATTACGCGCGCTGGCCTGGCCTTCGTTGGCTTGCTGCAGCAGCGTCAGGCGAAACGGCGCGACGAAGTCTCTGACCCGTTGTGGGCCGTCATCGGTGGAGCCATCGTCAATGACGATGACGTGATCCGGCAGGCGGGTTTGCCCGACCAGCGACGCCAATGTCTGCTCGATGCTGTCGGCGCCGTTGTACATCGGGATGACGACGCACACTGAATCCACGGAAGGGGAGGCTTGATTGGGCACGGGTGATTCTCCTTGGGTTACGCGTTGGCTGAATCGCGCGGCACTGCTCTGCCAGACACACGCTGACGCTGCGCTGCCGGTGAGGTTGCGGGGTAGGCCGCGAGGTGATGGCGGAAAGACAGGGCCAGGGTGCAGAACACCAGAAACTCGGCGGAGCGATAGTTGGGGATCACGTACGCCACATAATTGGTGACGGCGAACAAGCCGATGATCACCAGCGCACTGGCGCGAAACTGCGCCGTCTGGTTGGCGGTCACGGCGCGGTATTGCTTGAGCAGTGCTTCGCCGAACATCAGGGCCAGCGCGCTCAGTTGGATGATTCCGCCGTTGAGCAGGGTTTCGACGTAGCCGCTGTGGGCGTTACCGATATAACCCCAGCGGGTAATGAAACCATCGGCATCGGGGCTGGACCAGAAGGCGCCGAAGCCGTAACCCTTGAGGAACTGCCCGTCGATAAACGGCGCGAGCAGTTCCCAGATCAAGGTGCGGTCGGTCAGTGACGGGTCACGACCGGCCATTTCCAGCAGCACCGCGAAGTTGCTGTAGAGGAACAGGCACACCAGTAGATAGAGGAGGGTGCAGCCGAGGAACATCAGCGGCGAATGGTTGATGCGCAAACGGATCAAGGTCAGGAAGTACCAGTAGCTGATCGCGCCGGAAACAATCAGCGCCACCCCGGTCGCCGACTGCGCGAGCAGGATCGCGATCAGCGAGAAAAACGCACAGAACAGCGCCCAGTGATTGCGTCGGCGAATCATCGGTAGCAATAACAGGATGGCGATCGCGTTGAGCCGGGCACCGGCATTCTTTTCGGCAAAAATCCCTTTGAAGGCGCCGTCGCGAATCCCACCGGACAGGAACGCGACGTCAGGCATGACCACCGCCAGGATCAAACCGATCAACGCCGCCACGCCGATGGCGCAGCCGAGCATGAAGGTGATTTTTTCCAGCGAATAGTTGTAGGCAATGAAACCGGCGAAAAACACCATGCTGAGCATCGCGATAAAGCGCTTGAAACTCAGCATCGGGTCGTGGGACCAGCCGATCGAGGCGATGACAGAAAACATGAACAGCAACAAAAAGAAGTTGCTGCGATAAAAGGTCTTGCTGAGGAACACCTTGTTGCGGATGAAGAAGAATAACGGCACCAACAGCGTGATCAGCCCGCAGATCTGATTGGCCACGTTGCCTTCGAGGTCTTTATTGATATCACCGAAGCTGGCGGCTCCACCCAGACCAAGGACAAAGGTAATCACCTGGATGTAGAACAGCACGCCGAACAAGGTGAAGCCGTCGCGTAATGTCGAATACCTGATCGCCAGTGTGCTCATGATGACGGGCTCCCGATCAACGCTTTGAGGTAGGTCTGCACCGCGCTGGCATTGATGAACCGGGCGGCGGCCTCCAGGCGCAAGTGACGCTGAAAGTTGCGCGGTGTGGCCAGTTGCAGGGTGATCGCCTGCGCCAGGGCGAGTGGATCGTCGACGTCGACCAGCGGTGCGACCAGACCGCCGACGAGGATGTCTTGCGGGCCATGGGGGCAACGGGTTGCCACCACCGGCGTGCCCGTGGATAACGCCTCTACCAAAGCGTTGGGACTGCCTTCGAAGCGCGACGACAGCACGAAGCAATCGGCGGCGGCGACCTCTGCCAACGGGGCATTGGCATAGCCCGGCAGATCGAAACGCTCCGCCACGCCCAGTGCGCGCGCCTGCTCCAGTAGATTGGGCCTGAGTGCACCCTCGCCAAAAATGATCAGGCGGGCGCGGCTGTCCGGCAATGCCGCGAACGCGCTGATCAAGGTGTCGAAGCCTTTTTGCGGGGCCAGGCGACCCACGGCGACAATCACTGGGGCGGATTTTTCCAGCAGCCAGCGGTGGCTGGGCAGGCCCGGTGTTTTCTCGCGAAAGTCGTTGTCGAGCACCGGGTTATCGGCAATGGTCACGTCTTGGCGGCGGGCGACGGTGGTGTCGACCAGGTCCTGGGCAACACCCCGCGAGACACAGATCACCGGGTTGGGAATCAGCCGATACAGCAGCGGCGCCAGCAGGTACGCGACGCGCACCATGAAGTCGGGGTTGACGTGCTTGTCATGGGAAAAGGCATTGCGCTCGCTGACGTGCAGCCGTGCCAGCGTGCCGGACAACGCCGCCGCCGCAATCGCCACCACGTTGACGTGGGTAAGGGCTGCCAGTTGTGCGTCAAAGCGATTGGCCCGCAGAAATCGCGTAAGAGCCGGCACTGCACGGACGCTGCGCGGACTATTCAACTCAACCTTCTTCACGCGAGGGTCGAGGTGCGCGGCGTGAATGCCGCCGCCGGTGAGCATTAACAAGGTCACGTCATTGCCCGCGTCCACCAGCGCTCCGGCCAGGCGCGCCATCATTTTTTCAGCCCCGCCGGCGCTGAGGTCATGCAGGATAATCAGCAGCTTTTTCATTGATTCCATACCTGGTAATACGCCTGCGCCGCGTACTGGCTGGTGTACTGACGCAGGGTGTCGGTGAGTCTGGTTTCGCTGAAGGTGACGTCATCGCGTGGGGTCAGGCTGCGCAGCATGCCGGCGGCCAGCGCCGGTACGTCGTTGACCCTCACCAGTTGGCCAAGTCGGCCGTTGTCCAGCAGTTCTCTGGGGCCGGTTTCGCAATCGCTGGCCAGCACCGGCGTGCCCAGTGCCAGCGCCTCGATCAACACCGTCGGCATGCCTTCTTGCACGGAACTCAAAATGAACAGTCGGGCGTGCCGGAGCAGCGGATAGGGGTTGCTCAGGAATCCGGTGAAATGCACCCGCGGGGCAATGCCCAGACGGCGGGCCTGAGCCGTCAGTGCCTCGCGCAACGGGCCATCGCCGACGATCACCAGATCCGGCAGCGCTGCACTGCGCAGTGCCAGCGCGTAGGCCTCGAGCAAAAGATGAAAACCTTTCGGTTCGACCAAACGGCCCAGACCCAACCAGTAAGCGCCGGGCAATCCGCCGGGTAGCGGCGCCTGCGAGGCTTGAAACAGCTGATCGGTGACCACCGCATTGGGGCAATACCGGATGCGCTGCTGACCCCAGGGCATCAGTTCGATAAGCGTCTGACGCAAGGCATTGGAAACGGTGACGACCTTGCCGCTGCCACACAGGTACAAGCTGTAGAGCAAGCGCAGGCTGGCGGGACCGGTGTTCTGTTCACTGCAATCAAGGGTCGCGTGGCGGCAATAGATGACTTTGCAGACATGGCCCAAGGTGGCGAACCAAGTGCAGAGGTTGGCCTGCTCCTTGGCGGCAATCAGGTGGGTGACGCCTTCACGCTGTATGAGCTGGCGCAACAAAACGATCGACTTGAGCAAACCGACGAGACCGCTGCCGCCGCCGTTGAAGCGCTGCACATCGGGGGTGTCGGGCACGTCTGCGTTGATAACGAAAAAACTCACCCGGCGGCCGTCCTTGAGAAACTGCTCGGACAGCCGTTGCTGAACGCGCTCGACGCCACCGCCCAGCTTGAAATCCTTGAGGATAAAGAGGATGTGCATGGTCATTCCCCCACACTGATGGCGACTTTGTGCCGGGCGAGCATTGTCAGCAGGTGCAAGAAGTTGCTGGGGTAATCGACGAGGTAGCGTTTGATCGTATGCGGCTCGCGGTACATTCGATAAAACGCGCGCAGGTGCAGGCGATTGATCAGCGCCGGGTAGTATTGCCGCGTGGCCAGCGCTTCCTGACGGATGAAACCGCCACAGGTGAAGGCAACGCCGCGAAAGCCTGCGCGCAGGGCGTCCTGTTCGAACTGTTCTTGCAGCCCGGCGCCCAGGCCAACAATGAGAATGTCGGCGGCGCTGCGACAGATGTCCGCTTGAATGTCTTCGGCCTCGGCAGCGTCGAAATAGCCGTTGTGATAACCGGCGATGGTCAACTGCGGATAAAGCGCCCCGATCTTGACGATGAACAGCTCCAGTTCGGCCTGCCGGGCACCGACGAAGTACACGCGCTTGCCCAGTTGCTCGGCACTGCCGAGGACAAGATCAGCGATCGAGGTGAAGTCAAAGCTGACCCGGCCAATCGTCCTGCCGGTGACGCGCGACATGAAGGTCGACATCAGCATGCCGTCGCAGAAATAGGCGACGCTGCTTGGGGTCTGCGCGAAAACGCTGCCGATGGAGGCAAAGTTGATAAAGGAATAGGCCTGGTTGGCCTCCAGTAATTTCGCCGAGTAATGCCCGACCAATTCCAGCTTCAGCATGGCGCGGCTCCTTCAAATGACTGAAGGGGTTGGCCGCCCCACGGAGATGTAGGTGAAGCCGCGTTTGCTCAAACGCTGCGGATCGAACAGATTGCGCCCGTCGAAAATCAACGGTTGTTTGAGCTGCTGGCTGAGCAGATCAAAGTCCGGCGCGCGGAACGATTGCCACTCGGTGACGATGATCAACGCGTCGGCATTTTTCAGCGCCGCTTCCTTGGTGCCGGCCAGCGTCAGGTCATCGCGCGCGCCATACAGGCGCTGGGCCTCTTCCATGGCTTTGGGATCAAATGCCTGAACGCTGGCGCCGGCGTGCCACAGAGCCTCCATCAATACGCGGCTGGGCGCTTCGCGCATGTCGTCGGTGTTCGGTTTGAAACTGAGCCCCCACAGGGCAAACGTCTTGCCGCGCAGGTGGCCGTCGAAGTGATTGAAAATCTTGCTGTAAAGACTGGCTTTCTGGTCCTGGTTGCGCGCCTCTACAGCCTTGAGCAGCCGGGCGTCGATATCGACACTTGTTGCGGCGTGGATCAGCGCTTTGACGTCTTTGGGAAAGCACGAGCCGCCGTAGCCCACGCCCGGGTAGATAAACTGGTAACCGATGCGCGGGTCGGCGCCGATGCCGTGGCGGACTTTTTCGATGTCGGCGCCGAGTTTTTCCGCGAGGCAGGCCATCTCGTTCATGAAGCTGATCTTGGTCGCCAGCATGCAGTTGGCGGCGTACTTGCTCAGCTCAGCGCTGCGAAGGTCCATGACGATGATTTTTTCGCGACTGCGATTGAACGGCTCATACAGTTCGCGCATCACCGCTTCGGCATGCGCGCTGTCGGTGCCGATGATGATCCGGTCCGGGCGCATGCAGTCTTCGACCGCGCAGCCTTCCTTGAGAAATTCCGGGTTCGACACCACGTCGAACGTCAGGTGGCTGCGATCGTTGCCGGCCAGCACCTGCTCGATACACGCACGCACCTGATCGCCAGTGCCGACCGGTACTGTGGATTTGTCGACGATGATTTGATGCCGATCCATGTTCAGCGCGATGGTCTGTGCCACGCTCAACACGTATTGCAGATCGGCCGAACCGTCTTCGTCTGGCGGTGTGCCGACGGCGATCAACAGCACATCGCCATGCTGAACGGCCTCGACCAGATCGGTGCCGAAGCGCAGACGACCACTCTGATAATTGTCGCGCACAAGGCTTTTCAGGCCCGGCTCGTAGATCGGCAGCGAGCCTTGTTTCAGCGCCTCGACCCGGGCCGCGTCGACATCGACGCAGAGCACGTTATGCCCGACCTCGGCCAGTGCGGCGCC
The DNA here is from genome assembly GCF_002979955.1 of Pseudomonas sp. MYb2. Taxonomy (NCBI): domain Bacteria; kingdom Pseudomonadati; phylum Pseudomonadota; class Gammaproteobacteria; order Pseudomonadales; family Pseudomonadaceae; genus Pseudomonas; species Pseudomonas sp. MYb2. Next base: position 141,931 of record NZ_PCQC01000006.1, read on the forward strand.
CTGGACAAGGCCCACGTAACCAATACCGAATACGCTCACATTCATGGTCAAACCTCAGCTCGTTGTGAAGGTTGTCAACGCAGGGGCAGGGCGGGGATCAAGCGGTCGGGCAGGGGTCAATAGATGTTTTTCGAAAACAGCGTGAAGGGCGTCTTGATGAGAATTTTGATGTCGAGCCACAGCGACCATTGGTTGATGTAGTTGAGGTCTTGGGCGACGCGCAGTTGCATCTTTTCCACTGTCTCGGTTTCGCCGCGATGGCCGGTGATCTGGGCGAGGCCGGTGATGCCCGGCTTGAGGCGATGGCGGGCCATGTAGGCGCGCACCTTGCCGGTGTAATAAATGTTGTGGGTGACGGCATGCGGGCGCGGGCCGACCAGGGCCATCTGCCCGGAGACGACATTGAACAGCTGCGGCAATTCGTCGATGGAACTGCGGCGCAGGAAGCCGCCGATCGGGGTGAGGCGGGCATCGTCACGGGTGGCCTGGCGTACCTCGCGATCGTCGTGGATGTGCATCGAACGAAACTTCCAGACCTTGATCACTTCACCGTTGCAACCGTGGCGGGCCTGCTTGAACAGCACCGGGCCTGCGGAGGTGAGCTTGACGGCGACAGCCACCACCAGCAGCAAGGGACTGAGCAGGATAATGGCCGCGCCGGCCAGGCTGCGTTCAAACAGGTCCTTGCAAAACAGACTCGCCGGGTGCGAGCTGATCAGGCTTTCATTGAGGTAAATCGCCGGCATCCGCTCGATTTCCGAGATCGAATGGTTGAGCAACACCATGCTGCCGAAATCCGGAATCCACACCACGTCGACATTCATGTCCAAGAGGTCGATGTACAGCGCTTCGATGGTCGCCGCATGCGCCATGGTCAGCACGATGTAGACGCGGCGCACCTCCAGACGCGTGATGATCTCGCGGATCGCGGCAACGTGGCCGAGCAGCGGCAGAATGCTTGGCGCCGGGCCGCTGTTGTCGGCAGCGGCGATGAAACCGAGCACCAGCGCGCGGTTCGGTCGCGAGAGTTTTTTCGCCAGCTCATGAGCCGTCGGGCAGGTGCCGATGATCACCGAACGGCGCTCTTTGCAGACCCTGCGCGAGTGCAATCGGGCCAGGTAATGCAGGGGCAGAAAGCTTGCTGCCTGGACCACGAAACCCAGCACCGCCCAGACCATGATCACCTGCCGCGAGTAAATCGCGCTGGTCTGGGTAATGAAGGCAATCGCCGCCAGCACGGCCAGCAGAATCAGCCACGCTGCGAGCAATCGGCCGAGGCCGACCAACAGACCATGGCGCTTGTGGTAGACCTGCATCACGCTGTAAATCGGCACCGAACCGAGCACGGCGAGAATGATCAGGATGCGGTATTCGCTGTTCAGACTGCCGACGCGCCAATGCACGAGCAACATCAGCAGCGACGTGGTCAACGACAGCGCACACAGCCACTGGCCCCAGAAGGTCAGGCCTCGGCGGTGCGTCATGTGAGCGGTATAGAGCGGCGTCATGGGCTTAACCTCAAGGCAGCAGTCATGCATCAGCGCTAATCGAACGGACAGGACGTGTCGCCCGATGGCTATTCCGTAGCTCGGCAGAGGTGAAGCGGGTTGTGCGATGGCAGAAGGAGGCGTAGCGGCTGGCGTATTCGCCTAAGGTGTTACCTGGGCGCGAAATCGTAGTTATAGAACGCCCGGGAGTGTTGATAGCCGTACTTGCGCGCCTTGCGCAGGTCGACCTGGTTGAGCACGGTGCCAAACACCGGCACATGGCTCTGTTGCAACATGGCCAGGCCGCGCTGCACCTGGCTGATCGGCGTGCTGTCGGCCTTGACCACGTAGATCACGGCATCCGAATGCCGCGCCAGCAACAATGCGTCGCTGATCATCTCGGCTGGCGGTGAATCGATAATGATGTGGCGGTAACGCGACCTCAGTGCTTCAAGCATGCGCGCCATGCGCGGTGAGCTGAGCAGATCCTGCGGCGGTGGCTGTAACGGATTGAGCGAATCGGCCGGCGACGGCAGGCGCGGGGCGGCGAACATGTCCAGTGGTGGCGGCAGGACCTTGCCCGCCGGCAACATGTCCAGATTGCCCACCGAGACAATGCAGTCTTCAAGCCTGGCGGTGCCGGCAATGACATTCGCCAGCCCCGGGCTGTCTGGTGGGAAGTCGAAGTTCAGCGACAGGGTTGGCTGACGCATGTCGGCATCGATCAACAGCACACGCTCGAGTGATGTCAGCGAGCTGGCCAGATTGTTGGCAATGGTGCTTTTTCCCTCTCCGGCAACCGTCGACGTCACCAGCACCACCTGCGAGGGCATTTCGCTGCTTTGCAGCATCAACCAGGTACGCAGGTTGCGAATGGTCTCGGAAAAACGCGGGTTGTCGTTATCCTCGAACAAGCGCGCCAGTTGCCGACGGGTTTTCTTCGTCACCAGTGGCACGACGCTGAGCAGTGGAATGTTCAGCGCGCTTTCGATCGATTCGTCGGTTTTGAAGGTATTGCTCAGGCTCTCGAAGAGTAGCGCCAAGGCAACGCCGATCACCGCAGCGATCAACCCGACGATCGCGACAATCAAGGTTTTCCGCGGTTTGCTCGCGTCGACCGGAACAATGGCCGGGTCGACGATGCGCACCTTGGTCGAGTCCATGTCGGCGGTGGCGGTGGTTTCTTTCAAGCGAGTGACGAAGGTTTCATACAGCGCGCGGGAGCTGTCGACCTCACGCTGGAACTCGCGCAACTGGAACTCTTTACGCGCAATGTCCTGGATCTGCGCCTTGTTGCTGTTGAACGACTGACGCAACGAGGCTTCGCTGGCGGTGGCGAGCTGGTATTGCCGTTCAATACCGGCGACCACTTGCTGCACCTGCAATTGCAGGCTGGTGGTAGCGGTGCGCAATTCGGACTGCGCAGAAAGCAGGCTCGGGTGTTTTGGCCCATAGCGACCCGCCAGTTCATCCACCTTGGCTTGCGCTACGGCCCGGTCGGCCTGAAATTTCTGCACCAAAGGATTGCTCAGCACCGCAGGCACGCTGGAGAGCCGGCTCAGATCGCCGTTGCCCAAGGCCTTCGCCTGACGGTACTCGCTCTCGGCTTCAGCGCGGTTGCGCCTTGCGTCGACCATGCGATTGCCGGTCATTTCCAGTTCGTTGGCGCTGATGGTGGCAACGCCGCCAACGTCGACCAGACCTTGTTCTTCGCGGTAGCCCTGAAGTTTTTTCTCGGCGACGCGCAAGTTGTCGCGCAATTTGACCAGCCGTGTGTTCATCCAGGCCGTAGTGGTTTGCGAGGACTTTTCGCTGGTGTCGAGCTGGCTGTCGGTGAAGCCTTGGGCCAACGCATTGGCCGCCGCAGCGGCCAGAACCGGGTCGGGCAACTCGACCTCGATTTCGAGCAACTGGCTCTTGCCGACGAACTTGACGCTGGTGTGCAGCATGAGGTTCTGCGTGACCTGATTGAAGACGTCCTCTTCAGTGGGCTCGTCTATTTTGCTCAACGGCATCAACCGGCTCAGCCCCGGGATCCATTGATCAAGGTCGAGATCAGCCAACCACTGGCGCGGTGTAAACCAGGGCTTTGCTTGCTGACGCGGGTCGGTAACCGGGTGGGTGGTCAGGCCGAGTTTTTTCACTGCGCGTTCGGCAAGATCGCGCGATTGCAGGAGCGCCTGCTGGGTCTGCAAGTAATCCGTGGCGTTGCCGCCGGAATCCTTGACTTGCTGGAACGACATCAGCGGCGGGGTTTTATCGTTGAACAGCAAGGTGGTGCTGCCGATGTACTGCGGCGTGATGTTCGAGACCACAATCGCGGCCAGCGCAGCGCTCGCCAGCACCAGCCAGGCGATGCTCCATTTGGCGCGCCAGATCACTCTCCAGAGCTTTAACAGGTCAAGGGTGTCCTTGTCTTCGCTGTACTGCTGATGCAGATGCGCTTGCAGAGGACGTTCGACGTAGGTGCTAGGGCTGTTGTCCATGATTAGAAAAAGCCTTGTGCAATGGAAATGGTGTCGCCGGGGGCAATCGTTGTGTTGCGCGTCACGTCATCGGTGAGCGTCGCGCCGCCATCGCCGCGCAAAATGGTCACGCGTTTGATCGAGGCTCGCTCGGTCAGGCCACCACCCAGGGCAATGGCTTTCTCCAGGGTCAGGCCGGGCACGAACGGGTAGCTGCCGGGCTTCTTGACTTCGCCATTGATGTAGAAAGAGCGGTATTCGATCTGGCTGAGGCTGACTTTCGGGTCGATCAGGTAACCCTGTTTCAGCCCGTCGACGATGATTTTTTCGACTTGGCCGGGGGTCAGTCCCTTGGCGGAAATCTCGCCCAGAAACGGATAGGAAAAAGTGCCGGCATCACTGAGGCGGATCTTTTTCAGGCTCAATTCTGGCTCACCGAAGACGATGATGCGCAAGACATCGCCAGCGGCCAGTTTGTATTGGGTGCTGGGGTCTGCGGCAAAGGTATGAGGTACAAAAATCAGGGCGAACAGCAAGACGAGTGTGCGTGTGTTCATGTCGAGACCCTCTTAAAGGCTGACGTTGAAACTGATCTGGAACACGTTGCGGGTGAAGCTTTCATCGTCGGCATCGGAATCGTTGTCGCGGTACCGATAGCCCAATTCGATATCCAGCCAGCGGCGCATCGCGTACACCACGGCCAGGTTGTAGTCCTGCAGATCGTCGGTACGGCTTTGGCCTTCGTAGACATAACGGCCAAACCCGGCTTGTGCCACCGTGGTGATCCGTTCGGTCCAGCCGTGACGCCAACCGACCTGAGTGAACGTCGACTTCACGGCATCAGCGCCATCGTCGCCTTCGGCGAGGGCCTGACGAGCGACAAAGGTAAACGTCGAATAGGTTCGCGGTTTCCATTGCAAGTCCACTTGCCAGGTCGGGTTGTCGAGGTCTTTGGATTCGCTGTTGTCGAAGTTCTTGCGCTCATAACCGAGGCGTACTTTGCCGGTTGTACGTGCGGTGAAGTCCCACACGGCACCGGCCAGTACCGCATCGGATTTACTGCTGCGCGGGCTGTTGGCTTGCTGATAATCGAAGTCGGTGTGGTCATATTCCAGCAGGCCGCGAGTGTTACTGCCGATGCGGTGGTACCAGGTGCTGGTGAGGGCGGTGGTATTGCGTTCCTTGTCATCGTTGATGCCGTCGGCATTGTCGTAACGAAGTTGCGCGTAACTGGCGCCGACATCGATTTGGTTGTCGGCACTTTTAGCGCCGAAGGTGTAGAGCCCGCCCACGCGTTTATTGTTGAGCTTGTCGTTGATGCCCTCGACTGCCGTCGACTCGGTGCGCTCCCATTTACGGTATTCGGCGTCGAGCTTGAGACGATGGCGGTCGGTGAACTCCATGATGCTGTCGGCACGCACGCGCTGAGCGGTGTTCGAGGCATCCGAGTCGTCGTGATAGATATAACGCGTGGGCTGCCAGATCAGTCGAGTGGCGCTGTTGCGATCTTCCGCCTTGAGCTCGAAGGTCGGCGCCAGTTTGGTGATCATCGATGACTGTTTACTGTTTTCCACTTCGCGAAAGTTATCGTCATAACTTTCTGAAAACAAAAAGGATGGCGTGAAATCGAATCCGTAAACATTAATGGCCTGCGGATCGATACTCCACGCCATTCCAGGATAGAGCGAGGCCATCAGCAGTGCGACAGGGCATCGTGACTTCAAAGCCATGTTATAGCTCCTGAGCAAAGGCATATAAGGCAAGGGGTTAGTGATAGTTCTGAACGTTGGCTTGTTGGCGTTCGATCACGCTGAGTGGCAAGCAAACCGATTGTTCGCGATTCAGAAATTGCAGGAGGATCATCACGCGGTCATTGCCGTGCAAACCGAGAAACACGCCCTCCAAGGGTGCCAGCGGGCCGCTGACGATCTGCAGGTTCTGCCCCGGTTTCAGCGCCTCGTCCGGCCCCGACAGCGATGATTCGATACAGCGCACACGCAGGTGCTCGATGACGTGCTCTGCCACCGTCGCCGGCCCGTGATTGAATTCGACGATACGACTGACCCCGCGTGTAGAACGCAAGGGCCCCCAATTGTCGTTACGACTGAGTTGGATAAATAAATACCCGGGAAATAGCGATTCGCGCACTCGCTGTCGTTTCCCGCGAATGATGCGTTCACTGAGGAACTGCGGATGGAATACCACGTAATTCTGTTGAAGCAGATTGAGGTGAGCGCGCTCATCCTGACGTGGCTTGCATTGCAAGAGGTACCAAAAGGGACGTTCGGAGCTGATAACTGGCATGCTGGTAAACTCTGTAATGATCGAAAGTTTATGCAGGCAGAAGCTCTATCGAGGGCTAAGTAAGGGCAAATGGCGAAAGTCTGTTGTTATTTTATTAACACTGAGGTGTTTCAATCTTGAATCACACAGCGTTTCATTAAGGTGCGTCCAGCTGAGGCGTGACGCTATAGTGTGCGGCGCATAGGGAATAAGCCGCGGCTTAACTTTTCAGAAGACAAAGCTACCGCACGGTCTGCTCATGCAGCTTTAAAGATAGGTAACTAAGTAGTTGTCTCTGAAACGACAGGGCGCGAGTAGAAGTTGCTCGCGCCCTGTAAAAATGAACCTTGGTAGTTATCGGCCAGTCTTTGCGGTCTGTCAAACGTTCCCAGTCAAAAAACACGCCATTTATCTGCTAATGATGGCACTCGCGCGCAGGTTATTGTTTTCTAAGGCGTCATCCTTTTGTCGGAAGGCCAGAAACTTTACTGTCACTTCAGAGTCGTCGCTCGCTATTTAGATCGGAGGTTAATCCCCATAGTTGGGGAAGTTATAAAGTCTGGACTCCGCAAGTCGACCAACGCTATAACTAATCGCCTGGCGACTTGGCTGGAGAGGCGAATATGTCCGTTCTTGTTACAGGTGCTGCAGGCTTTATCGGATATCACACGGCCAGACATTTGATACTGCAAGGCCATCAAGTAATCGGCATCGACAACCTCAACGATTATTACAGCGTGGAACTCAAACAGGCACGCCTCAAGCAATTGAGCGACCTGCACGGCTTCCATTTCCTGATCATGGACATTGTCGATAAGCCAGCCTTGATGGCTCTGTTCGAAGAGCAGGGGTTCACCGAGGTTGTGCATTTGGCCGCTCAGGCGGGTGTGCGCTATTCACTCGACAACCCGGATGCCTATGCGCAATCGAATCTGCTGGGCTTTCTCAATGTGCTGGAAGCCTGCCGCCACTACCCACCCGCGCACCTGATCTACGCGTCGAGCAGTTCGGTGTACGGCGCCAACAGCAAGTTGCCATACAGCGTCGATGACGCGGTCGAGCATCCGGTTTCGCTGTATGCCGCCACCAAACGCGCCAATGAATTGCTGGCCGACAGTTACTGCCATCTCTACGGTCTGAAGGCTAGCGGGCTGCGATTTTTTACCGTCTATGGGCCATGGGGGCGACCGGACATGGCGTTGTTCAAGTTCACCGAAGCGATCCTCCAGGGACAGCCGATTGACGTGTACAACCAGGGCCAGATGGCGCGGGACTTTACCTACGTCGATGACGTTGTCGAAAGCATCGTCCGCCTGTGCCCGAAGCCGCCGGTGCCGAACGAGGAAAGCGAGGGCAGCCACCGGATTTTCAACCTCGGACGTGGCAGGCCGATAGCGCTGCTGGATTTTGTCGACTGCCTGGAGACAGCGTTGGGCAAAAAAGCTGTGCGCAACTTGTTGCCGATGCAGGCCGGCGATGTGGTCAAGACCTGGGCTGATGTTTCGGCGCTGGCAGACTGGATCGGGTTTTCACCGCAGGTCGAGGTTGAAACCGGTGTGGAGCAGTTTGTACGCTGGTATCGCGAGTATTATCGGGTGTGAGTAATCCGGTGGGGAGTGGCCAGAGCAACTGCCATCTCGGGCGCCTGAAAAGGCGCCCTTTTTATGCATTCGCGCTTTTCATCAATAGGCAGCGTCTTCATTTGATCGAAACAACAACCTTGCCCTTGGCGCGTCCCTGCTCGACGTATTTCAGCGCCTCTGCCGCTGATTCAAAGGGGAACGCTTGATCAATCACCGGATTGATGATGCCGGCTTCTACCAGCGCGCTGATGTGTTGCAGTTGGGCGCCGTTGGCGCGCATGAACACGAACGTGTACCTGACGTCTTGCTTGCGTGCCTTGCGCCGAATGCCGAGGCTCAGCAGACGCATGACCTGCTGCAAAGGCCAGGACAAGCCTTGCTCTTTTGCGAATTGCGCGGTGGGTGGCCCAGAGATGGAAATCAGCTGGCCACCGGGCTTGAGTACCTTGAGTGATTTCTCCAGGACATCGGCGCCGAGGCTGTTCAACACCACGTCGTAGCCGTGCAAGGCATTTTCGAAGTTGTGCTTTTTGTAGTCGATGACCACGTCAGCCCCCAACGCCTTGACCCATTCGACATTTGCGGTGCTGGTGGTTGTGGCGACAAAGGCACCGAGGTGTTTGGCAAGCTGAATGGCAACGCTGCCGACGCCGCCGGAGCCCGCGTGAATCAGCACCTTCTGGCCCTGTTGCAGGCGGGCGGTGTCGACCAGCACTTGCCAGGCAGTCAGTGCCACCAAGGGCAGGGATGCGGCTTGCGCCATGCTGGTGTTGCGTGGTTTCAGGGCGATCGCGTTTTCGTTCACGGCGATCCACTCGGCGAAGGTGCCGATTCGCGCTTGCGGCGGGCGAGCGTACACCTCGTCTCCGGGTTTGAAGCGTGTCACTTGCGAGCCGACCTCAGTCACCACGCCTGCCAGATCGTTGCCCAGAATCAATGGAAACGAGTAGGGCAGGATCAGCTTGAATTCGCCTGTGCTGATCTTCGAGTCCAGCACGTTGACACTGCTGGCATGGACCTCGATCAAGACATCGTGAGGCCCCACTGCAGGGGCTGGCGCTTCGCCGAGGCGTCCGGGGTGCTTGCCATAGCGATCAATCAGAAAGGCTTTCATCGAGGTGCGGCTCTTGTCGGTTGTAGGGAGGGTAGCCGGGGCGTGTTCAGGCATCGAGGAACGCCTGCGCCTTGGCCACAAAATCAACGTGGTGCTGGAAAATCCCGCCGTGACCGGCATCCTGATAAATCACCAACTCTGCGTTGGGGATACGCTTGGCCAGTTCAAAAGAATTGACGCTGGGCACCATGATGTCGGTGTCGCCGTTGACGACCAGCGTCGGCGCCCGCAAGCGTCCAAGGTCTTGCGGCGGCTGTTTGCCCCACGCGGTGATCGCTTTCAACTGGCGCAGGAAAGCGCGGGGCGTCGGGCCTTGGTCGCGATAGGCAAAGCGAACGCCGTTGGCGGTGACGGACTGGTTTGCCGCGTCGATGAATGACGTTGGCGAACCCGAAGGGGGATTTGTCTGTATTGAATTCATGACTACTCCGGATTGCAGGACGGATTCGATGCAATGCCTTGCACTTGCATCGAATCCGCCGCACATGCTCGCTCCCTGAAGATCACTCAGGCGTCTGGTAGCGCTGGGCAACCGCTGACTGGCGGATTTGCCCCAGCAGGCCCTGACGCGCGGTCTGCAAATCGTCCCAGCGTTGCGCTTCGTGCAGCGGCGGGATGGTGACCGGTTCGCGACGATCGAAACCGACCAGGGCAGCATCCACCAGATCGCCCACTTCCATGATTTCGCTCAGGGTGTTGATGTCGACGCCGGAGCGATCCCAGATTTCCGTGCGCGTGGCCGCCGGCAGCACGGCTTGCACGTAGACGCCCTGAGGCGACAGCTCCAGGCTCAAACCTTGGGACAGGAACAGCACGAATGCCTTGGTCGCACCGTAGACCGTCATGCCGAATTCCGGAGCGAGGCCCACCACCGAGCCGATGTTGATGATCGCACCGTCACCGGCTTTGGCCAGGCGTGGAGCGATGGCGCTGGCGAGCCGCACCAGCGCGGTGGTGTTGAGGGCGACCAGTTGCGCCACTTTGTCGGTGCTTTGCTCGACAAAATGGCCGGACAGCGCGGCGCCAGCGTTATTGACGAGGATGCCGATGCGGGCATCGTCGCGCAGGCGGGTTTCCAGCGTTGTCAGGTCGCCAGGTTGGGTCAGATCCGCCGGGATCACATCGACGGCGACGTCATGCTCGCTGCGCAAGCGCGCGGCCAGTGCATCCAGACGCGCCTGATCGCGGGCGACCAGCACCAGATCGTGACCGCGTTGCGCAAAGCGCTCAGCGTAGACCGCGCCAATGCCGGTGGAGGCGCCAGTGATCAGAACAGTAGGGCGAGTGCTCATGGGTATCTCTCTTTCAGGACGTTAGAAACAGAACGCGTTCAGCTTGCGCTGACGCTCGATTCAGCCAGTGTCGGATAATCGATGTAGCCTGCCGCGCCGCCGCCATAGAGGGTGGCGGGATTGAACGCGGACAACGGCGCGCCATGTTTCAGGCGCTCCACCAGATCCGGATTGCCAATGAACGGACGACCGAAGGCAATCAGGTCGGCCTGGTCTTCAGTGAGCTTCGACGTCGCCAGATCGAGGTCATAGCCGTTGTTGGCGATGTAGGTGTTTTTGAAGCGCTGGCGCAGGGCGGCGAAATCGAAGGGCGCCACGTCACGCGGGCCGCCGGTCGCGCCTTCGACCACATGCAGGTAAACCACGCCGAGGACGTCGAGTTGTTCGACGAGGTAATCGAATTGCGCCTGCGGATCGCTGCTGGAAACGCCATTGGCCGGCGACACCGGTGACAGGCGCACGCCGGTGCGATCTGCACCGATCTCACTGACTACAGCCGCCGTCACTTCGAGCAATAGCCGCGCGCAATTTTCAATCGAGCCGCCGTAAGCATCGGTGCGCAGATTGGCGTTGTCCTTGAGGAATTGATCGAGCAGGTAGCCGTTGGCACCGTGAATTTCCACGCCATCGAAGCCCGCGGCGATCGCGTTGGCTGCCGCCTGACGGAAGTCGTTGACGATGCCCGGCAGTTCGCTGCTGTCCAGTGCGCGCGGCTCGGAGACGTCTTCGAAACGGTTGTTGACGAACACTTTGGTAGCGGCGCGCAGCGCAGAAGGGGCCACCGGGGCGGCGCCGTTTTCTTGCAGGTCAACGTGCGAGACGCGGCCGACATGCCACAGTTGCAGAAAGATTTTTCCGCCCTGGGCATGCACCGCATCGGTCACGGTGCGCCAGCCGTCGATCTGTGCCGGCGTGTAAATCCCCGGGGTGTCCTGATAACCCTGGCCCTGTCGGGAGATTTGCGTGGCTTCGCTGATCAGCAAACCGGCGCTGGCGCGCTGGCTGTAATAGGTCGCCGCGAATTCGCTGGGGACGAAACCTTGACCGGCGCGATTGCGTGTCAGCGGCGCAAGAACGACGCGGTTCGACAGCGTGAGATTGCCCAGCGTGTAAGGGGAGAACAGGGTTTGCTCGGTCATCTGATGTTTCTTCCGTGCCCGTTAATGAAGATCGGTGGTACGAGCAATTAGGATGATGATCGAAATCTAAACTGTCAACGGTTTTGATTATGGCCAACATCTATGTATCATCGGACCCAGGATTTCCCCGGTAACACGAGGTATTGCACGTGAGAGTGACCAAGGCCCAGGCGCAGGCCAATCGAGAGCACATCGTTGAAACCGCCTCAGAGCTGTTCCGTGAGCGCGGCTTTGACGGCGTCGGTGTGGCCGATCTCATGGCGGCCGCCGGTTTTACCCATGGCGGTTTCTACAAACACTTCGGGTCGAAGGCCGACCTGATGGCCGAAGCCTCGGCGTGCAGTCTGGGCAAATCGCTGACCGGCGCCCAAGCGCTGGATGTTCCGGGCTTCATCAACGTCTACGTGAATAGAGAGCATCGCGACGGACGTGGCGACGGTTGCACCATGGCCGCGCTGGGCGGCGACGCGGCGCGCCAGTCGGATGAGGTAAGAGCGACGTTTGCCGAGGGCATTGAGCAAACCCTGCAGACTCTGGGAGAGAAATACCCGACGGCGCCGGAGGCCGAGGCGGGTGAGGGGCGCAAGAAGATGATCGACCTGCTGTCGCGTGCCGTCGGCGCGATTATCCTGTCGCGTGCCTGCCCGGATGATTCCGCGTTGGCAGACGAGATTCTTGAGGTATGCCGCGCAGAAATGCTCGCTTCGTTGCCGGCCGATAACGCCGACGCAGAGTAGCAGCGCGGCTCACTCCGTCAGCGCTTTGGCCTTGGCAATGGAAAACGCTTGCGGCAGGCGGGCGCCATTCTTCGCCGCAAGAATCTCGGCCATTACGCTGACGGCGATTTCCGCAGGTGTCTTGCTGCCAATGTAGAGGCCGATCGGCCCGTGCAGGCGTTCAAGCGACGCCTCGGTTTCACCGAAATGCTCGATCAGGCGTTCGCGGCGCAGTTGGCTGTTGCGCCGCGAGCCGATCGCACCGATGTAGAACGCCGGGCCGTGCAGCGCTTCCAGCAATGCCAGATCGTCGAGTTTGGGGTCATGACTCAAGGCGACGATGCAGGTGCGCAGATCGACCGCGAAGTCGCGGACCACGTCGTCCGGCATGCCGACGATGCGCTCCACGCCATCGACCGCCCAGGTTTCGATGTACTCGGGACGCGGGTCGCACACCGCCACTTTGAAACCGTTGAACAAGGCCATGGTCGCCAGATACTCGGCCAGCGCGCCGGCACCGATCATCAACATCCGATAGCCCGGCCCCAGAGTGTTGAGCATCTGCGCGCCATCGAAGCTGAATTGTTCCGGCGTCGCGGTCGGTTCGAGCATCACCTGACCGGACTCCAACGCCAGACGCCGACGCACCAATTGCCCGGCGTCCAGTTGCACCAGCAACGCGTCAAGCGACTGCCACGCCGGGTTGAACTCAAGGATCAGTTCCAGCGTGCCACCGCACGGCAAGCCGAAGCGATGCGCTTCATCGGCACTGACGCCATAGCGCACCACTTGCGGTGCGCTGTCGTTAAAAGCGCTGCCGCCATGGGCCGTGGTGTAGCGATGGATCAGATCATCCTCAATGCAGCCGCCGGACACGCTGCCCACCACGCGACCATCGTCACGCAACGCCATCATCGAACCCGTCGGACGCGGTGAAGAGCCCCAGGTGCGCGCCACCGTAGCGAGCAACACACGCTCGCCAGCGGCAAGCCAGTCCCGCGCTGTGCGCAGGACCAGCAAGTCGATGCTTTCCATCAAAACCTCCTCTTAGCGCATCTGCAGGATGATCGGACTGCTGCTGGCCGGATCAGTATGTTCACGCAGTTTGCCCACCGCCTGCACATCGACCGCAGCGCCCTGATTACCCCAAGTGCTGCGCATGAACGTCAGCACTTCAGCGATCTGCTGATCCGACAGCTGCTCACGGAAGGCCGGCATGCGATAGGCATCCGGCACCCCGGCAGCCACGACGCGCTGCGAACCATTCAGGGTGATGTTGATCGCCGAGGCGTTTTCCTTGGCCAGTGCAGAAGTCGCGCCGGCCAGTGGCGGCATCCATTCAGGTTGTCCCTTGCCGTCGAGACCGTGGCAGGAAGCACAGCGCGTCACGTAGGTATGGGCACCGGGCGAGTCCAGACGTTGCGCTGCCGACACCGCTTGATACTGCCAAGGTGCGCCATCCCGTTCGCGATCCCCGGGAAGCGACTTCAGGTAGTGGGCAATCGCGCTCAAATCATCATCGCTCATGAACTGCGTGGAGTTGTTGAACGCCTCAGTCATCGAGCCGTAGACCACCGCGTGTTTATTGCGACCGGTCTTGAGGAACTGCACGATCTCCGGTTCGCTCCAGCGGCCCAGGCCAGTGTTGTGATCATCACGCAGGCTCGGTGCGTACCAGCCATCGAGCAAAGCACCAGCGAGGTATGGCTTACCGGCCTCATCCAGTGCCTTCTCGTTGAACGCCAAACCGCGCGGCGTGTGGCAACTGCCGCAATGCCCGGCGCCCTGAACGAGGTAAGCGCCACGGTTCCACTGTTCATCCTGCGAAGGTTTCGCCACATAAGGCTCGGCGTCGACAAACACGCCATTCCACAGTGCAATCGGCCAGCGCAGGTTCAGCGGAAACGGAATCGCGCTGGGGATGTTCGCCTGTTTCACCGGCGCCACGCCTTTCATGAAGAACGCATACAGCGCGCGCACGTCATCGTCACTGAGCTTGGCGTAGGACGGGTAGGGCATCGCCGGATACAGACGGCGACTGTCGGGCGCCACGCCGTGGCGCACCGCTCGGTCAAAGTCCGCCAGGCTGTAGTGGCCGATGCCGGTTTCCGTGTCCGGGGTGATATTGGTCGCATGGATCGAGCCCAGCGGCGTGGCCATTTCCAGGCCGCCGGCGAACGGCGCACCGCCCGGCACGCTGTGACAGGCCACGCAATCGCTGAGCCTGGCGACGTATTCGCCACGGGCGACCAGTGCCGGGTCGATATCGGCCACGGCGATCTGAGAGGTTTCAAGGCGCGAGACGGGCTCGCGGGTGACATACCAGGCCAGCAGGCCTGCCGCGACCAGGCACGGCAATGCCAGCCAGCCAGCGGTTCTTGCGAATCGGCTGTTGTTCATGGACGCTCCGGCGCTGATCAAGTGAAGGTGTGTCGGCTCATGGGCAGGCTGCGCACCCGCTGACCGGTTAGTGCTGCCACCGCGTTAGCGACGGCGGGCGCGACCGCTGGCAACGGCGGTTCACCGATGCCACCCATTTTTTCTCCACTCTCGACCACCCGCACATGGACCCGAGCCATCCGCGCAGGCGGCAGGATCTGATACAAGTCGTAGTTGCGCGCCCGGGGTTTGCCATCAATCCACACGGCTTCTTCCACCAGGGTTTGCGACAGTCCCAGCGCCACGGCGCCATTGACCTGAGCCTCGACAATCGCCGGGTTGACGATGCTGCCCGGGTCAATCGCTTGCCAGATGTCATGCACCTTGACCTGGCCGTTCTCGATGGACACCTCGGCGATCACCGCCGTCTCGGTACCGAACGGCGAAGCCATGGCCACACCGCGCGCACGTTTGCTGCCATCCTCGGCGGTAAACGGCCCGCGCTTCCAGCCGCCCGACAGTTCACCCACCGCTTGCAGCAAAGTGGTCAGGCGTTTGTTGTCGCGCAGCAGATGCAGGCGCAAGTCGAACGGGTCTTTGCCACCCTTGTCGGCCAGTTCATCGAGGAACGATTCATAAAAGAAGTCGTTGAGCGAATTACCCACCGAACGCCAGTAACCGAGCATCGCCGGGCCTTTGGCGTAGATCTGCGCGATGCGTTTGTTGGGGATCGCGTAGGATTTGCCTGACAACCCTTCCAGCGCCGTCGGGTCGAGTTTTTCTCCTTGCTTGCCGGCGAGGGCTTCGGTCGGGCCTTCGGTGGCACTGATCGCTTCGATTGCCAGCGGCCAGCCGTCACTGTCCAGCGCCGCACGGAAATTCACCGCGGCCACGGGACGGAGCACGTCACGCAGGAACTCTTCCTCGCGACTCCAGATCAGCTTGACCGGACGGCCAACGGCCTTGGACAGCGCAATCGCCTGCGGATAGGGACTGGCCGAGTCGTAGAGAAAATGCCGGCCGAAGAACCCGCCCAGCAGCGGCGAATGCAAGGTGATGCGCGACGGGTCCAGCCCTGTGCGTTTGGCGATGTCGGCGCGGAACATGTCCGGCGCCTGATTCGGCAACCAGACTTCCAGCGAACCGTCCGGGTTGAATCGGGCCAGTGCCGAAGGAGGTTCCAGTTGACCGTGGTTCAGGTATTGATTGTGGTAAGTGGCGTCGATCCGGGTTTTGGTTTCCTTGAGGATCGAAGCCACGTCGCCTTCATGTTCATCATCTTTGGCCGGGCCTTTATCTTCAGCAAGGCGCTTGAACCAGGCATCGCTGGAAAAGTCGGCGGGCATCGGACGCACTTTGCTCTCAGCCGTTGGTTCTTGCCAGTCGACCTGAATCGCCTCGACCGCACGTTTGGCGTGCCACCAGCGCTCGGCGAGCACCGCCACGGCACCCGGCAGACGGTGCACGGAATGCACGCCTTTCATTGCCTTGACCTGCTCTTCGTTGCGCAGGTTGCCCACGGTCATGCCCAGGCGCGGGGCATGTTGCACGGCAGCATGGAGCATGTCGTCGACCTTCAGATCGATGCTGTACAGCGCTTTGCCCGTGGATTTGTCGTAAGCATCGAGGCGCTTCACCGGTTTGCCGATCCAGCGGAACTGGCTCGGATCACGCAGCTTCACGGAAGCCGGATCAGGAACCGGCAGATCCATCGCGCGCTCGGCCAGTTCACCGTAGGCCAGCGAGCGGCCCGACTTGGCGTGCACGACTTTTCCGGGCTCGGTGGTCAATTCACTCACCGGCACGCCAAGTTGCTGCGCACCCGCCTGCAACAACATGGCGCGGGCGAGGGCGCCGAGGCGACGCATGACCGGGTAACTCATGCGCACCGACATGCTGCCGCCGGTGATGCGCATGCCGTTTTCCAACACCACATAGGCCTCACCGGGCGGTGCGGCTTCGACCAGAAAGGTCGATGGATCGGCATCCAGTTCTTCACCGACAATCTGCGCCATCGCGGTGAACGTGCCTTGTCCGCCTTCCATGAACGGGCAGAGCAGACGCACGCGGTTGTCCGGGCGGATCTCGAGAAACGCCGGCACCTGCGTGCCGCGCTCGGCCGTCGCCGCTGCAACGGCAGCTTGCACCCGCGTCGCACCCAGCGGCAGGCCGAAGCCGAGGACCAGTGCGCCGACGGCGGTACCGGTGAGAAAACGTCTGCGCGATACATTGATCGGCTCGTGCAGATCCAGCACCGAGGCTTGCTGTGAAGGGTCGATTCGAACGTTCATCACGCGTCTCCCTTGCCGGCCAGCTCATGCACGGCAGCATGAATGGCGTTGTAGGTACCGCAGCGGCACAGGTTGACCATCGCCGCTTCGATCTGCGCATCACTCGGTTTCGGGTTTTGCTTGAGCAGCGCGGTGGCGGCCATCACCTGCCCGGACTGGCAGTAACCGCACTGGGCGACCTGCAGATCGACCCAGGTCGCGACCACCCGTTTGCCCACGTCATCGCTTTCGATGGCCTCAATGGTGGTGACCTCGCGGCCAACCACACCGGCCACCGGCGTGACGCACGAGCGCACCACATTGCCGTCCACCAGCACCGAGCATGCGCCGCATTGCGCCAGCCCGCAGCCGTACTTGGTGCCGGTCATGCCCAGGTCATCGCGGATCACCCACAGCAAGGGCGTATCGGCGTCGGCATCGACCTGATAGGTCTTCTGGTTGATTCGTAGTTCCATGGTTCACCCGCTGATCATCGGTTGACGTGCATTGTTATGAGCGGTGACACGCGGCGAGGCGGATCACCGGTGAAGCTGGTTGTTCGTTTAATTCGCTAGGCTGCCGAGCGCTTCTGCCTCGAATGGCTGCCCGCGCAGCAGGGCGATGTCACGACTTGGCGCGGTGCCGAACAGCCGGCCATATTCGCGGCTGAACTGCGAAGGGCTTTCATAGCCCACCGCAAACGCCGCCCGCGACACGTCGAGGCGCTCGACCAGCATCAGCCGCCGCGCTTCGTTGAGCCGCAGCCATTTCTGGTACTGCAGCGGACTCATGCCGGTGAGCTGGCGGAAATGATGGTGAAAGGTCGGCGCGCTCATCTGCACCCGCGCGGCCAGATCGTCGATGCGCAGGGCATCTGCGTAGTTGAGCTTGAGCCAGTCAATCGCCTTGGCGATGCGATAACCCTGACCATCGACGGCCGTGATCTGCCGCAGCCGTGCACCTTGATCGGTATGCAGCAGCCGATAGTGGATCTCGCGCAAAATCAGCGGCGCCAGCACCGGGATCGCCTCGGGTTCGTCGAGCAATGCCAGCAGGCGATCGAGCGCGCCCGCCAACGCCGACGACAGACTGCCAATCGCGGCGCCCGTGCCCGTTGCTGGCTGCCGCTTGGCCGGTAAGCCGCTTTTGGTGATGACCTCGGCGAGCATGCTGACATCCAGTTTCAGTACGAGGCCGACACAGGGCTGTGCGGGACTGGCGAGTGTCACTTCGGAGTTGGCGGGCAGATCCAGTGAGGTCACCAAAAACCGCGAAGGGTCATAGCTGTAACCCTCGCCACCGACCCATAAGCGCTTTTCGCCGCGACCGACGAGAATCAGGCTGGGTTCGATCATGCACACCACCGGCGGCGCTGGTTGGTCGCGACGAAACAGCGACAAGCCGGGTATGGCCGTGGCGAAATCGCCCGGTGCGCTCACGCGCGGGTCTATGTGCAATGCCAAAGGCGATTCCTCGGGCAGAGGGGTAGGGATCATGTCGGGTCACTCCTGTTGACCGAACTCTAATCCGCGCGCGAGACGTTTCCTATCCATCACCCTGCATCGCCAGAGGATCAGGCAAGCATTCAAGAGGAATGCACTAGGGAAGGGGCGGATTGACCGGGAGAATGTGTCTATCTGTTACAGGGGCAGTGCTCGCAAGAGCGACAAAATGCTTGCCCCTGCGCATCACACCCTTACGTTTTTTCGCACCACAGGTCGTTCCAATGACATTTCCTTCTACAGATCCTTCTAAAAGAACAGGCGGCTGGAGCGCGGTGCTGGCCATGTCGCTGGCCGCATTCGCTCTGGTCGCTTCAGAATTCATGCCGGTCAGTCTGCTGACGCCGATTGCGGCAGAACTGCACATCACTGAAGGCCAGGCCGGGCAGGGGATTTCCGTGTCGGGCGCCTTTGCCTTGATCACCAGCCTGTTGATCGCCTCGGTCGCCGCGCGCATCGAACGCAAGAAATTGCTGCTGGGCCTGACCTTGCTGATGATCGTCTCCGGTACGGTCGTTGCGGTCGCGCCGGGTTACCCGTCATTCATGTTTGGGCGTGCCCTGATCGGGATCGCGATTGGTGGTTTCTGGTCATTGTCGGCGGCGACTGCGATGCGCCTGGTGAAGCCCGAACAGGTTTCGCGAGCGCTGGCCATCGTCAATGGCGGTAACGCCTTGGCCACGGTCATCGCCGCTCCGGCGGGGAGCTTTCTTGGCGCGCTGATCGGCTGGCGCGGCGCGTTCTTCTGCGTGGTCCCAGTCGCAGTGCTGGCCGCCGTGTGGCTGCTGATCAGCCTGCCGTCCTTCAAGGTCGAGCGCCAGGCAGGCAGCGGCAACGTTCTGCGGTTGATGACACAATTGCCAGTGGCCTTGGGCATGGTCGCTGTCAGCTTATTTTTCATGGGCCAGTTCATGCTGTTTACCTACCTGCGGCCCTTTCTTGAAGGCGTGACGGGCGTCAGTGTCTCAACCTTGTCGTTGATGCTGCTGGGGTTGGGACTGGCCGGTTTTATCGGCACCTTTCTGATCGAACGGTTTATGGGTCGCGGCCTCTACCGCACGTTGACCGTCATCCCGCTGATCATGGCGGCCATCGCGCTGGCGTTGGTCAGCTTCGGCAAATCACCGCTGCTGACCGCCGTGTTGCTCGGACTTTGGGGACTGGTTGCCACGGCCGCGCCGGTCGGCTGGTGGACATGGCTGGCGCAGACGCTGCCGGATGATGCGGAAGCCGGAGGCGGACTGCTGGTAGCCATTGTGCAACTGGCAATCGCGGGAGGCGCAATCATTGGCGGTCTGGCTTTTGACCTGAGCGGTTACAAAGCTACATTCGAGCTTAGCGCTGCGGTGTTGGTCGTCGCGTCTGTGCTGGCCTGGTTGGCGGGGCGCAATGCCACTGAAATTCATCTTGTTGAGTCGGCAGCTCATTCGAACGCTGTTTCCGGCGATCCTGAGACCCGATTTGTCTGATCAAGCAGAAGGCTGCTTAGTGCACCAATGACGGTTGGGTCGCGACCGAGACAGTGAAGACCACGACAAACAGCACGACGATTCCCCAGAACAACACCATGACTGTCAGCATGACGACCCTAAGGCCTTGATAAAGCCTGCGCAGCCAATGGCCTTCGGGTTTTGCGTCTGCGCGGGTTCTGAGTACGCCTTTCAAGTAAAAACCGAGGAGCGCCAACAGCGCGCCATCAACCGCCAGCGCAGGCAAGCCGGCTATGGGGAAAATGCTTTCCCACCGATAGAAAGAAGACCGGCTCAGAAAGACCACATAACAAGTCAGACTGCCGTAGGGCAGTGCTCTCCACCATTTGCCGGCCAGCGCCCCGACCATCAGGCACATGATCACCATGAACGGGCTGAGGAGAATATGGATCATCCATTCCAGTACGTTGGGCAAGTAGTCCGGGGAATGGATGTTGCGCCAGAGGTATTCCAACATTGATCGGGTTCCTTCCTTCCAGGGAGTCAGTGTTGCAGCGGTGCTTCCATGCTGCTGCACGGTATCGGCGTGTTTTTGGGTTACATAAGGGCTGTTGTGTAAATCAGGGGCTTGCGGACTACGCCGGAGCATGTCCGGGCGCTGGAGGGATTCAAGGTCGCGCGCAATGGCGTGCCGTCCGTCGTGCGTGAGAAACGGTTGAGCGAACCGATTACGCAACAGTTATTAGCGTTTCGTCATCCTCTAGCGGCCGCTCGCGCCACGGTCATCAACCCCTCGCTCTACCACTGCTCTATTTTTATCTCTGCTCATCCCCCGATAAGAAAAACCGATACCTGCTTAAGGATTTCCCAGAGGCGGGCGGTATACCTGCGGCTTTACAGTCACCTCCATCGTTCAGCGTGGACGGTCTACTTACAGGCCTTGTCCGTCGGGACTTCTACAAAAATAAGAAGGTGACAGCATGAGTAGTGAAACGGTCGATATCAAAGCATGGATCGACAACCGCAAAGTGGTCCCGTACCAGTGGCTGATTATGGGTTTATGTTTTTTTATCGTGCTTTTCGATGGCTTCGACGTCGCGGTGATGGGGTTTATTGCCCCCTCGCTGATTCAAGATTGGGGATTGTCGAAAGCGGCGTTCGGCCCGGTGATGAGCGCGGGCATGATTGGGCTGGCGATCGGCGCGCTGACCGCTGGCCCTTACGCCGACCGAATCGGCCGCAAAAAGGTACTCCTGACGGCGGTGACTGGCTTCAGCGTGCTCAGCCTTGCATGCGCCTTTGCACGTAATCCCTACGAGCTGGCTGCCTTGCGCCTGCTGACCGGTGTGGCGCTGGGCGCAGCGTTGCCAAACACCACCACACTGCTTTCCGAGTATTTGCCGGAACGCAATCGGTCACTGTTCATCACGATCATGTTCACCGGATTCAATATGGGGTCGGGGTTGGGCGGATTTCTCGCCGCGTGGTTGATTCCCCATCACGGCTGGCAGTCGGTGTTGCTCGCCGGCGGGATTCTGCCGATGTTGCTGCTGCCGTTGATGTGGCTGTTGCTGCCTGAGTCGGCGCGTTTTCTCGCCGCACGCAACGCGCCCGCCAGTCAGATTGCCAAGGTGCTGAACAAGCTGGGCGGCACGTTCAGCGCAGCGACGAAATTCGTCATCGCCGAACCGCAGGCTCAGCAAAAAGCACCGCTGCGCTTGCTCTTCACCGATCGCTATCGTTTCGGCACTCTCGCCTTGTGGGCAACTTACTTCATGGGGTTGCTGGTGATCTACCTGACCATGGGCTGGATGCCGACCCTGCTGCGTGAAGGTGGGTTGTCCATCGAACGGGCCGCGACCATCACCGGACTGTTCCAGATTGGCGGTACTGTCGGCGCCATCGTGGTTGGGTGGGCGATGGACCGGCGCAATCCGAACGCGGTGATTGCCACGTCTTACGCTCTGGGTGGCGCTTTCATTCTGCTGCTGGGCGCCTTCAGCCTTGAATCGGGCCTGCTGGCATTCGGCGTGGTGGCGGCAGGTTTCTGTATGAGCGGCGCGCAAACCGGCCTCAATGCTTTCGCGCCCGGTTACTACTCGACGGACTGCCGCGCCACGGGCGTCAGCTGGATGCTGGGTATCGGCCGCTTCGGGGCTATCTTTGGTTCACTCATCGGTGGCGCGGTGCTCAGCCTCGGGCTGGGGTTGCCGCTGCTGTTTGCCCTGTTGAGCGTGCCTGCCTTTATCGCTGCACTGGCGATCCTGGCCAACGGTCATGCACGGCGCCGAGTCAGTCGGGCCTTGCTGGCGCATTAATCTTTTTCAACAAAGGAACTCGTTATGGCACGCATCATTGGTGGCCTCGCTGTATCTCACACCCCGACCATCGGCTTTGCGGTCGATCACGACAAGCAGCATGAGGCCGCCTGGGCGCCGATCTTCCGTGGCTTTGAGCCGATCAAGGTGTGGCTGAAGGAGCAGCAACCGGATGTGCTGTTCTATATCTTCAATGACCACGTGACGTCGTTTTTCTTTGATCACTATGGTGCCTTTTCCCTCGGTGTCGATGAGCGTTACGAAGTCGCCGATGAGGGCGGTAATCCACGCGAGTTACCGGGGATCGCTGGCCATGCGGCGCTGTCACGGCACATCGGCGAGAGCCTGGTGGCGGATGAATTCGACATGAGTTTCTTCCGTGACAAGCCGCTCGATCATGGCTTCTTCTCGCCGATGTCGGCGCTGTTGCCGTGCGAGCCTGACTGGCCGGTGGAGATCGTGCCGCTGCAGATTGGCGTGTTGCAGTTCCCGGTGCCGAGTGCGCGGCGTTGCTACAAGTTGGGTCAGGCGCTGCGCCGGGCGATTGAAAGCTACCCCGAGGACTTGAAAGTGGCCATCGTCGCGACCGGCGGCGTTTCCCACCAGGTGCACGGCGAGCGCTGTGGTTTCAACAACCCGGAGTGGGACCAGCAGTTCATTGACCTGTTGGTCAATGATCCCCAGCGCCTGACCGAAATGACCCACGCCGAGTACGCCGCGCTGGGGGGTATGGAAGGTTCGGAAGTGATCACCTGGCTGATCATGCGCGGCGCGCTGTCGGCCACGGTGAAAAACCTGCATCAGGATTACTACCTGCCGTCGATGACCGGCATTGCCACACTGCTGCTGGAAAACCAGGATCGACCCGTTCCCGTCGACGTCGTTGCGCGGCACTTGCAGCACATGCAGCATCAGTTGGCGGGTATCGAGAAGCTTGAAGGCACCTATCCGTTCACCCTGGAACGCAGCGCCAAGGGCTATCGGTTGAACAAGTTTTTGCATCGCATGATCGAGCCGCATTGGCGTCAGCGTTTCCTCGACCAACCCGAGGCGCTGTTCGATGAAGCAGGGCTGAGCGATGAAGAGCGGGATCTGCTGCGATGCCGCGACTGGCGCGGATTGATTCACTACGGGGCGATTTTTTTCGTGCTGGAAAAGCTCGCTGCCGTGGTTGGGGTGCCGAATCTGCAGATCTACGCGGCGATGCGCGGACAAAGCCTCGATGAATTCATGAAAACCCGTAATCAGCAGGTGCTCTATTCGGTAGCGGGCAAGGCCCCACGCTAACGACACGGCGTCATCGGCGGCTCGTTCCGGGCCGCTTCGCAACACCATTGAATGACTTCACTGCGCCCGGCTCATGCGGGCGTAGCGGACTGCTTCATCCCAAAAAAATGGATAACAATAACAATGAAAATCACCGCCAATACCCGCGTAGTCTTCACGCTGTCCGTCGTTTGTGCTCTGCCTGTCGAGGCGAGCGCCGCAGGCTTTGTGGAAGACGCCAGCGCCAATCTCAACCTGCGCAACTTCTACATCAATCGTAATTTCACCAACCCGGCCAATGCGCAGGGCAAAGCCGAGGAATGGACGCAGAATTTCATTCTCGATTTGCGCTCCGGATTCACCCAAGGCACCGTCGGCTTCGGTGTGGATGTGCTGGGCCTGTATTCGCTGAAGCTTGACGGCGGGCAAGGCACGGGTGGTACGCAATTACTGCCGCTGGACAGTGATGGCCGACCGGCCGATCAATTTGGTCGCCTGGCTGTCGCCGGGAAAATGAAAGTCGGCAAGACCGAAATCAAGCTCGGCGAGTGGATGCCAGTGTTGCCGATATTGCGTTCCGACGACGGTCGCTCGTTGCCACAAACCTTTCGTGGCGGCCAGGTCACTTCTCAGGATATCGCCGGGTTGACCCTGTATGGCGGTCAGTTCCGGCAGAACAGTCCGCGCAACGATTCAAGCATGGAAGACATGTTCATGCAGGGCAAAACCGCGTTTACCTCTGACCGTTTCAACTTCGTCGGTGGCGAATATGCATTCAACGAAAAACGCACGATGATCGGCGTGTGGAATGCTCAGCTAAAGGACATCTACCAGCAACAATATCTGCAATTGGTTCATAGCCAACCACTGGGTGACTGGACGCTGGGCGCCAATCTTGGCTACTTCTGGGGGCGCGAGGATGGCGGTGCCCGCGCAGGCGATCTGGACAACCGCACGTTCTCGGCATTGCTGTCGGCACGCTACGGCGGCAACACGTTTTACCTCGGTTTGCAAAAGCTCAGCGGCGACGATGCCTGGATGAGAGTCAACGGCACCAGCGGCGGAACGCTGGCCAACGACAGCTACAACAACAGCTACGACAATGCGCAGGAGAAATCCTGGCAACTGCGCCATGACTACAATTTCGCCGTGCTCGGCGTGCCCGGTCTGACCCTGATGAACCGTTACATCAGCGGCGACAACGTGCACAGCGGGGCCGTCACCGACGGCAAGGAATGGGGGCGCGAATCCGAGTTGGGCTACACGCTGCAAAGCGGTGCGTTGAAGAACCTCAACCTGCGCTGGCGCAACTCGAGCATTCGCCGCGATTACAGCAGCAATGACTTCGACGAGAATCGCTTGATCATCAGCTATCCGTTGAGCCTGCTTTAACCGCTTCATTGGCCTGAGTTCGGATCACCCGGCGGATCATTTCCATCAACGCCTGCGCGACGGGTGAGTGCAGGCAGCCGCTGCGGTAGGTCAGGCCAATGGCTCTGGCGGTCTGTTTCAGCTCCAGCGGCAAAATGCACAACTCGCCGGACGCGATCTCCTGTTCCAGTTGATGCGCTGAAACGGCCGCGAGCATGTCCGAGCGTAACAACAGTCCGCGAATGATCGCCATGTCGGCGCTTTCCACCACCGGGGAAGGCGCCGGAATGCCGAAACCGGCGAAGCAGTCGTCGAGCATTTTGCGCGCCGGCGAACCGGCGCGCGGCAATACCCACTGCGCGTTAGCGAGACGATCTTGCAGGCCGGTTTTGCCGTAGAGCGGATGATCACGCCGCGCAAGCACGACCATTTCCTCTGTCAGCAGTGACTCACCGACCAAGTCGCTGGCATAAGTCGATGAACGCAGTGCACCCAAAATGAAATCCACATCGCCGGCACGCAACTCGGTAGCCAGCAGGTCGAAGGGACTCTCATTGGTGATCACTTGAATGCCGGGATGCTCTGCCATCAGGCGCACGATGGCCTCGGGCAGGATGCGGGTGCGGCCGAGGGGCAGGGCGCCGACGTGCACAACACCGTGCAAGGCACCGCGAAGGGCGGTGATGTCGCTGTCGATATGGCGCAGTTCGTTCAGCGCACGGCGGATTGCAAACAGGATGTCATGACTCGCGCGGGTCGGTTGCAAACCACGCGGCGTGCGCTCGAACAGCGATTGGCCGCAGCCATTTTCCAGCACTTTCAGCGTCGAACTGACCGCGGGCTGACTCAGCCCCAGCAGGTTGGCCACTGTCTGCATGTGCTGGGTTTCACAGAGTTTGACGAACACTTGCAGGCGTCGCGCCTGGAACAGATAAAGCGGTTCAATCGCAGCTTTCTCACCTTGGCCGAGCAATGTCGGCACGCTCCCAAGCTCCGCCAATACCCTTCGCGCACGGGGTAGCAAGCGTTCACCGAAATCGGTCAGGCGCATACCGTTGGCGTGGCGCTCGAACAGCATCACGCCCAGCCGTTCTTCGAACTCGGAAATGGAGCGGGTGACCACCGATTGCGCCCGGTACAGCGCGATTGACGCCTTGGAGACGCTGCCGTGATCAGCCACGCGGACGAAGGCGCGCACGTGCATCAGGCTCGGCAGTTCAAGGTTTTCCATGGGCAAGGGCTCTGCGGGTCGGCGAATTCGACGACTATGCCGCCGCTATTTTCGAGTGGCAATAAAAAAAACGCATACCTCGAACACTCGAACGCATTACTCCGTCGGCGGGGTGCGATGCGATGCTCTTTCGCAACGCAAGAGGAGAATCCGCAATGATCGATTCAACCAAAAACGCGCTGGTTGTCAGCGCCCACTCAGCCGATTTTGTCTGGCGTGCCGGTGGCGCCATCGCCCTGCATGCACAGCAGGGGTACCACGTTCACATCGTCTGCCTGTCGTTCGGTGAGCGCGGCGAATCCGCCAAGCTGTGGCGCAAGGGCGAGATGAGCGAAGACAAGGTCAAAGCCGCACGTCGCGAAGAGGCTCAGGCCGCCGCCGACATTCTCGGGGCCAGTGTCGAGTTCTTCGATATCGGCGATTACCCGATGCGCGCCGACAAGGAAACCTTGTTCCGTCTTGCCGATGTGTTCCGCCGGGTGCAACCGGAGTTCGTCCTCAGTCACTCGCTCAAGGACCCGTATAACTACGATCACCCGCTGGCCATGAACCTGACCCAGGAGGCGCGCATCATCGCCCAGGCCGAAGGCTATAAACCGGGTGAGAAAATCGTCGGCGCGCCGCCGGTCTACAGTTTCGAGCCGCACCAGCCCGAGCAATGCGAATGGCGCCCCGATGTGCTGCTCGACATCACTGATGTCTGGGACAAGAAGTACGCGGCCATCCAGTGCATGGCCGGGCAGGAGCATTTGTGGGAGTACTACACGCGCGTCGCCCTGCAACGCGGTGTGCAAGCCAAACGTAATGTCGGGATCACCTCAACCCGCAACATCGTCTATGGCGAGGGTTACCAGAGTATTTTCCCGCGTGTCACGGAGAATCTGGGATGAGCGAACATATCGGCAAGACTGGCGTTGTCGTGCGCAATATTCAGCGCGCCGAAGCAGCGCTAATCGATGAGTTGAAACGCTTCGGGGTCGCGACCATTCATGAAGCGCAGGGTCGCAAAGGACTGTTCGCGACTTCGATCAGACCGATTCAACAAGGCACGGTGATCAGTGGTTCAGCCGTCACGGTGCTGGTTGCGCCGGGTGACAACTGGATGTTCCACGTGGCCGTCGAACAATGCCGGCCCGGCGATATTCTCGTGGTTGCACCGAGTTCGCCGTGCACCGACGGCTACTTCGGCGACCTTTTGGCCACCTCGCTCAAGGCCCACGGCGTTCGGGCGCTAGTGATTGATGCGGGCGTGCGCGACACCCACACCCTGCGCGAAATGGGCTTCCCGGTCTGGTCCCGTGCCATCAGCGCGCAAGGCACAATTAAAGAAACCCTGGGCTCGGTCAACCTGCCGCTGGTGTGCGGCGGGCAACTGGTGCACCCGGGTGATGTGGTTGTTGCTGATGACGATGGTGTGGTGGTCGTGCGACGCACCGAGCTGCAGCAAGTCGTCGAAGCCAGTCGCGCCCGCGCCGACCTGGAGGAACAGAAGGCCCTGCGCCTGGCCAAGGGCGAACTGGGTCTGGACATCTACAACATGCGCGCGCGCCTGGCGGAAAAGGGTTTGCGTTACGTCGACAGTCTTGAAGAACTGGGAGACTGAGCATGGCGCAGACCCGCATTCCCTGTCTGCTGATGCGCGGCGGTACGTCGAAAGGCGCTTACTTTCTGGCCGACGATTTACCGCACGAGCCCGCGCTGCGAGACCGCGTGCTGCTGGCGGTGATGGGCTCGCCGGATGCGCGGCAGATTGACGGCATTGGCGGCGCTGATTCGCTGACCAGCAAAGTGGCGATCGTCAGACCGTCGAGCCGCGCGGGTGCCGATGTCGATTACCTTTTCGCCCAGGTGCTGGTGGATGAGCCGCGTGTCGATTACGGTCAGAACTGCGGAAACATCCTCGCCGGTGTCGGTCCGTTCGCCATCGAGCGTGGGTTGGTAGCAGTGACAGCCGATGTCACCCCAGTGCGGATCTACATGGAAAACACCGGACAGATCGCCATCGCCCATGTGCCAACGTCTGATGGTGAGGCGCGCTACGACGGCGACGCGCGTATCGACGGCGTGCCGGGGCAGGCCGCGCCGCTGATTGTCGAATTCGAGGATGTCGCTGGCGCCAGCTGCGGTGCCATGTTGCCGACCGGCAACGCCCGGGACGTGATCGACGGCGTCGAAGTGACCTGCATCGATAACGGCATGCCCGTGGTGCTGATCAACGCGCAAGAGCTTGGTTGCAGTGGCTATGAGAGTCCCGCGCAACTCGACGTCAATGCTTCACTGAAACAGCGTCTGGAGTCCATCCGCCTGCAAGCGGGACAGCGCATGAATCTGGGTGATGTGAGTCAGCGCAACGTACCGAAGATGTGCCTGATTGCACCGCCGCAGGTAGGTGGGGCCATCACCACACGCAGTTTCATTCCCCATCGCTGCCACACCAGCATTGGCGTGTTCGGCGCGGTCAGCGTGGCTGCCGCCTGCCTGATCAAAGGCAGTGTGGCGGCGGTCATGGCCGTTGTGGAGGAGGGCGAGGTGAAACGCCTGTCGATCGAACATCCGACGGGCGAGTTCACTGTGGAGTTGCGCTTGCAGGACGAGCGATTGCTCGGGTGCGGACTGATGCGCACGGCTCGGTTGTTGTTTGATGGCCTCGTCTGCATTCCATCAGCGATCTGGAGTGGCAAAGCCGTTGGTCAATCAGGAGAGTGCTTCTCGCAAGTACGCGTAAAGAGCTGAAAAAACGCGCAAGCGATCCACCCATGTGGAGCAGGTCGCGCGTGCCCAGAACCGACAAAGCCCTGAATAGTCAGGGCTTTGTTGTATGCAGTGGAAGCTCGGCGGGTGAGTCGCTTTGATCTGCCAGACCCTGTGAAAGCTCGTTGATCGATCGCCACCTTCTTTCTGTCGACCATTTTTGTCGAACTCATGGGCTCCCGACACTCGACAGCCACACTCAAGCACCTGATTGTGAGTCCCGGGCTTTGGATACTGGTACCGGCAATGATTGCGACCGGTGCAAGTGGAGTGTTAATGAGTCGGAAACGATAAGGACGACTGGTCGCTTTGAAGAAGAAACGCATGCCATTCATTGCCGCCAATGGCCTGTTGGTTCTGCTGCCGTGCGCCATAGTGCTTAATCAATGGGCGTCGGCGGGAAGCCTGGATACGCGTTTTTACTTCGTGCAGGTAATCGAACTGATCGCAGGGGCCACCAATCTCGCATTAATGGGGATGAATATGCGTGACGGCCTGCGCCTGAGCGGCCGACTGCTGCGGGTTGCACCTCACAGACAGTAAGCTGAATACTTGCTTCCGTTTGTTTTAAAAGCTGGGGCGAAATTTGCCATTCGTGATCAGCTGCTATCGGCCATAAGCAGTCATTAGCATGTGGTCGTTACCTACCCATTGCTGTCGCTCGCAAGGGGCGGCTATCAGTAGCAGACAATAACTCGAAGGTGCCCCACGAGCCCAAGGACGATTCCGTCACAGACTGTCTGGAAACTGAGCTGGTTATGGACACCGAGCTTGGGTTTTTGACACAACGGGACGGGTCTCTAAACCGCAGCTGCCACGACGACTTCGCATGTTTGGCCACCCGTTTGCTTCAATCGAGTGTCCGTAGTGTTTCAACGATAAGTGAACGCACCCAGCGATGGCCTGCGTCTCGCTGAGTTCGTTCATGCCAGACCAGGATTTTTCTGAAGCCTGGAATTTCAACAGGCGGCTCTATTGATGTGAGCCCGATGTTGTTCACTGCCAATCGACGCGGCACGACAGCGATTATGTCGCTGTACGTTAGAATCTCTGGAAGTACCAGAAAGCTGGTCACCGACACTGTCACTCGACGTGATCTTCCAAGTTTTTCAAGAGCATCATCCGTCACTCCATGAAAACCACCCCCTGCCGGCGAAACCAAGGCGTGATCCAATGCGCAGAATCGATCCAGTGAAAGCTTGCCATTCAGCGCATCTGGGTGATCAGCGCGCATCACGCATACATAGCTTTCATCAAAGAGTGCCATCGCATGCAATCCTGGTGTTACCGCTTCAGGGGTAACCAATGCGAGATCGATCTCACCTCGATCTAGCTGATTTTGAAGCTCTTGATGATCCACTGGCTGGACACTAACGCGGATGTTCGGCGCTTGTATCCTTAGCGCGCTGAGAAATGGTACGACTACAGCGCGCAATGCATAGTCGGTCGAAGCAATCCTTATTGTCATGCTCGCCGTCAACGGATCAAAGCTTTGCGGCTGAAGCATGCCTTCAATATCTGCCAGCAATTTCTTAACCGGTGCTGCAAGTTGCTCAGCGCGCAACGTTGGCACGATGCCGCGTTGGGCGCGCACGAAAAGCGGATCGGCGAAGCTTTCTCGGAGCCTGTTAAGCATGCCGCTCACAGCAGGCTGGGTGAGCGATAGTCGATTTGCGGCTCGCGTAACACTACGTTCGTCGAGCAACGCATCCAGTGCTTTGAGCAGGTTGAGATCGAGAGTTCTGATATCAGGATTCATGATGTGCGAAATAAAACATAGCGATTGGTCTTATTTCTAGCCTACACCCATCATGGTCTCAATTCATCAACTGAGCGCTGCATAACCATGAACGAGATCATTTGGCCTGAAGGCTACCTGCCAGGGTTTACCGAAAACTTTGTCTCTAACGAGGTCATCATCGCGGGATTGAGTGCCGCACACGTATGGCCTCTGCTCAGCCAGGCGCAGAGATGGCCCTCGTACTACGCCAACTCGGCAAACATCCAGTTTCATGATCACATCGGGCCGGATCTGCAAGACGGGGTATCTTTCTACTTTGAAACGTTCGGCTTTCCGGTCGAGGCTTTATGCAATGAGTACGTGCCGCCAACCCTAACCTCTCCAGGACGAATTGCGTGGCATGGATGGTCGGGTGAGGGTAACGCTCGGCTTGACGTTCACCATGCCTGGCTTATTGAAGACCTCTCTGGTGGACGAGTGCGCATCCTGACTCAGGAAACACAGAAGGGTAAACCAGCGGAGGATCTCGCCAAGGCCAAACCCAATCCGATGATCAACGGTCATCAGGACTGGCTGGACGGCTTGGTGGGCGCGGCACGCTTGTCTTCCGGCATGTAACCTCTGAATTTAGTCTTTAGCCGTGGGCTTCAGAGGCGGTCAGATCAGGCATTCCAAGTGCGGCCCCAAGGCATCCGTATCTTAGCTTTGGGGCGATTCGACAAAAGCCTGACGGCTTCCCTACGTTATCCGCAATATTTGAACTTCATTCTAACGGCAGCGGACGATCAATGATCACGTGCTTCATCACCAACGTCGATGTCAGACGCTGTACGTTGGGCAACCTCGACAGTTCCTCATCGTACAGTTTTTGAAATGCAGGAAGATCTGCTGTCACCACCATCAGCAGGTAATCAGGATCACCAAAAAGTCTCTGAGCTTGGACGATGTAAGGAATTCGCGGTAAAGCATCTTCAAAATCAGCTACTGCTTTTTGGTGTCCCTCTCTAAGCGTCACGAATATCAGGGACGAGAAATTGAGTCCTAACTCAGTTGCGGATAGTTGAGCTCGATAACCCTTGATCACTCCCTGATCTTCCATTGCCCGAACGCGTCGATGGCATGGAGACAAACTGAGACCTACGCGGTCGGCCAGCTCCGTCAGTGACTGACGACCATCTTGCTGTAGTTGCGCAAGAATCTTCTTGTCCATGCGATCCATTAAGTAAAACCTTCTAATTCAGTGAGCTTTGACAGGTATCTTCGAAAGATAATACCACCTCGCTTTCATTATCCTTCTATCAAGGTTTTTCAGGGCCAAGCGGCGCTTTGAATTGATGGAAGAGGAAGGATTTGATCGTGACTGTTTCTCTGATTATGGCGTTTTGGGCCGTATCATTTTTGTTTGTTATCACGCCCGGGGTCGACTGGGCCTACGCGATTTCGGCAGGTTTGCGAGGCCGCGTCTTACCCGCCGTAGCCGGCATGGTTTCCGGCCATCTTGTGGCCACGCTGATCGTCGCCGCAGGTGTGGGCGGGGTGCTGGTCAAAATTCCCTATGCATTGCTGACGTTAACGCTGATGGGGGCCGCCTATCTCTTATGGCTCGGCCTTAACATGTTGTTCAAGCCTTCGCTGCCTGCTCAAGGGGCATCCCGCGATGAAGGTGCCGGGATGGCCTGGGCGATAAAGGGACTATGCGTCAGCGGTCTCAACCCGAAAGTCCTATTGTTGTTCCTGGCGCTGCTACCTCAGTTCACTGATGCGTCAGCCGCATGGCCAGTAGGGGCTCAGATTGTCACCCTAGGCCTGATTCATGGTGTCAGTTGCGGTGTCGTCTATCTCGCGGTCGGCTATGGCGCTGGTGCGGTGCTTGCTTCACGACCAGCAGCGGCAATCAATGTGAGTCGGATATCGGGAGCCGCCATGATCGTAATCGCTGTGGTTCTAGCTGCCGAGCGGCTGGCCATTTGAATTGAGGAAGCGAAATGTCTGATCAAAATATTGCCCCCTATAACAGCCCGCGTCGCGGTAGGGTACGAATTCCACATTTACGGGATATGAAGGTACTGGGTCAGAAATGGGCCATGTTGACTGCTTATGACATGTACGCAGCGTCAGTGTTTGAGGCGGCAGGAATTCCAGTGCTGCTCGTAGGCGATTCCGCTGCCAACAACGTGTTTGGACATAACTCGACGTTGGCAATAACAGTTGACGAGATGCTTCCTCTTGTCAGAGCGGTTTCGAGTGCTACCGAACGGGCGTTGGTCATTGCCGATTTGCCCTTTGGCTCTTATCAGGGATCGCCTGAGCAATGCTTCCATACCGCAGTGCGCTTCATGAAGGAAGGCGGCGCTCATGCCGTAAAGCTCGAAGGAGGGATCGAGATGCTTGCGCAGGTTGAGATGTTGATAGCCGCTGGCATACCGGTTATGGCCCATATCGGTTTTACCCCACAGGCAGAACATCAGCTGGGCGGATACCGCATCCAGGGCAAAGGCGAAGACGCGCAGCGGTTGATTGACTTGAGCGTTGCCTTCGAGCGTGCTGGGGCGTTTGGCCTGCTGATAGAGATGGTGCCAGGCGATGTAGCAACGAGGATCACCGAGACAGTCTCCATCCCTACCGTAGGAATTGGTGCTGGTAATGGCTGCGATGCACAGGTGCTTGTCTGGCAGGACATGGCGGGACTAAGGGATGGTCAGTTGCCGCGATTCGTCAAGCAGTATGCGGATATGAGAAAGGTGATGAGTGACGCTGCTCAAGCCTTCGCTAAAGATGTCGAATCGGGCTCATTCCCTGGGCCAGAACATACTTTTTAGAGCATCGGAGATGGCAATGAGCACACTGCGCCAGAAGGCGATAGAAGGCCTCGAGGAAGGTGACACTTTTGAAATCAAACGCACTTTTTCGGACGCAGACATCGCCCAGTTTGAAGCGCTATCGCGCGATCACAACCCAGTGCATTCCAATGCCATGTATGCAGAGGCCAAAGGCTTTGATGGTGTCATCGCTCACGGTTTGCTTACCGCGACATTGATCACAGAGATCGGAGGGCAGTTGGGGTGGCTGGCTACTTCCATGAATTTGCGCTTCAAGCGCCCCGTTTATGTGGGGGATGAGCTTTCCTGTGTGTGGAAAATTATGGGGATCGATGAGGGCAATCGGGCTCAAGCCGAGGTAATTGTGACCAACAGTAGCGGCCTGTCTGTCTTGCTCGCGGAGACGACAGGGCTAATTCCCAATGACGCCGAGAGAAAACTACTCGCATCAATGACGGTTGATGAGATCTAGGCTTATCAGGGCGATGCAAAAACACCTTTTGTAGAGAATTTACAGATGCATGGCTTACTAAAATTAATTATTCGACCGGGAACGGAAAAGGCAGACGCCGGCTTTCTCGTTTTAGCCGCTTTCGTTGGTTGCGCAGCGGGACTATTGCTGGCCTACAAAGTGTCGCTTTCGGTGGGATTGCCCTTCGCACTTTGTGCAACCGTAATGCTTCATCTCACCTGGCGGACGCCAGGTTTTTCTCCCCAAACGACACAAAAATCTGGCCGTGCTGACGTATAGCATAACGGGAATAGTGGGGCCGTCTGATCGGTGCAATCAATCAAAGACCTGCTAAATGATTCGCTCTTTAATGGGCACTTTTATGAATCGCACATGACCGCTTTTGGCCGAAAACGGTCGTTCGTGAGTGGCAGCTATCGGCCCAGAGTGTGTAAAAACGCATATGGACTCGCGGTGACGGTTACGCATCCGGTTCGAAGACACCTGCATCCACGAGCATCTCAACTAATGCCTCTGGCCATACCGTTTCTCCAGTAGATTTCAGCTCGGGAGCGGACCACCAGTGATGATCTGCCATGACCTGAGTCTCGTGTAAGGTCCATTCGGAGCTGGAAAGGACAAGGTTTTCTGCGTGCACAACGAAATACTGCTCAACTGCCAATACCGTCTCGCCGCTGGGCAGGAGCATTGAAAACCTGCGATCTGCCACAGGCCCTACAACTGTGTTGACTTGAATACCGGTCTCCTCACGCAGTTCACGTATTGCCGCGGCGTGAAATGTTTCTCCATCCTCAAGGCCACCGCCAGGGGTGGCCCAGTAATTTCTCCCGGCTAAGGCACCGTCTTTGTGAAGAAATTTGAAAAGCAGGACATCTCGAGAGGGGCTTATAACTAGTAATCGTGCTGCCTTTCGCTCACGCATTTAACGTATATCTTCCCTAACAGTTGAGATGTGGAGTGCAGTCCTGATTGGCGGGGGGCGCCCACCTAGCTCGTAGCATTATGATGGGGTAATGATACTTCAGCAGGGCTGCCCATGAAGCGCTTCATCCAAGGTGAACAGCGCGGCCAAAGCACATTGCTTCCCGAGAGCCTCGACGACTGCGTCAGCGATACCAACCCCGTGCGCACAGTCGACGTCTTCGTCGACGAACTGGACTTGGTCAATTTGGGTTTTGAAGGTGCTGTTCCTGCTGATACCGGCCGGCCTGCTTACCATCCTGAGGTCCTGCTTCTGGTCGCCATCGATGGCAGCAAATCAGCAGACAAGGCTGATGGGCGTTTTAACAACGACGCTTTTATCTATGACGCCGCGAAAAATCAGTATGTATGCCCAGCTGGGGAAACGCTGATATGGCGCTTCTCCAGCGTCGAGAAAGGCATGAAGCTGCATCGTTATTGGAGTTCGAAATGCCAAGGCTGTGCGTTGAAATTGCAGTGCACACCTAGTACGGAACGGCGAATCCGACGCTGGGAGCATGAGGCAGTATTAGAGAAGATGCAGCTTCGGCTAAGCAAAGCGCCGGACATGATGCGCATCCGCAAACGTACGGTCGAGCATCCCTTCGGGACGCTGAAGCAATGGATGGGCGCTACGCGTTTCTTGACTCGAAAGCTTGAGGGCGTGGGTGCTGAAATGAGCTTGAACGTACTCGCCTACAACATGAAACGGGTTATAAAAATCCTCGGCACCAGCGGCTTGATGAAGGCGTTGTCGGCCTGAAAGCGTTGGCTTGGTTGACTACCTGGCGCTAGAAGCCTCGCTGAAACCTCCAAGACCATAGTGACGACACGCAGGGCTTACGGCGAGCAACTACTCGGCTAACTACCGTGGGCACTACGCACCGACAGCACACCTGCGCGGTTTTACACACTCTGGGCCGAAAGCGGACATTCACGACGATCCGCTATTGGCCGAAATCTGTCTTTAACGACAGCCATCAACTTCACGAGTATCCGCAAATATCAGCTTACGCCCCGGCTGACATCCGGTGATGCTCCAGCAAGAAGTCCACAAACAATCGCACCCGCGCCGGCATCGCCGCGCCACCAACGAACACCGCATGAATCGGTTCCTGGTCTCCGGGGTTCCAGGCCTCCAGCAGCGCAATCAGCTCGCCGCGCTGCAGATCCTCGCTCACGCTGAACTCTCCGATACGGGCAATGCCGGCACCGACTCGGGCGAATTGTGCCAACGCTTCACCACTGCTGCATTCGATGTTGCCGCTGACCTTCAGGGAAAACGCTTTGCCATCGCCGATAAATGGCCAGTTGGGTTCGGCACGCTTGAAATTGAAGCGCAGGCAGTTGTGCTGTAGCAAGTCTTCCGGTTCCTGCGGGACGCCGTGGCGCTGCAGATACTCCGGCGATGCCACCACGACCTGGCCGGTGGTGCCGATCCTGCGTGCGGTCAGCGGGCTGTCGGGCAGATGACCGAAGCGCACCGCGACGTCGGCCTGCCCGCCGAGAATGTCGACCACTTCGTCGCCGAGGGTGAGGTCGACGACGATGTTCGGGTAACGCGCGCTGAAGGCTGCGACCAATGGAACGATGGCCAGGCGTCCATGACCAAGGGCGGCACTGACCCGCAATCGCCCCTTGGGCACGCCCTGATCGGCGATGGCTTCTTCGACCTCGTCCATGTCGGCGAGGATCCGCCGGGCGCCGCGCAGGAACGCTTCGCCCTCGGCCGTGAAGGTAATCGCTCGGGTAGTGCGCAACAGCAGGCGGGTGCCAAGCCGTTGCTCGGTGCGCGCGATGATCCGACTGACTGCCGAGGGTGTCAGACCCAGTGCACGCGCGGCGGCCGACAAGCTGCCTTCCTGTGCGACGGTGGTGAACACGCTCATTTCACCTGACCTGCCGTTGAAATCCACTTGTGCCTCCTACGCAAAGGTGATTGCCAAAAACGCTATCTACCGCCTGAAAGGGCGGGATCGTAGCATTGGCAGCATAGATGAGGAGCTTTTCATGCGTATCAATCCACCACTTGTTGCACTCGCCATCGGTGCCTTCGGCATCGGCGTTACAGAATTCGCCCCCATGGGCATGTTGCCGGGTATCGCTGCGGATCTGGGCGTTTCCATTCCCGCAGCCGGTTTGCTGGTCAGTGCTTATGCGCTAGGCGTATTGCTCGGCGCACCGCTGATGACCCTGACCACCGGCAGGATTCCCCGGCGCTATCTGCTGATCGGGCTCATGGCGATTTTCACCCTGGGTAATCTGATGTCAGCGTTGGCCACCGATTACTACAGCCTGATGGTCGCCAGGGTCGTGACCTCACTGAACCACGGTGCTTTTTTTGGCGTTGGCTCCGTCGTCGCCGCTACCCTGGTCGCCCCGGAAAAACGCGCCGGGGCAGTGGCGGCGATGTTCATGGGCCTGACTCTGGCGACCATCGGCGGTGTACCGCTGGCCGCCTGGTTTGGCGAACTGTTCGGTTGGCGCAC
This sequence comes from Pseudomonas sp. MYb2, assembly GCF_002979955.1. Lineage (NCBI taxonomy): Bacteria > Pseudomonadati > Pseudomonadota > Gammaproteobacteria > Pseudomonadales > Pseudomonadaceae > Pseudomonas > Pseudomonas sp. MYb2. The sequence continues at coordinate 179,009 of NZ_PCQC01000006.1, forward strand.
GGCGTTCTGGGGCATTACCGGCCTGGGCGTGCTGACCATGGCCGCATTGTGGTTCGCCTTGCCCAACGTGCGGGCGCCGCAGAGTGTCGGTGTCATGGCGGAAATCCGCGTCTTGGGGCGAGGCCCGGTGCTGGCCGCGCTGGCCCTGACCGTGGTCGGCTCGAGCGCGATGTTCACCGTCTTCACCTACATCGCGCCGATCCTCAGCAGCGAGACCCATGCGTCCACCGCCTTCATCACCGCCATGCTGATGCTTTACGGTGTCGGGTTGACGCTGGGCAACATGTGGGGCGGCAAGGCCGCTGACCGTTCGATCGATCGCACCCTGATCGTCTCGCTGAGCGTGCTGATTGTCGTGTTGTTGGCGTTCACCGTACTGATGCGTTGGCCGCTGCCGGCCGCCGTGGCCATTCTGATCTGGGGTATTGCCAGCTTTGCCCTGGTGCCGCCGCTGCAGATGCGTGTGATGGAAGCGGCCAAGGACGCGCCCAATCTGGCCTCGGCGGTGAACATCGGCGCCTTCAACTTCGGCAATGCGATTGGCGCAGCGCTGGGCGGTGCGGTGATCAGCAGTGGGCTGGGTTATCCGGCGATCTCCCTGGCCGGCGCGGCAATGGCGGGCCTGGGGTTGCTGATGGTGTTGGGGTTTGCGTGGCGTTCCAGAACGGTTGAAGCTGCAGTCGTGTAACACGTTCAACAATGCTTGGCGAGTTGTCAGTATTCGAGAGGATGAGTAAGCTGCCCCCATGAATCAGCCATCCCTATCTGCCTCCTCGCCGAGCACTCGCGGCCCCGCCGAACACGACATTCGTAACCAGATTGTCGCTGCGGCCAACGAGCACTTCAGCCAATACGGCTACGGTAAAACTACGGTTTCTGACCTGGCCAAGGCCATCGGTTTTTCCAAGGCTTACATCTATAAATTCTTTGATTCCAAGCAGGCGATTGGCGAGGCCATTTGCACCAACTGTCTGGGCCAGATCGTTGCCGCCGTCGAACAGGCGATTAACGCGCAAGCGCTTTCAGCCACAGAGCGTTTGCGCAGGTTGGTGAAAACCGTGATCGCCACGGGCGTGGACCTGTTCTTCAATGATCGCAAGCTCTACGACATCGCGGCGTTTTCCGCCTCGGAGCGCTGGAACAGTGCTCAGGTGTATGAAGCGCAGATCAAGGGCTTTATCGTCGACATCGTGCGTCAAGGTCGAGAAGCGGGGGAGTTCGAGCGCAAGACCCCGCTGGACGAGACCGTCGAGGCGATCAATCTGGCGCTGCGACCTTTCGTCAATCCGCTGCTGTTGCAACACAATCTGGATTTGATCGAGCAAGCGCCCACGCTGACCACCAATCTCATCCTGCGCAGCCTCATGCCTTGACCCTTCCCTGAGCAAAATTTTCAGGCGACTCAAGTCAAGGCGACATCCTCATATCAAGTTTCCTGTTCCCTGCACATGAGTGGCGGGAGAGATATCCATTTAGCTCCAAGTGACCATATATTGAATTGGTCATATGGATAATATGGCTTCTTGCAGCTCAGACTGCCAGTAACCATAATACTTACGAGTCGTTCCTGTCGGTCGATTGGTAGTCCTTTATTGCTGATGGTCAGGATGCAGTCATTTCCAAAATAGTGACTATTGACGATATTGGTCACAAGACTGAGAATATGATGATCATCCTATTCCTCAGTAAGGGAATCTATGCGCCGGCTCCGACCTTTCCCCATTGCCGCATGCTTGTTGCCTCTCGCCCTGAGCGCCTGTGGCGAATCTTCCAGCGTTGCAGATCCCCGCACACAGGCGCCACTGGTCAGATCCGCTGCCGTTCAAGCATCAGCCGATGTCGCTCGCTCTTTCACCGGCGTGGTCGCGGCGCGTGTTCAGGGCGACCTGGGGTTTCGCGTTTCGGGCAAGGTGCTCGAACGTTTGGTGGATACAGGGCAGGCCGTCAAGCGGGGGCAGCCGCTGATGCGTCTCGACCCGATTGATCTCGGACTGCAAGCGCGGGCGCAGCAGGCGGAGGTCATAGCGGCTCGCGCCCGCGCCAAGCAGACAGCCGACGACGAGGCTCGCTATCGCAAACTGGTCGGCGTTGGCGCCATTTCGGCATCAGCCTACGACCAGTACAGAGCCGCCGCGGAGACGGCAAAGGCGCAGCTCAACGCCGCGCAAGCGCAAGCGGACGTAGCGAGTAATGCTTCAGGTTATGCGTTGCTGGTCGCTGATGCGGACGGCGTGGTGGTGGAAACGCTCGCCGAGCCAGGACAAGTGGTCAGCCCGGGACAACCGGTGGTGCGCCTGGCGCGCGCAGGTCAGCGTGAAGCCATCGTGCATTTGCCCGAAACCCTGCGTCCGGCAGCCGGCTCCACCGCACAAGCGAACCTCTACGGGGTCAATTCAGCGGCGGTGACGGCAAAACTGCGGCTGCTTTCGGACTCCGCAGACCGCACGACGCGCACATTCGAAGCGCGCTATGTGCTCGAGGGACCGCTGGCCAACGCACCAATCGGTGCGACCGTGACCCTCAGCATTGCCGACGGCGCCACTCAGACACAGGCGTTACAAGTCCCCATCGCCTCTGTTTACGACCCGGGCAAAGGACCCGGTGTATGGGTGATCGCCGGGACACCGGCAACCGTGAGCTGGAGAGCGGTTCAGGTGCTGGGGTTGAGTGATGATTCGGCCCGCATCGCCGGCGACCTCGCTGCCGGTGAGCAGGTTGTAGCGTTGGGCGCCCATCTGCTGCGCGATGGCGAAGAAGTACGATTGCCGCAGCAGAGCGAAGCCAGCGTTGCCGGGAGTCGTCCATGAGCCAGGGACGCTTCAATCTTTCGGCCATCGCCGTGCGCGAGCGGGCGATCACGGTGTTCCTGATTTTTCTGATTGCTGTTGCAGGGACGTTGTCGTTCTTTCAGCTGGGGCGTGCGGAAGATCCACCGTTTACGGTCAAGCAGTTGACCGTGATTACCGCGTGGCCGGGTGCGACGGCGCAAGAGATGCAGGACCAGGTCGCAGAACCCCTTGAGAAGCGCCTGCAGGAACTCAAGTGGTACGACCGCTCGGAAACCTACACCCGTCCGGGACTGGCGTTCACGATGGTGTCGTTGCTCGATAGCACGCCACCCGCGCAAGTGCAGGAAGAGTTTTATCAAGCGCGCAAGAAACTTGACGATGAAGCCATCAGGCTGCCGTCCGGTGTGATCGGGCCGATGGTCAACGATGAGTTTTCCGACGTGACCTTCGCGCTGTTCGCCTTGAAAGCCAAAGGCGAGCCACAGCGCTTGCTGGTGCGTGATGCCGAAGCCATGCGCCAGCGTCTGCTGCATGTGCCGGGTGTGAAGAAGGTCAACATCATCGGTGAGCAAGCCGAGCGCATCTACGTTTCGTTTTCCCATGACCGGCTGGCCACCTTGGGCTTGTCACCGCAGGACATCTTCGCCGCGCTGAACGGTCAGAACGTGCTGACGCCCGCCGGCTCCATCGAAACCCATGGGCCACAGGTGTTTCTGCGTCTCGACGGCGCCTTCGACAAGGTGCAGAAAATTCGCGACACACCGGTCTCCGTGCAGGGGCGCACACTCAAGCTCTCTGATGTGGCCACGGTTGAACGCGGTTACGAAGATCCTGCCACCTTTTTTGTGCGTAATAACGGCGAAGATGCGCTGCTGCTGGGTGTGGTGATGCGCGAGGGCTGGAACGGTCTGGATCTGGGCAAGGCGCTGGATGCGGAAACCGCGCGGATCAATGCAGAAATACCATTGGGCATGACCCTCGCCAAAGTCACCGACCAGGCAGTCAATATCGACTCGGCGGTCGGCGAGTTCATGGTCAAGTTTTTTGTCGCGCTGCTGGTGGTCATGCTCGTGTGCTTTCTCAGCATGGGCTGGCGGGTAGGCGTGGTGGTCGCCGCAGCTGTGCCGTTGACCCTGGCGATCGTGTTCGTGGTGATGGCCGCCACCGGCAAGAATTTCGATCGCATCACCCTCGGCTCATTGATCCTCGCGCTCGGGCTGTTGGTCGATGACGCGATCATCGCCATTGAAATGATGGTGGTGAAAATGGAGGAGGGCTACGACCGCATCAAAGCGTCCGCGTATGCCTGGAGCCATACGGCGGCGCCGATGCTGTCCGGTACGCTGGTGACGGCAATCGGGTTTTTGCCGAACGGTTTTGCCCAGTCCACTGCCGGCGAGTACACCAGCAACATGTTCTGGATTGTCGGCATCGCACTGATCGCGTCCTGGGTCGTCGCGGTGGCGTTCACCCCGTATCTGGGCGTGAAGTTGTTGCCGGACATCAAGAAGGTCGAAGGTGGCCACGCGGCGATCTACAACACGCCGAATTACAACCGCTTCCGCCGGCTGCTGACCGCGGTGATCGCTCGCAAATGGCTGGTGGCGGGCACGGTGGTCACGCTGTTTTTCGTCGCCGTGCCAGGCATGGGGCTGGTGAAGAAACAGTTCTTCCCAACCTCCGACCGCCCCGAGGTGATGATCGAGGTGCAAATGCCCTATGGGACTTCGATCGAGCAGACCAGCGCCGCCGCCGCCAAGGTCGAGGCCTGGTTGCACAAACAGGATGAGGCGAAAATCGTCACGGCCTATATCGGCCAGGGTGCGCCGCGTTTCTTTTTGGCGATGGCGCCGGAATTACCCGACCCCTCGTTTGCGAAAATTGTGGTGCTTACGGACAGTCAGGAAGCACGCGAAACCCTCAAGTTCCGGCTGCGCGAAGCGGTTGCAGAAGGGCTCGCTCCGGAGGCCCGTGTCAGGGCAACACAAATTGTTTTCGGTCCTTATTCGCCGTTCCCGGTTGCCTACCGGGTGATGGGGCCTGATCCGGCGAAGTTGCGCGACATCGCCGAGCAAGTCCGGGGCGTGCTGCAAGACAGCCCGATGATGAGAACGGTGAACACTGACTGGGGGCCGCTGACCCCGACATTGCATTTCAGTCTCGATCAGGACCGCCTGCAAGCCGTGGGGTTGACCTCGAATGCGGTCGCCCAGCAATTGCAGTTTCTGCTGAGCGGAGTGCCGATCACCGCGGTGCGCGAGGATATTCGTTCTGTGCAGGTCGTCGGGCGTGCGGCGGGCAATATCAGGCTCGATCCGGCGCAAATCAAGGGTTTCACCTTGGTCGGCGCGACGGGACAACGCATCCCTTTGTCGCAGATCGGCGAGGTCGATGTGCGTATGGAAGATCCGATTCTGCGCCGCCGTGATCGCACGCCGACCATCACCGTGCGTGGCGACATTGCCGAAGGCTTGCAGCCACCGGATGTATCGAGTGCGATCATCAAGCAGTTGCAGCCGATCATCGACACGCTGCCGTCCGGTTACCGCATCGAGCAGGCGGGTGCCATCGAGGAGTCCGGCAAGGCGGGCAAGGCGATCCTGCCGTTGCTGCCGATCATGATCGCCTTGACGTTGCTGATCATCATTGTGCAGGTGCGTTCGATCGCGGCGATGATCATGGTCTTCCTCACCTCTCCATTAGGCTTGATTGGCGTGGTGCCGACGCTGCTTATCTTCAATCAGCCGTTTGGCATCAATGCGCTGGTCGGGTTGATTGCGTTGTCGGGGATCCTGATGCGCAATACGCTGATTCTGATCGGGCAGATCCATCACAACACGCTGGAAGGGCTGGACCCGTTCCACGCCGTGGTCGAAGCCACGGTGCAACGTGCGCGACCGGTCCTGCTGACGGCAATGGCGGCGATCCTGGCGTTTATTCCCCTGACACACTCGGTGTTCTGGGGCACGCTGGCCTACACCCTGATCGGCGGCACGTTCGTCGGTACCATCATGACGCTGGTGTTCCTGCCTGCGATGTACTCCATCTGGTTCAAGATTCGCCCTGCTAACAAGGCTCAGACTGAAACAGTCAGATTGGCGTAGCTAAAAAAGCCCTTGATAGAGGCCCGCTTTCGCGGGCCTCTTCGTTCCCACGTCAAAGCGTGGTGATCTGCCCGTTGCGATCCAGTTCATACACCTTATTCCCCTGCAATTTCTCCTTCAGCCACCGCTCCGCTTTACCCAGCGGCCGTTGCCGCGCCCAGAGCAAATCCACACCAATCTGCCAGTCGGTATGCGGATACGCCGAGAGCTGCAGTTCCACCAGTTCCCCCTTGGCCAGTTCACGCTGAACAAGCTGGCGGGGCAGGGTGGCCCAACCGAGCCCGGCGCGGACCATTTCCAATAACGCCAGATAACTTTCCGCCTGCCACAACTGGGTCGAGCGCAGGTATTCGCTGCTCGGCAGTTTGCTCGCGTGGGCGCTGAAGGCCAGGCGCCGGTGGACGTGCAGGTCGTCGAAGCTGACGTTATCGAGTTGCGCCAATGGATGCTCGGGGTGGCAGACGTGCAGCATGATCAGTTTGCCCAGTTGCTGGAACGCCAGTTCCTTGGGGTAGCCGGGCTGCGAGAACGCCACGCCGAGTACCGCTTCGCCGCTGCTGACCAGTTCGCTGACGTCGCCGTACACCGGATGGCGGATGATCAGGTCGACGAAGGGGAACGCGGCTTCGAAGGCTTTGAGCACCGGCATGATCGGGCCGTATGGCGTTTCAATCGCCAGTGTCAGGCTGGTTTCGACGTTGTCCGAAAGGCAATCGGCGTGGGCTTCGAAGGTCATGCAGCGTTCGAGTACGGCTTCGGCCTGCACCAACAATTTGTGGCCGCTGGCGGTGAGAGCAGGGCTACGGTTGCTGCGATCGAACAGGTCGACGCCAAGGTCGGTTTCGAGGTTGGCAATCGCCGCGCTGATGGTCGATTGGGTCTTGCCCAGTTTGCGCCCGGCGGCGGAGAACGATCCGCTTTTGACCACTTGGACGAACATCAACAGTTGATCGAGTGAGAAGCGCAAGCGGTGGACTCCCGGGTCGAAGATGGGGGTTGAAAGCAGGTAACGAATGCCAGATTCGTGCCATCGAAAAAAGCGATGGTTGCTAATTTGTTTCATCGCAATAAACGTTCAAATATGCCCTCGCGTCAAACGATCTCCGGGGCGGATCTACCCTTCAAACGCCCCTGAGCGCCCGCGATCTCAACAGATGCCGCACCTTCAGGAGCGTGTGAAATGACCACACAACGCATTCATCCGGTGGACGAAGTTTTGCCACTGCGACAGTTGTTCACGTTTGGCTTGCAGCATGTGCTGGTGATGTACGCGGGAGCAGTGGCGGTGCCGCTGATTCTCGGCAGTGCGATGGGGCTTACCTCGGCGCAGGTGGTGTTGCTGATCAATGCCAACCTGTTGACCTCGGGTGTTGCGACGTTGATTCAAACCCTCGGCTTCTGGAAATTCGGCGCGCGGCTGCCGCTGATTCAGGGCTGCTCGTTCATTGCCCTGGCGCCGATGATCATGATCGGCAAGGAATTCGGCCTCAGTCAGATATTCGGGGCGGTGATTGCGGCAGGCTTTATCACCATTGCCCTGGCACCGGTGTTTAGTCGTTTGCTGCGGTTTTTTCCACCGGTGGTGATTGGCAGTCTGATCACCATTATCGGCATCTCGCTGATGCCGGCGGCGGCGATCTGGCTGGGCGGCGGCAATCCCGACTCGGCGGATTTCGGCAATCCGGCGAACTTGTTGCTGGGTTTGGCCACGGTCAGCGTGACGTTGGTGATCTACTCCAAATGCAAGGGCTTCCTCGGCAACCTCAGCGTGCTCATTGGCCTGTTCGTCGGCAGCCTGATCGCAGCGGCTTGCGGCATGACTCACTTCAACCGGGTCAGCGAAGCCGCGTGGTTTGAGCTGAGTGCGCCGATGGCCTTCGGCGCCCCGGAATTCGCGCCGGTGCCGATTCTTATCATGACCCTGGCGATGCTGGTGATCATGGCCGAGACCACCGGCAACTGCCTGGCGATTGGCAAATTGACCGGCAAACCGACCACGCAACAGACCCTCGGCAACGCGTTTCGCGCCGACGGTTTGTCGACCATGCTCGGCGGCTTGTTCAACAGTTTTCCTTACAACGCCTTCACCCAGAACACTGGTTTGATTGCGCTTTCCAACGTCAAAAGCCGCTTCGTCGTGGCCGCTGCCGGGGCAATCATGGTGTTGATGGGTTTGTTCCCGAAACTCGGCGCGCTGATCGCCGCGGTGCCGACGCCGGTGCTCGGTGGCTGCGCGATCGTCATGTTCGGCATGACCACGGTGGCGGGGATTCAGGAACTGTCGCGGGTGCAATTCGAGGGCACGCGCAACGGCATTATCGTCGCCGTATCGGTGAGCGTCGGCGTCCTGCCGATGTCCTTTCCGGCGCTGTTCGAACACGTCGGCCCGACCCTGAAACTGGTGCTCGACAGCGGGATATTCCTCGGAGCGATCACCGCCATCGTCCTCAACATCCTGCTCAACAACGATAAAAAATCGACCGAAACCATCGGCGCTGAACTGGCCGACTGACTTTTGTTTTCCACTGCCCAGGAGTTACCCATGAATCAATTCACTCAGCTCATCCCGGCCGGCGTCAGCGAGCTTGATCTGACCTTGCTGCGCCAGACCATCGCCTTGTCCGAGGCATCGAAGCAACGCGGTCGCCATCCGTTCGCGGCATTGGTGGCCGATCGCAACGGCAAGGTGATTGTCGAAGCGGGGAATAACTCGATGCCGCCGGAAGGCGATCCGACTCAGCACGCGGAGTTGGTGGCGGCCGCCGCTGCGGCAAAACTGCTGTCGCCGCAAGAGCTGGAACTGTGCACGCTGTACACCAGCGCCGAACCTTGCTGCATGTGCGCCGGCGCGGTGTATTGGACCGGGATCGGGCGGGTGGTTTATGCCTTGTCGGAGCATGCGCTGCTGGGGTTGACGGGCGATCACCCGGAGAACCCAACGTTCTCGCTGCCGTGCCGCGAGGTGTTCGCCAAGGGGCAGCGCAAGGTCAGTGTGTTGGGGCCGATGCTGGAGGGGGAGGCGGCTGAGCCGCATAAAGGCTTCTGGTCGTAAACTGTTGTCCGCTTCACAAGGGCCAGCGAAGCGCAAACAGCAAAGGGCTTGAATGCCGCGCATCCTCGGATGCGCGGCAGACTATCGTTTCGACACTCACGAATCTATCGCGAAAGGAACCTCGCTTTTACAACGCAAACGTAGTCCCCCGAGTATTCACAAACAGCGAATAGATCGAGTGACTGCTGGCCATGAACAACCGATTCCCTTCGCGTCCCCCAAAGCACAAATTCGGGCAGCGCTCAGGCAGCGAAATATGCCCGATGGCCTTGCCCTGCGCATTGAAAACGCGCACGCCGTCGAGTTTTTCCAGGTCGGCCTTGGGGTCGCCATTGCCGCCCCAGCCGCACCACAGATTGCCCGCTTCGTCGCACTTGATGCCGTCGATCGCGGCATAGTCCAGCCCTTCGATATGCTTGCGGCGTTCGCCGAGTGTGCCATCGTCCTTCACGGCAATCGCCCAGATCAAGCGATTGGGCTTGGCGCGACCTTCGACGACGTACAGGGTTTTTTCATCGGGAGAAAAGCACAGGCCATTGGGGCCGTTGAGGTCGTCGATGACCCGCGCAACTTTCTTGCTCTCGCCGTCGATGCGGTACACGGCGTGGGGTTGGCTCGGGGTGATCTTGTGGCCTTCATAGTTGTTGCCGGTCTGAAACGGCGGGTCCGTAAACCAGATCGATCCGTCACTTTTGCAGACGATGTCGTTGGGCGAGTTGAAGGGCTTGCCGTCGAAGCTGTCGGCCAAAACGGTGATCGTGCCATTGGCTTCGGTGCGCGTGATGCGCCGGCCTTCGCTGGTAGTGGTGGAGCCTTCGCAGACGATCAGACGTCCCTGGCGATCCCGGCACATGCCGTTGGAGAAGTTGGAGTGTTCGCGGTACACGCTGAAGGTGTCGGTGATTTCGTCCCAGCGCATGATGCGATTGTTGGGAATGTCGCTGACCAACAAATAGCGGCCATCACCGACCCAGACCGGTCCTTCGGCCCAGCGCATACCGGTGGCAAGTTTTTCAACACTGGCGTTGAAAATACGCAGCTCCAGGAAGCTGTCGTCGAGGATATGAATCAGCGGGTCAGGGTAGCGCTGACTCAAGGGTTCGGCGGCCTCGGCGATCCGCGTCAGTGCGGTGCTGCCGACGGTGGCGAGCGTGGCGGAAACAGCGAGAGACTTTTTCAGGAAGCTGCGGCGGGTATTGCCTGGCGCTCGGTCGAGGCTTGCAGGCGTGGCGGACAGGGATGAGGCCATGTAGCGATCTCCGTGGTTTTATTTTTTTTCGGGGAGACGTAGTAATACCCTGTGATAGGACATCGTACAAGTTGTTCGTTGCGCGACGTGTAGGTAGCGGTGGAAAGCCAGTGAGCATCATGACCTCCACCGTAGAATTGGTATGCGATAACTTCGTGTCCTGCGGGCAAGGACAGCTTTTAGTCAACCATCACCTCATCCAGTGCCTGCTCAAGCAGGCTGACCGTGCGCTCGATATTCTGCAGCTTCTCCAGCCCGAACAGACCGAGGCGGAAGGTCTGGAAGTCGGCCGGCTCGTCGCACTGCAACGGCACGCCGGCCGCGATCTGCAGGCCGTGGTGGGCAAATTTCCTGCCGCTCTTGATGTCGGCATCATCGGTGTAGCTCACCACCACGCCAGGCGCCTGAAAGCCGACTGCGGCCACGCTTTTGAAGCCCTTGCCGGTCAACAGCGCACGCACCCGATCACCCAGCGCCTGTTGTTCATCGCGAACCTTGTCGAAACCGTAGGCTTGCGTCTCTTTCATCACATCGTTGAAGCGCGCGAGGGAATCGCTGGGCATGGTCGCGTGATAGGCATGTCCGCCCTGTTCGTAGGCCTGCATGATCTGCAGCCACTTTTTCAGGTCGCAGGCGAAGCTGCTGCTTTGCGTCTGTTCGATACGCTCGAGGGCCAGAGCGCTGAACATCACCAGCGCGCAGCAAGGGGAGGCGCTCCAGCCTTTCTGTGGTGCGCTGATCAGCAGGTCGACGGCGCATTGGTGCATATCCACCCAAATTGTGCCGGAGGCGATGCAGTCCAGCACAAACAGACCACCCACCGCATGCACGGCGTCGCCGACGGCCCGCAGGTAGTCGTCGGGCAGAATAATCCCGGATGAAGTTTCAACGTGGGGCGCGAAGACCACTTTCGGTTTCTGTGCGGCGATGGCTGCCAGCACTTCGTCCAGCGGCGGCGGGGCGTAGGCTGCCTGGCGCCCCGGCTCGACCGGCCGGGCTTTGAGAACTTTAGTGTCCGCCGGGATGTTGCCCATATCCAGAATCTGGCTCCAGCGATAACTGAACCAGCCGTTGCGTATCACCAGACACTGTTGGCCAGTGGCGAACTGTCGCGCCACCGCTTCCATGCCGAAGGTGCCACTGCCCGGAACCACCGCCACCGCTTCGGCGTGGTAGACCTGTTTCAGAGTCGTGGAAATATTCTTCATCACGCCTTGAAAGGACTGCGACATGTGGTTCAGCGAGCGGTCGGTGTAGACCACGGAGTACTCGACCAATCCTTCGGGATCGATGCTCGGATAGAGCTTTGACATGGTGACTCCTTGGGCAGAGAGGTAAACATCTTTGGCAAGCAAGTGTAGGCAAAGGGCAGGGAACAGCTCATTGATTCGCGCAAATGAGGTTAGAGTGCTCGGCAATGTCTCAATCGTTGCGTGAACCATGAAGCTGCCGCTGTTTATTTCTCTGGATGGGCCCAAGGGCACCGGCAAAACCACACTGCTGGAGGCCGTGACCGCCGCGCTGCGGGCAGACCAGCATAAAGTCATCCGGCTGTGCGAGAGAAAAAGCGATCCCTACCGCGGCGAAACCATGGCGCTGGTCAACCAACTCGCCAGACATCCCTCGCGGGATCTGGAGTGGGCGGTGTGTCAGCGCCTTGCGGATAGCCGTCGCTGGATTTCTGAGCGGGTGCTGCCCAAACAGCCGTTGGACAGCATCATCCTGATCGACCGCTGGTATCCGTCAGATGCCGCATTTCGCCATAGCGTGCCGTTTGCCGAGATTCTGCAGTTGAACATGCAGCGAGGCGTGCGCGTGCCGGATCTGCACGTCGGCGTTGTCACCGCACCTGATATTTCATGGGCGCGGGCAACGGCACGCTCGCGGGGACTGGGCGGCACGGTGATCCAGAAACACGCAGAGCACGTTGTGTGTAGCGAGATGTTCGAAAAAGCGGTTGCCGATCACGGCTGGGTGTTGTGCCGTAACGAAGGAACCATCGAAGCCGCGACGACTCAGGTAGTTGCAGAGATCTATAAGGTGCTTGGCTGATTGTCGCTGCCCAGGCGCTGGTTGAACTTGAATTTCAGGTTTCTCTGATCTGAGCTAACCGTACTGACGGATCCCACGCCCCCCATGCTTACAAACCTCTGGTATGTCGTTCTCCCATCGTCGCAGTTGACTGATGGACTGATGCCGGTTCGATTGCTCGGACAACCGTTCGTGGCGTTCCGCGATGACGCGGGTGTCGCTCACCTGCTCTCGGATATCTGCGTGCATCGCGGCGGCTCGCTGTCCGCCGGCAGCAAAGTGGGCAACAGCGTGCAATGTCCCTATCACGGCTGGCGGTTTGGCGGTGATGGTGTCTGCACGCAGATACCGGCGCAGCCCGACCTGCGGATTCCCGCCAAGGCCCGCGTCGATGCGTACCCGACGCTGGAGCGCTACGGTTGGATCTGGGCGTTTTTAGGTGATCTGCCGGAGTCTGAGCGCCCACCGTTGCCGACGCTCGACTGGATCGACGATCCCGCCATCCGCGTGGTCTCGGGCCACTTTGACTGGCAGGCCAGTTGGGACCGGATTATCGAAAACGGTCTGGACTTCGCGCACGCACCGTTTGTCCATGGTTCAACCTTCGGCGATCCGGATCATCCCGAGATTGAATCATTCGAGGTCGACAGCGATGCATGGAGCGGCACCGCCCAGATGCTCATGCGCAGGCCAGCACGCAAAGGGCTGCTGCGGCGCAAATCCTCCACCGAGTTTGTCAGTGTGGTCACCGTTCCGGGTTTCCATTTGTCCGGGCCGTGCACAACGCTTGAACTTGAGTTACCCAACGGCTGGCGGATCTACATCGTCTCGGCGCATGTGCCGATTGACGCCAATCGCACGCGCACCTGGTGGATGATGGGCAGAACGTTCCTGCGCTCGCGACTGCTGGATCGTCGGTTCATTGCCAGCAATATCCGCATCTTCGAACAAGACCACGTCGTGCTTAAAAACGTGCGGCCCGAGCGCGTGCCCGACTCCTTTCAGCAGGAGGTGTCGTTGAAATCCGACGCACTGCAGATTGCATTCCGCAAAGACGTACAGGCACTGGAACAGCGCGGCTGGCGCATCGATGAAGAGCGTCTTGCGCGAACCTTCACCGGGCGCAAGGCCTGCGCAGTGCCCAGCCCTGAACGTCGTCAGATTCGCGCTTGGGCGATCGAGCCGATTCCGCTTCTGGACATCAGCCAAGAAGAGGAATGACTGTTCCTGAGGGCATACATCTTGCTTTGCTAACAAAAACTATTCCGATAGCTAGCAAAGAGAGAGCCTGCAAACATGATCGCAACCTCCAGTCGTGCGGTGATCTGTACGCCTCATGCCGAAGCCAGCGCCGCCGGCCTGCGGATTCTTGAAGCGGGCGGCACGGCCATCGATGCCATGCTCGCGGCCAGTGCCATGCTCGCCGCAGTGTTCCCGCACATGACCGGGCTGGGCGGCGATGCCCTATGGATGATCCACGACAAACAAGTGCGCACCATCGTGGGGATTGGCCAGGCCGGGCAACGTTTGCCGGAGGGCGGAATCATCACCGTGCGCGGTCCGGCGTCGGTGGCCAGCACAGCAGGCGCGCTGGCGAGTTGGCGGACCGCCGCCGACATCAGTCGTCACCAGTGGGGCTCACGACTCGGTTGGTCTGATCTGTTGACAGACGCCGCGAGCGTGGCCGATGCCGGTATCGAGGTTTCGCGATCGCAACTGTTCTGGCAAACCCTGCGGCGCCCGCTGATCGAGCAACTGCCGGACCTGCATCGGCTGTGCAAGCGCGATGGGCAGTGGCTGCGCGAGGGCGATACCCTGCGCCAACCCGAACTGGCCAACACCCTGCGGCATCTGGCCAGACATGGCGTCGAGGATTTCTATCACGGCGAACTGGCCGAAGCTTTCGGAGCAGCCTTTGATGGCCTGGGCTGCGGCTTGACGACAGCCGATCTGGCGGCGACCCGAGCGCCGGAAGTCGCACCGGTCTCGGTACGCTATCGCGCTGGCCGCCTCTACAATGTCGCGCCGCCATCCCAAGGTTTGTACACGTTGCAGGCCATGGCCGCGCTGCAACACAAGCCGCTGGCAGACGTTGGCAACGGCAGCGCGCTTTACTATCACTATCTGGTCGAAGCCATCAAACAAGGCTTGCTGCGGCGCAATGCGCAGCTGTGCGATCCGCTGAGCCAACCGTGGGATTTCGCCGCCAGCCTGGAGGACGCGCAGATTCAGGCGTATGCCGCTGCCATCGATGACCGGCGTGCCGCGCCGTGGAACGAGCCGGGGCGACCTGCCGATACCGTGTGGATGGCCGCGACCGATGCCGAAGGGCGGACGGCCTGCCTGATCCAGAGCCTGTTCCATGACTTCGGTTCGGGCTGCATGCTCGGCGACACCGGTGTGTTGTGGCAGAACCGCGCGGCGGGTTTCAACGCCAACCCCGAACACGTCAACGGCTGGGCGCCCGGCAAGCGTCCGGCGCACACGCTCAATCCTTCCTGCTATCTGGCTGACGATGGCCGCCGCTGGTTCTTCGGCACCCAGGGCGGCGATGGCCAGCCGCAGACGCAAATGGTCCTGGCGACGCAACTGATCGACTTTCAGCAGCCTGTTGACCAGGCGCTGCTGACCCCGCGTTTTCTGCTGGGTCGCAGCTTTTTCGACAGCACGGACAATCTCAAACTGGAAGGCGATATGCGCGCCAGCACCATTGAAGGCCTCGGCCTGCTCGGGCATGCGGTGGAGATCATTCCGGTGCGCAGCCCCATGACCGGCCACGCCGGCATTATCGCTATTGATGCCGAAGGTCGGCGCAGCGCCATGCATGATCCACGGGGCGAGGGCACGGGACTCGGCCAGGTGGACTGACCTTTGCTATGGGCATTTGCCGGGCCCCGGCGGCTGGCGGATAATGCCGGCCATTGCCCGCCAACCGCAGATGTTGGATTGGCCGGCTTTCTGGACAACAGAGGTAAGGATGGGCTTGAGCACTGTCACCGCCAAACAGCTTGAGGTGCAACGTATCGTCGATGCGCTGTTCAGCGCGATCGCCCAGCATCGACTGCCGCCGGGCACTCGACTGATCGAAGCGCAAATTGTCGAAACCCTGCAAGCCAACCGCAATCACGTGCAGGTAGCGTTGCAGCGTCTGGCGATGCAAAAAGTGGTGACCATCGAAGCCAATCGCGGCGCCATGGTCGCCCAGCCAACGGCACGTGAAGCACGAGATATTTTCAGTGCGCGTCGCGCCATCGAGCGGGCGATTGTCGAGGCGATCACACCGGCAACCATGCGCAAGCAACGGCAGCGCATCGCCACCCACATGAACAACGAACGCAAAGCCACCAACGACACTGATCGCCGCGCCATCGTCCGCGAGCTCAGCGAGTTTCACCTGCTGCTTGGCGAGATCAGTGGCAATGCCGTGCTCAGCGACATCCTCGCCAACCTGATGGTGCGCAGTTCATTGATCGTCGCGCTGTATCAGCGCAATGACGTGCCATCCTGCGCTTCCGATGAGCACCAGGAAATCATCACCGCGCTGGAAAATGGCGATAACGAAAAAGCCGTGGCGGTCATGATCGAGCATCTGGATGAACTGGAAGCGCAGTTGGCGCTGGATGAAAGTGTGCCTGCCGAGTTCAACCTCAAGCAGGCGTTGATTGATTAAGTCGCTTTCATCAACGTTGCCGCCGGCCGGCTGAACGTCTGGCGTCCGCCCTTGAAGCCCATCAGCGGTGCGCTTATTTCGGCGATCACCGCCGCTGGCGAAGGCGCGTCGAACACAATGAAATCGGCGCGGCAACCTGGGCGCACACCGTAATCCTTCAATCTGAGCAGCGCGGCCGACTCGCTGGATACCCACGCCAGGCATTGCAGCAATTCCGCCACCGTACCCATCTGGCTGACGTTGGCGAACAGGTTGGCCTGACGAATCAACGACGCGTCGCCATACGGCGTGAACGGGTTGCCGATGTTGTTGGTGGAAACCGAGCACCTCACGCCGCACGCGTGAAGATGCGCCAGCGGCGCCAGCCCTCGGGGTTTGTTGTGAAACGCCTCGCGGCCCAGCAAAAACAGATCGGTGCTTGGCAGGCAAGTCACCTGCACGCCTGCTTTAGCCAGATGCAGAGCCAGCACCGTCAGTGGCTCACGGGGCAGCGTCGACAGCTTGGTCGCGTGACCGATGGTGACGCGACCACCCCAGCCGTGCAGCTGCGTGCAGCGTGCCACTTCCATGACCGTCATGCCCTCGCTGTTCAGGTCGAAATCCAGGTGCAGGTCCAGGTCGCAGTCGTAGCGCACTGCCAGTTCGAACAGACGCTGGATCTGCCCGTGCGGGTCGCTGTCCATGTAGGGGCAGCCGCCAAGTACGGTGGCGCCGCTTTCCAGAGCCTGGCAGAGCAGGGCTTCAGTTCCCGGATTGTTCAGCATGCCCTCTTGCGGAAATACACAGATTTCCAGGCTGATGGCCCAGGCGTAATCCGCCTGCAAACGGCGAATCGCGTTGAATCCGGTCAGGCCAATCTGCGGGTCCAGTTCGACATGGGTGCGCATGTGCGTCGTGCCTTGCACGATCGCCTTGTCCAGCACCTGCGCACCGCGCTGATAGACATCGTCTTCGGTGAACTCGGCTTTCGCCGCGCGGGTTTGCGCGACGGCTTCGGCCAGCGTGCCTTCCTGCAGATGACAGCGCTGCATGATGCAGGCCTTGTCCAGATGGATATGGCTTTCGATCAGCCCCGGCAGGATCAACCGGCCTTGCAGGTCAAGGGTTTGCCAAGGGCTGACGGTCGCGCTGAAGCGGTCGACAAAGTAGCCGTTCTCGACGTAAAGCTCAGTCACGCGGTGATCGCTGCCCAGCCGCGCATTGATGATTTTCAGAGCGCTCATGCGCTGGCCCCTTCACCCAGATAAGCGGCTGCCAACGCTTTGTCGGCGCGCAGTTCGGTGGAGCCGGCGGCTTTGACAATGGTCCCGGTTTCCAGGACATAAGCGCGATCTGCCACTTGCAGCGCGAGGTTGGCCATTTGATCCACCAGCAGGATGGTCACGCCCTCGTCGCGCAGGGCGGCCAGTGCGTCGTACAACTCGCCGATCATCGCGGGCGACAAACCCAGTGACGGCTCATCGAGCAGAAGAATGCTGGGCTTGGCCATCAGGCCACGACCCACGGCGACCATTTGTTGTTCGCCCCCGGAAAGCAGGCCTGCCGGGTTGTCGATGCGGTCGCGCAGGCGCGGGAAGCGCTTGAGGATGGCCTCGATTTCAGCCTCGGCATCGAAGGACTCGCGGCGCGAATAGCCACCGAGCAACAGGTTGTCGCGCACACTCAGGTAAGGGAAGACCTGACGGCCTTCCGGCACCAGGGCCAGACCTTTGGCGGCGATCGTGCTGGCGCTGGCCAGTTCGATGTTTTCGTTGTCCAGCACAATGCTGCCGCTGGTGGCGCGATGCAGACCGGCCAGACACTGCAGGATGCTCGATTTTCCCGCGCCGTTAGCGCCGAGAATTGCCACCAGTTCACCGGGATTGACCAGCAGGTTGACCTTGTCGACCACGGCTGAGGCGCCGTAATCGATCACCAGATCCTGCACGTACAATCGCGCATCGCGGCTGCCGTTCCAGGCTTGCGCGCGCGGTGTGGCTTGATACTCGGTACCGCCCAGATACGCCGCGATGACCTGCGGATTTTGCCGGATTTCAGCCGGCGGCCCCGACGCAATCGGCTTGCCGGCGTCGAGCACCAACAGCTGCTCAGACACCGACATCACCAACGCCATATCGTGCTCGACCAGAATCACTGTCAGGCCAAAGTCCGCCAGTTTGCGCAGCAATAAGGCGAGATCATCGGTGTCACGACGACTCAGGCCCGCTGCGGGTTCATCCAGCAACAACACCGCAGGCGCCGTGGCCAGTGCGCGGGCGATTTCCACCAGGCGACGATCGACATGAGGCAGATCCTCGGCAGCAATATTCACTTCGCCGCGATAGCCGACCAAGGCCAGTAGATCCAGGGCCAAGCTGCGTTGCTCGGTGGTGGACAGGCTGAACGGCCAGCCCATGCGTCCCTGCTGCATCGCCACCAGAAGGTTGTCCATGACCGACATTTCGCCGAACAGCAAAGTCGTCTGATAGGTGCGAGCAATCCCGGCCCGGGCGCTCTTCCAGGCAGGCAGCCCCGCCAGCGGTTGTTGCAGTTCGATCTGGCCACTGTCCGGCACATAAAAACCGCTGATCATATTGAGCACAGTGGTTTTACCAGCGCCGTTAGGGCCGATGATGCTGGTGATGCTGCCAGCCGGTGCATGCAGGCTGACGTGTTGCGCCGCCTGCACGCCACCGAAGCGAATGCCGATATCGCTGACGCGCAATCCGCAATTCGGGCCACGGCTGCGTAGATGCGCGGCAATGCGCTGCTGATTGAACTGCGTGGGTGGCAGCAAGCGAACCGGTTTGCTCCAGCGTCGGGCGAGGGCGCCCAGCAAACCGTTGGGTGCGATCCATAGCACCAACAGCAGCAAAGTGGAAAAGATCAGCAAGCGATACTCGGCAAAATCCGACAGCAACTCCGGCACCAGCACAATCAACAGCGCGCCAATCAGCGGCCCGAACAACCGGCCGCTGCCGCCGACAATTACCGCCAGCACAAACAGAATCGACTGCGAAAACGGAAAGGATTCAGGGTTGATGAACATCAGCAGCGGCGCGAGCAAGCCGCCCGCCAGTCCGGTCAAAGCCGCCGACAAGGCAAACGCCAGGGTCTTGCTGATCACCGGATTGAAGCCCAGCGAGCGCGCGGCAATTTCCGAGGCTTTCACCGCGAGCATGGCTTTGCCCCAGCGACTGTGGCTCAGGCGCTGAAAAAAGAGCAGGGCGCCAATCATCAGCGCCGCCGCCAACAAAGCAAGGAAGATTGACGGGTCGAGGCCGGCAAATTCCGGCATCGGGATGCCCATCAAACCGTTGGAGCCACCGGTGACGTCACGCCATTCGATCAGGCTGTGATGCACCACAAAAGCAAACGCAATGGTGATCATCGCCAGATACGGACCGCTAACGCGAAGGGCAGGAATTGCCAACAGCGCGCCAATCACCCCGGCCGCCACACCGGCGATCGGCAGAGCCAGCCACAACGGCCAACCCGCCAAGGTCAGCAGTGCCGAGACATAGGCACCGATCGCATAGAAGGCTATATGGCCAAAGGAAATCTGCCCGCTGAGGCCGATCAGAATATTGAGGCTCACGCCGACCACTGTCGCCAGCGCGCACAGGGTAAAAACCAGCAATGAGTAGCTGTCGAGTGTGAACGCCATGACGCCACACGCGACAGCGAGCAGGGCGATGAGCAGAGTAGGCATGCTTTTCATACTTTCACCAATGCCTGGCTGCCGAACAGACCGTTGGGACGAATCGCCAGCGCGACGATGACCAACGCAAAGGTAAAGATCTGCGTGAAGGCCGAGCCGAAATACATCGTGATCAGCGCTTCCGTCAGACCAAATAACAGGCCTGCCGTGAAGACACCGCCGGCACTGGTGATGCCGCCGAGAATGGCCACGGCAAAGGCTTTGAGGCCGAACAGCATGCCCATTTCCGCGTTGACGCTGAACAGCGGCGCAATCAACAAACCGGCCACGGCTGCAAATACCGTGGAAACCGCAAAGGCAATGGCGACCACCCGATTGACGTTGATCCCCATCAGCATTGCTGCGCGGGGATTCTGCACGCAGGCTTCCAGCACTTTGCCCAGCCGGGTGTAACGCCGCACCAGATACAGCGCCAGGGCAATCGCCGCGCCTGCCAGTGGAATAAGCATTTGCAGGGCGCCGACGTTGCTGCCAAACAGCTCGACATTCAGGTTGGCCAGACTGCTTTCAAACTGGCGCGGCTCCTTGCCGAAGGTGAACAGCGCGAGGTTGTCCACCAGAATTCCTCCGGCCACCGTCGCCATCAGCCAGGCCTGTGAGCCACGACTGTGGAAGGGCCGTACCAGCCAGCGTTCAATTGCCAGGCCATAGAGCGCACAGAGCAACAATGTCAGCGGCAGCGCGAGCCACAGCGACCAGCCCCAGTTAATGCAAAAGGTGTAGCCCAGCACCGCGCCGACCATCATGGCGCTGCCTTGGGCAAAATTGACGGTGCGCGAGACGACGTAGGTCAGGTGAAACCCCAACGCCAGCAACGCGTACATGCTGCCGAGGCCAAGCCCGGAGATGATGGCGGCGGTGTACATGGCTTACTCCTCAGGCTTGAGCGGCACGATCTGGTCGTTGACGAAGTGCGTGAACAGGTAATCGTCCGGGCCTAACGCGTCATGCTTTGCTGGGGTAAAGGGTTGCTGGTAGTGCTTGATCAAGCCGGCGTAGTCGCTGATGGCGTAAAAGCCGTCGCGGATCGCCTTGCCGTCGGTACTGCCGGCTTTTGCCATCGCCAGAGCGGCGAGGTGCAGACCGTCGTACGCATTGGCAATGCCGACCGCTGGCGTCACGTCGGCCAGCGTCTTGATCTGCGGGTAAGCCGTTTTCAACGCGGCCAACAAGGCATCGCCCTTGGCGCTGTTGTGCTCGGTGAACACGTAGGTCTGGATGAAATGCACGCGCGATGCATTCGGCCCGGCCAACTCACCAAAACGACCACCGGCCGGCCCCCAGTGCGAGACGACCGGCACGTCCCAACCCATGCGATCCAAAGACTTCACGACTTGCGCGGAAGGGCTGACGTTACCGACGAGGAGGAGGGTGTCTGCACCGGCGTTTTTCAAGCGGGTCAGCTGCGGCACGACGTCGAGATCGCTGTCCTGTATACGCTCGACACCGGCGCTGGCCATGCCACGTTTTTCCAGGGCGCGCTTGAGGCCAGCCTCGTTGGACTCGCCCCACGGGTTGTTGATGAGGATCATCCCCGGCTTCTTCATGCCGTGGTCGACGCCGTATTTCACCAGGGCTTCATCGACCAGCTCATCGACGGCGGAAACCCGGAATACGTAGTTGTCGGCGGCGCCGTTCTCGGTGATTTTCGTCCCCGCCGCCCAGATGCCCATGAACGGCACTTTCATCTGGTTGACCAATGGCACGATGGCCAGGGAAACCGGCGTATCGAGGCCACCAAACAGCACCGCGACTTTTTCGCGCTGGACCAGTTCACGAGCGGCGAGGATGCCCTTGGACGGGTTGCTTTCATCGTCGCGACGGACCAGTTCCAGCGGGCGCCCGAGCACGCCGCCACTGGCATTGACCTCATTGATGGCCATGGTCAAACCGCGAGTCAGGGCTTCACCGGACTTGGCCGACTGCCCCGAAAGCGCGGCGACCAGACCGATCTTGATCGGCGGCTCGGCCGCTTGCGCGCCACCGGACATGGCCAGGTTGAGCGTGACTGCCGCAGCCACGGGAAACAGCAGACGCTGCAGGTTTTGAAGCCGAGTAGCCATAGTTGATTCTCCTGATTGCTAGCAGTTATAAAATTATTGCTAGCAAGTAGGGTGCCACTCGGTCTGGCTATCAAAACTCCGGCTTTTGCAGCGTTGTGTGGCGAGTTGGCGCTCCAAATGGAGGCGTTCTGCACCACGCGGAAGCGCGTTTATTGCTGCGGCGCTGGCTCACCACTCAAGGCATCGACCATGGGCGGATGCTCCTGCACAGCCTGTCGCAAGTCTTCGGTCACCCGCAGCTCAGCGCCCGTCGGCGAGAACGTTGCCGCCGCTGCGAACGGCGCGGGATTGGCCGGGACCGGGCGTTTGCCACGTCGCCACAGAAAGAAAGTGACCATGCACAGATTGACCAGTGCGAAGACCCAGAACAGACCATTGGCGCCGAAGGAATTCATCACCGGCGAAATCATCATCGGACTGATCGCCGAACCCAGCGAGTTGATCAACAGCAAGCCCTGAATCATCGGCACCAATGCTTCGGCAGGCGCACGGTCGGCGGCATGGCTGACGGCAACCGGGTACAGCGCAAACACGCCGCCACCGAGCAGAAACAGCATCACCGCGAGCATTGTCGCGGACAACGGCAACAGCACGATCACCAGCGATAACACGGTGCACGCCACCGTCAGAATCGTCAGCACCTGCAGGCGATCCTTACGGTCGGACCAACGCCCGACCGGGTATTGCAGAAGCATCGCGCCGAGGATGGTCCAGGCCATCATGCTGCCGACTTCACTGACATTCAGCCCGGCGCGTTGCAGGTATAGCGGCAGCAAGGTGTAGATCGCCGCGATGGTGACACCCGAGCCGAAACAGCCGACCAGCCCGGTCGGCGTCACGCCCAACAGTTGTCGAGGCTTGAGCGGTTCCACCTGATCGAGCAGCGGCGACACGCGCGGCAGGATCACGATCGGCAGCACCGACAACGACGCGAGCATGCCGGCAACCATGAACGGTGCGCTGTCGCTCAACCCGGTGATTTTTCCCAGCGCTGCCTGGCCCAGTACACCGGCGCCGTACAAGACGATCATGTACAACGCGAGCAAGCGCCCGCGAATCTTCGCGTCGCCCGCCAACAGCAGCCAGCTTTCGATCACCAGAAACACGCCGACCGTGGCCCAGCCATTGATCAGGCGCAGCGCGAACCAGCCCCAAGTGTCATAGAACAATCCCTGCAGCAGGATGGTCACGGCGATCAGCGAAGCAAAGCTGCCGTAGGCGCGGATATGGCCGATACGCAAAATCAAGCGGTCATTGAATACGGCACCCAGGGTCAGCCCGATGAAGTAGGCCGATGAAACGACGCCGATCATCGTCGCTGAAGCGCCGGCAGCGTCCAGTCGAAGGGTGGTCAGCGAAGACAGGAAACCGTTGCCCAGCGCAACAATGAACAGCCCGAGCAGGGGCGCCAGCGCCATGGCCAGCAAACGCGGAGACATAAAAACCTCAAGAGATCGAACAGCGCAACGTGCGCCTCTGCGCATGCGATTGCCAAGCCGGGGTGTGTGGTGCGGGTGCCCGCCGAACGGGCAGGGCGGTTGGGTACGCTGCGGTCACCAGATCCGGCGACTGCGAGAGCGCGCGGGATTCTAAGGCTTGTGCGGAATTTTCCAATGGCTGTTTGCTGCGACAGTTGGACGCAGGTCAATCAAGGCTGAGTCATAACGACAGCTCATCCTTTGCAGGGCAAAAATGTTCCTTTATTGATGCTCTTTCGCTGGTTAGCCTGTGCGGTCGAGTTGCCATTTTGTGCCAGGAGTCATGATGCTGATCAAAGGTGAGCGGGCCGCCACAGCGTGTGGTTTGGTGGCGATTGTTTTGTGGAGTACCGCCGCCGGATTGATCAGGGGCGTCAGCGAGCACTTCGGCCCGCTGGGTGGCGCTGCGATGATTTATTCGCTGGGCGCCATGCTGTTGCTGGTATTTCTCGGCCGCCCGCGGATTCGTTCGACATCCAGACTCTATCTGCTGCTCGGCAGCGCATTGTTCGTCGCTTATGAGGTGTGCCTGTCGTTGGCGCTGGGTTTCGCCAGTGATCGCCATCAAGCCATCGAACTGGGCGTGGTCAATTATCTGTGGCCGTGCCTGACCGTGGTGCTGGCGATCGTCATGAACGGGCAGAAAACCCGCTGGTTCATCATTCCCGGCTCCGCGCTGGCGATTTTCGGCATCTTGTGGGTGGTCAGTGGCGAGGGGTTGTCGCTGCCGGGGATTGTGCGCAATGTTCAGTCCAACCCGTTGAGCTACAGCCTTGCATTGACCTGTGCGATCACCTTTGCGCTGTATTGCAATGTCACGCGTCGCTATGCCGGCGGGCAGAATCTGGTGGTGCTGTTTTTTGTGCTGACGTCCGTCGTACTGTGGGGGAAGTGGTACGTGAGCCAGGAACAGATTCCGCCATTCACTTGGGAAAATTCCCTGGAGCTGCTGGCTGCCGGAATCGCCATGGCCGGCGGTTACGCACTCTGGAACATCGGCATCCTGCGGGGAAACCTGACCTTGCTGGCGACCGCGTCCTACTCCGCACCGGTGCTGTCGTCGGCGTTCGCCGCGCTGTGGCTGGGCGTCAGTTTGCAGATGCAGTTCTGGCAGGGCGCCGTGCTGGTGACGGTGGGCTCGCTACTGTGTTGGCAGGCGACCCGGCAGCACAAGGTTTCCCAGGCAACTCCGATCAAGGTCAGCGTGGGCGAACCCCCTCACTGAAAGAGACCTTAGCGGTCACCCCTTGCCTGATGCTAAATTGCGGCTGTCACAAGTCTCCCGCAATTGAGTCTCGACAGGCTCAGAGAAATTCAGTGTTGATGCTCTTTTATGTGCAAAAGAAGCTGGCCGAAGCAGGCCAGAAAAACGCCAGTGCAATGGCTGATCAATAGTGGGGACTGAAATTTAGAATGCGCCGCTTAATAGCTCATGGATGTGTTGTTGTCAGTGTTGCGATGCTGTGTTCAGGATGTACCTCCTATGCGACCGTGCCGACAATCAACGAGCGAGCCGGAAATGGAACACAGGAAATCATCTCCAGCTTCAGTTACGAAATAGACTCTCCCTGGAAAAACAGTCGCCTTGGCAAAGACGCCTATGCGCTGACAAAGAACATGATTCCAAATGCGCAGGATCTCAGCTCCAGCCCCACAGCCTCGAGCCGCCCTGCACTGGACATAAAAATCTCGGAATTTTCATTGGGTGGCGCTTGCACGCAAGAGTATTTGACGGGGTTGAGTTTTGGTTTGATTCCGAGTTGGTGTACAAGGCCCGACCTGTTCAAGTTTGAGTTCATTCTGAATAAAGAAAACGGCGTTTGCAGGCAAAAAACCTATTCAGTAAACGCCACAACGGTTTCACATCTCGTGGTGATTCCATTTGCACTGTCGCAGCCCGACAATCGACCACTGACCCTTTATCAGGCTTCGCTAAAAGATTTCCTTCAAGCCGATCAATGTTCCAAAGGCTTGTGACCAGCGCATCAGGCTTTCAAAAATCTCGCGGCGTAACTGACAAACAACAATAGAAAAACCAAGCCACCCAACGCGACCACCAGCGTACTGAGGTGCGCAACCATGCCGATAAATGCCGGCCCCATGAGAATGCCGGCATAGCCCATGGAGATGATCGCCGGGATGGCGGTGCGCTGGGGCATGCGCTGTTGCCGGCCCGCCGCGGTAAACAGCACCGGGACAATGTTCGAGCATCCGATACCGACCAAGGCATAGCCCAGCAATGACGCCTGCCAGCTCTCGAACACCAGCGAAACCAGCATGCCTGCCGCCGCGCAGATCCCGCCCAGCGCCACCACGCGAACGCCACCCAGTCGGCTGACGATGGCGTCTCCGGTCAGGCGCCCGAGCGTCATCGCCGCTGCAAAACTCGCATAACCCAAACCGGCGTAGCTGGGTTCCATTGCGCGTTGCGAGGCAAGGAAAACCGCGCTCCAGTCGAGCATGGCGCCCTCAGTCAGGAACACAATGAAGCACAGGCAGCCCAACAGGAGCACGATCCCTCGTGGAATTGCCAACAACGGGCCATCTCTCTCGGTGCCATAGGGCAGCAAACCTGGCGCAGCCTTGTACAGCGCGGCAAGGATGATTGCCACCAGGCACAGCACGGACAGCAGCGGATCCAGCCCCAGGCTGAGCATCGCCGTCATGGCCCCGGCACCGGCGATGCCACCGACACTGTAGAGCCCGTGGAACCCGGATTGCAGGGTTTCGCCGCTGTTCTTTTCAACAATGATCGACTGGATATTGATTGCGCAATCGAGCATGCCCATGCTCGCGCCGAACCCCAGTACGGCAAGTGCCAGCCCCGGCAGCCAGGTCAGATGGCTGAGCATCGGCAGCACCGAACACAACGCGAGCGTTGAGCAGATGATCACTGGCCGGCAGCCAAAACGTGCGGTCAGGTAACCGGCAAATGGCATGGCGACGATCGAGCCGATACCAAATCCCAGCAACAACAGGCCCAGTCCACCGTCGTCCAGCCCCGTGCGCGCTTTGACTAACGGCACGAGTGGCGCCCAGGCCGACATCACGATGCCGGTGATCAAGAATATGATGCGGGTCGACACGCGTTCGCCGTAGTTTGCATAAGTCGCCACGGATGATGTCGGGGTGTTCATTGAGGCGGACATCCTTATCGGTGTCTCCCGGTTTTTTTGGCTACAAGCCGGAATAACAGCTTTTCGAAGCAAAAGAGTCCCTTCCAGCATCCGTCGGGATGCTGGAAGGGAGGAGGAGTGGAACTGGTGAGGAGAACGGATCAGCCAACAGACTTCAAAGGGATGGGGCCTTTGAGCCGATCCATCATGGTCGCGCAGTACCAGTCATCGAACTGACAAACGCCGGTCTCGGCGGTTTCCGAATAAGGACCCGGTTCGTACGACGGCGATGTCACGCCACGCTGGGTGCCTTCGACCAGCGTGCGGTCCTGATCGTTGGTGGCAATCCAGACTTTGGTCAGGCGATCGATATTGTAGTCAACGCCTTCCACCGCCGTGCTTGGAACGAGCCACTTGGTGGTGACCAATGTTTCCGTAGCGCTGATCGGCAGCACGCGAAAGCTCAACGCATGGTCACCGAGGAAGTGATTCCAGGTGGAGGGGTAGTGGAAGTACAGCAGCGCGCCAATGTCCGCTTCAGCTGTCTTGTCCAGGCGCCCGGCAACGGCTGGTTTGCCGTCCATGGTGTAGCTGACGGCACCGGATGACAGGGGAATACGGGTCATGCGGAACTGGCCGTTGATATCCATCACCAAACGGCTTGGCAACCCGGCGCTTTCGCACTTGGACCAGTAAGCCGACAGCTCTGGATCATCTTCGCCACTGACGCCGCCTACCGAAAGGTTATCGACGAACGAGTGCAGCAGCTCCGGGTGCGAGCCGTCGCAGTGATAGCACTCGCGATTGTTTTCGAAGACCAGCTTCCAGTTGCCTTTCTCGATGATGTTCGATTCGAACGCCACTTTGCAGTTTTCAAGATAGTGCGGCGCAATGAAAGGGCTGACGGCTTTGCGGAAACCTTCGAAATCAGGAGCCTTGGCGGCCACGCAGACATAAATGTAGGTGTCGACGATCTCGCAGTGAACGCTTTTCAGGCTGTATTGGGATTTGTCGAAATCCTGGCCCATGTTGCCAGCGAACAACAGGTTGCCGTCCAGCTCGTACGTCCACTTGTGATACGGGCAAACCATCTTCGCCACTTTGCCGTGATCGGCTTCGCAGATTTTCGCGCCACGGTGACGGCAGGCGTTATGGAACGCCCGGACCTCGCCGTCTTTGCCGCGTACCACTGCAACGGGATAGTCCCCGATCTGCAGGGTGAAATACTGCCCCGGTTTGGTGATTTCAAAGGTGTGGCCGGCGAAAATCCAGTCCTTGTGCCAGATCTGCTCAAGATCCTGGCGGTAAACGCTTTCACTGCTGTAAAGAGCGCCCGGCAGCGAGTGCCAGGGTTTGCGCTGTGCGATCAGGTCAAAAACGCTTTCTTTATTCATTATTATCCTCCCAGGGCGACATAGCCCTCAGCCTATAGGGCGCAGGACAGCGATCACAAACGACATTTGCTGTGGGCAATTCATGCGTTGGCGTTATCGATGGGGTTTGACTGGTGTGCCGGAGCGGCGTGAAAAATCGGCGCTAGAGCAGTAATGGCGCAACTGGATTGAGCGATGTGTTTGATCGCCGCTTTCACCTCGGCACTGCGTTCTACACCGAGACCGCTGGCGAACAGATCAAATTTCTGGCTCAGCTCTTCAGCACTCAGAGCCGTTTCGGGATCGCCCCGCGCGGCAGTGACCGGACTCACCAGCACCGCACCGTTCTTCAGGGTGATGGTCAGTCGCGAGAGGATTTCGTCGGGGAAGCGAGCGGAGATATCAGCGGCTTCGACGACTTCGATACGGCGGCTCAGTGCCAGAATATCTTCGGCAAAAATCGCCGCCCCGGTGACTTCTTCCGGACCGACCTTGCCCCGGACAATCAGTGCGGCCAGCGGGAAGGCGAGGGCGTACTGCGCCTGGTCGGCATCACTTGGTGTATGGCCCTGCAAACACATCGACTCGTAGAACGTTTCCACGCGAACGGTTTCTATCGAGTCGGCATCGAGCTGTGGATTTTCCCGCTGCAGTTCGAGCATGGCGGTCAGCGCCGGTTGCGCCCAGCGGCAGACTGGCCAGGGTTTGAAGTACTGGCTGTCGATCTCCCAGCGTGTACCGATATCGGTCCAGTATTCAGCGACGGTGACGTCTTCAACCGTTTCTGCCGGTGCACCGGTGATGCCTTCCCGGGCCATGAGCAGGGCGTTCAAACCCGCAAATGCACCTGCGCCGTGGGCATCGCGCAGCATCGTCGGCGCGTGTATCAGGCGCATCATCGGGCAACGTGCGCTGAAGTATTCGGCGATGCCCAAGGCATGGCGAAAGGTCGGCTCATCAAAGCCCAGCAACCGCGCGCCGGCGCAGACAACACCGAGCGCGGAAAAACCACCCGATGCGTGATAAGTCGGCGAGGTCGCCATCAATGCGGAACCGGCCCGCAGCGCCGTTTCATAACCGATGCACAGAGCGGTGAGCAGTTCATGGCCGCTGATCGACTGGCCTCGATGATGCAGCGCATCGGCGAGGGCAAGCACCGCAGGAACAACAGTGGCACCGGCGTGGCCCTTGGATTTGAAGTGGCCTTCGTGGGCGTCGAGGCTGTCAGCGCTGAAACCTCCGGCCCAGGCTGCGCCGAGTACGTTGACGCGCTGTCCGGCAAAGATCAGACGACTGCTATAAGCGCCAGCCGGGTAATGCAGTTCGGCAAAACGCCGCATGGCGCTGCTGGTGTCATTGCTGGCCGCGCCGGCCATGACGCCGACGATGTCCAGCAGACTGTTCTGCACAATTGCACGAGTCTTGAACGGGGCATCGAGGAAATCAAAGTCGCGACAGAATTCGAAGAGTGACATTCAACAATCCCTTCCTGTGAGTTGAGCCGAGCCGATCATGGTCGGCGCGGCTCAACAATGAGCCAGGGGAGGGTGCTGCTCTAGCAACATTTTCGTCGGGCTATTGATAACCAAATCAGCCGACGCCTGTGCGGACTGAATTAACGGCGGGGAAACTTCGCCAGAATCCATTCGCGAAAACGCCGCAGCTCGTCTTCGTTTTCGGAGCTTTCGCGACAGCTCAGGTAGTGCCAGCTGTTGCGCAACTGCACCTGTTGCTCGATCGGTCGCACCAGCAAGCCTTGCTGCACCAACCCCGTGACCAGGTGATTCCAGCCCAGCGCAATGCCCTGATGGGTCAAGACCATGCTGATGAGCAGGTTGTAGTCGTTGGCGTTGAAGATCTGCGGGCTGTTCGGCGGACGATCATCGATATCGATGGCCTGAAACGCCAGCCACACGCCCCAGTCGACATGCTCGGCAACTTGCGAGCGGCCGTAGGGACTGAGGTTGAGCAATGCCGAATCACGCACGCCTTCGATCGTCGAAATTTCCGGGTGCTTCTCCAGATACTGCGGGGTGCACACCGGGTAAATCACGTCGTGGCACAACGGGTAGCTTCTATAACCGTCACGGATGCGCGAAATCTTGGTGATGAAGATGTCCGGCTGGACACCGGGTTCCATGGTCAGAAAGTTCTGCGTGGTGATCAAGTTGAGCTCGATGTCCGGGCACTGCGCGAAGAACTCCTGCAGATGATTCGACAGCCACAGCGCGGAAAAGGCCGGCGAGCAACAGACGGTCAGAACC
The DNA here is from genome assembly GCF_002979955.1 of Pseudomonas sp. MYb2. NCBI lineage: Bacteria > Pseudomonadati > Pseudomonadota > Gammaproteobacteria > Pseudomonadales > Pseudomonadaceae > Pseudomonas > Pseudomonas sp. MYb2. The sequence continues at coordinate 208,898 of NZ_PCQC01000006.1, forward strand.
TTCTTGGTCGACTGGCTGCTGCGGATGCGTTCGGCAGCCTGGGCGATGTTGACGAACGAAAGTTGCGCGGCATCGAAGAACACCGCGCCGGCGGCCGTCAGCTCCACCGCACGGCCGACCCGGGTAAACAGTTGCGCGCCCAGGTAGCTTTCCAGCTCACGGATCTGCCGGCTGATCGCGGCTTGGGAAACGCACAGTGCCTCCGCCGCACGGGTGAAGCTTTCGTATTTGGCCGCAGCCACAAATGCCTTCACAGCCCTCAAGGACGGCATTTTCAGCAGGATGGTGTCAGGGTCGACATGCTTGCTCATTCGTACACTCTCCTAACGATACAGCTCCCCAACGAAGCGCGAGGAGGGTAACGGAACCGTCCGCCGTGGGCTATGCCGGCGTCGCTGCGGGGATAGACCCGGTCGCTCAGGGCACGAAAGCGGCTGTTACTCGCCACCGTCGTCATCTCCGATAACCTGACGTTATCAAATTGTCCCTGTAAATGTAGTTGGATTAACCGGGGTGATGCTAATAGATTTGAAACATCCCTTTTTCCTGGGACCTCAAAAATAATAAAAGGAAGCCCGTCGTGAAGACATCTATTCATTACCGCTGCCGCTTACAATTATTTTTGCTCGTTTGCCTGTCGCTTAATGCGAAAGATGCACGATGCGAAGGAGGCAAGGTATGACAAGTTCCGACGAGATCATCTGCGTAAAAAATGTTTTCAAAGTCTTCGGTACGCAGCCAGCACTTGCCATGAAAATGGTTAAAGAAGGTGCATCAAAAGCTGAAGTGTTCAAAAAGACCGGTCAGGCGATTGGTGTTTTTGATGCCAACTTCTCTGTTCGCCGTGGCGAGATTTTCGTGATCATGGGTTTGTCCGGCTCTGGCAAATCGACCATGGTCAGATTGTTCAATCGGTTGATCGAACCGACGTCCGGGCAGATCTTTCTCAATGGCAAGGAAATCACCGGCCTGGGCGACAAGGACTTGTTGCAGGTTCGCCGCAAAGACATGGGCATGGTCTTCCAGTCGTTTGCTTTGATGCCGCACATGAGTGTCATCGACAACGTCAGCTTCGGCCTGGAAATCAGCGGTGTCAGCGAAAAAGAACGCTATTGCCGCGCGATGGGCGCACTGGAGCAGGTCGGGCTTTCGGGGCAGGAGCTGAGCTTTCCCCACCAACTCTCCGGCGGCATGCAGCAACGCGTCGGTCTGGCCCGCGCGCTGGCCAACGATCCCGCCATTCTGCTGATGGACGAAGCCTTCTCGGCACTTGATCCGATGATTCGCAGCGAGATGCAGGGCGAGCTGATCAAGCTTCAGGCCGAGCAGGACCGCACGATCATTTTCATCTCCCACGATATCGAAGAAGCGGTTCGCATCGGTCACCGCATTGCGATCATGGAAGGCGGGCGCGTGGTGCAAATCGGCACGCCGCGTGAACTTCTGTGCAACCCGGTGAATAAATATGTGCGTGATTTCTTTAATGGCTTCGACACCAGTCGCATTCTGAAAGCGGGCGATATCGCCCAGCAGGATTGCAATGTCGCTTATATCCCTGGCGGGCAAACACCGATTAAAGCGGAAGCGTCTCTGCGCGACATCTTTCATCTTGTTGCTGCCTCGGCAACTCCCATGCCGGTTGTGGATGAAGTTGGGCTTTATAAAGGCTCTATTTCGCAAGGCCATCTTCTGAGCTGCCTGTGTAACAGCTGAACTGCGAATAACCAGAATTGATACGCCGTTTCTGAGTGCGAGGTAGCATCATGTCAGACTTCAACTTTTTAGATCCCTTTCAAAGTCTCAATATTCCTTTGGGATCCTGGGTGGAAACCGCCCTTAAATACTTGGTGCATAACTTCAGGGAAGTGTTTCGCTCGATCCGCTGGCCAGTCGATCAAGTGCTCGACGGTGTCCAGTGGGGATTACTGTCGGTTCCGCCCACGGTATTCATCATCATCGCCGGACTGATCAGTTGGCAGATTGGCGGCAAGCGCATCGCCATCTTCAGCGTCGCAACCCTCACCGGGCTCGGACTGATCGGTGTGTGGAGCGATGCAATGGTCACGCTGGCCCTGGTGCTGACATCGCTGCTGTTTTGCGCGGTTATCGGCATCCCGCTCGGCATCCTGTGCGCACGCAGTGATCGCACGGAAATGATCATTCGCCCGGTGCTCGATGCCATGCAAACGCTCCCTGCATTCGTCTATTTGGTGCCGGTGGTCATGCTCTTCGGCATCGGCAACGTGCCCGGTGTGATCGTCACCATCATCTTTTCTGTCGCGCCATTGGTGCGACTGACCAACCTCGGCATTCGTCAGGTTCCGGCCGACAAGGTCGAAGCGGCGCGAGCGTTCGGCTGTACGGGCACGCAAATGCTCATGAAGGTGCAGTTGCCGTTGGCGGCGCCGACGATGATGGCCGGCCTCAATCAGACGCTGATGTTGTCGCTGTCGATGGTAGTGGTTGCGTCGATGATCTCGGTAGGCGGTCTGGGCTTGATGGTGTTGAGCGGCATCGGTCGCCTCGACATGGGCCTGGCCAGCGTCGGCGGTGCCGGCCTGGTGCTGCTCGCGGTATTCCTTGACCGACTGACCCAGGCAATGGGTGAGCGCAGCAGCGATCTGGCCAGCGGTCAGCGCTGGTATGAAAGCGGCCCGGTGGGGCTGGTCATGAAACTGAAGAAAAAGAAGAACGTTGCACGTCCAGTGACGAATTGAGTTGGCCTGCTCACCCCATTAAAAATTCCAAGCGTGGTGAAACATGAAACTGACAAATCTCAAGAAAAGCGTGGTTGCGAGCCTGGTGGCTTCGGTGTTTGGCACCTTGCTGTGCTCGGCGGTTTACGCGGCCGATGCCAACAAACCCGGCGCGGGCGTTTCGATTACGCCGATCTTCCCGACTATCGCCGAAGAGCGCTTTCGCGGTGAAGTCGTGATCGCCGGCCTCAAGGAACTGGGCTATGACGTCAAACAGCCGAAAGAAGTCGACTACCCGGCGATGTTTCTCGCGCTGTCTTACGGCGATGCGGATTTCACCGTGCATGAATGGGAACACCTGCACCAAGCGTTTTATGAGAAGGCCGGCGGCGATGATGTGATGGTCAAGGTCGGGCAAATCATGAAGGGCGTGCTGCAGGGCTACATGATCGACAAGAAGACCGCCGAGGCTTATCAGATCAAGGATCTGTCAGACCTGAAGAAACCCGAAATCGCCAAACTCTTCGACAGCAACGGTGACGGCAAGGCTGACCTGACAGGCTGCAACCCGGGGTGGGGCTGCGAAATCATGGTTGAGCACCACATGAAAGCCTACGGTCTGGGGCCCACCGTGGTCGACAACCGCGGCTCGTACTTCGCCTTGATGGCGGACACCATTGCGCGCTTTCAGCAAGGCAAGCCCGTGCTGTTCTTCACTTGGGTTCCGCAGTGGATCGCCAGCGTATTGGTGGAAGGGCGTGACGTGGTCTGGTTGCCGGTGCCGTTCACCTCGCTGCCGGATGGCAAGGAAAGCAAGGACACTTTCCATGATGGCAAGAACCTCGGTTTCCCGGTGGACACGGTCAATGCCGTCATGAACAAAGAGTTCGCCGAGAAGAACCCGGTGGCGCGCAAATTCCTCTCTGAAGTCAGCATCCCTACAGCCGCTGAAAGTGCGCAAAACCTGCGCATGCAGAACGGTGAAAAGTCGCTGGCCGACATCAAACGGCATGCCGCGGAATGGATCAAGGCCAATCAGCAAGCCTATGACGGCTGGTTGAGTGACGCCCGAGCGGCAGCGAAGTAATCGGTGCAACTACGGGTTGGCGGCGGGCCGTGCCAGTCGCCAAACCAACGGGTTGTCGTTTCAAGTGAAGGTGAGCGGGTGACGCAAGATGGAAACGTTCCAGAGTCCGTTGAAACAACAGAACACCGGATTTCGCCAATCCACCGTGATGTCGGGCCATGAACGTGTGGTGCGGGTGGCGTTTATCCTGCTCGATCATTTTTCGTTGACGACGCTTTCAACGTCGATGGATGCCCTGGCCACTGGAAACCTGATCAACGGCGAGACGATTTACGAGGTATCCACTTACTCCGTTCAGGGCGGGCTGGTTGAAAGTGATATCGGCGTGTCGCTGGCCTCGCAAAGGCTGGTCGCAGAAGGCTTCAGTCATGATGCAGTGATTGTCGTCGGTGGCCAGCGTGTGAGGCTTGCCCCGCAGCCAGTGCTGCGCCGAGTGCTGAAGAAGTCCGCGAGCAAAGGGATCGTCGCCGGTTGCTGGAATGCCGCGTTTTATCTGGCTGACGCCGGTTTGCTAGAGACTGGGGACTTTGCTTGTCACAGCGACAGCTGCGGCCTGATCCATGAATATTTCCCGCAGTTGAACGTTTCGACTCGCGAGTTTGTTTGCACACAGCGCCGAGCCACTTGCGCCAACGCTCATTCGGCGCTGGATATGACCCTGGCGATCATGCAGGAACTGGGCGCGCGCAACGATGCGGCACTGGTCGATGAAATAAAACGGGTTCACCAACCTGGACAAGCTCACCCGAAGTTTGCGGCAAACGCCGACAGCCTTCGCTGCTCTTCGATTCCAAAGCCTTTGAATATCGCGCTCGACTTGATGGAAAAGAACATTGAGGAACCGCTGGAAATCGATGCAATCGCCAGCCAGGTCGGCGTGTCACGCCGGCAACTGGAAAGAAGGTTTGCCCGTTACCTGAATGCGGCACCGAATCGCTACTACCTGGAGCTGCGTTTGACACGGGCTCGGCAATTGATTGTGCAAAGTGACCGCTCGTTGACGGATGTGGCACTGGCCACCGGGTTTGTCAGTTATCCGCACTTCTATAAACGCTTCAAGGACCTGTTCGGCTTACCGCCCATGACCTTCAGGGATTATTACTACGCCAACGACTATGCCAGTAGCGGACGTTATGCCGTGGCGGCCAATTTTTAGAACAAACAGTTAATCGTCACTGTTTGCGCAAGTGCCAGTTTTGCAAGTTTCCGGATCAACGCCACTGCGTGCGTTTGCTTTGTGCCGCGTGCGTTTTGCAACTTCAACGATTAACGGTTCAACACTATGAAAGTCAGTTCATTACCCGCCGATGATGATAGTTGTGGCTGGTTTCACTTGAGCAAGCCACGCAGTCCCGAGCCGGCTCACCGCGGGCACCGTTCAGCCCGCTGGGTGATCATCGGTGCCGGCTTCACGGGTCTGGCGTGCGCGCGGCAACTGGCGTTGAATTTTCCCGACGACGAAGTGGTGCTCATCGAAGCGCAGGAAGTCGGACTGGGCCCGTCGGGGCGTAATGCCGGTTTTGCCATTGATCTTCCCCATGATATTGGCGCTGAGGATTACATCGGTGACATCGCGCTTGCACGCACCAGTTTGAAACTCAATCTGGCCGGCCAATCGATACTTCGCGAGCTGGTCGATCAATACCGTATCGAATGCCAGATGAGAGCTTGCGGCAAATATCAGGCGGCGGTAGAGACCCGCGGTATTGCCGTCCTCGATGCCTATCGCCGGGGCCTGGAAAAACTCGATCAGCCTTTTCAAATGATTGATGCCGATGAGTTGCCCGAACACTTGGGCACGCGCTTTTACCGCAAGGCATTGTTCACCCCGGGGGCGGTGCTACTGCAACCGTCCGGGCTGGTGAAAGGCCTCGCCGACAATCTGCCATCGAACGTCACGCTGTATGAGCGCACGCCGATTCTGGAAGTGGAGTACGGCGCCAAGACTGTCCTCAAGCACGCTCACGGCAGCATCACTGCCGACAAGCTGATTCTGGCGAACAACTCGTTCGGCATGCGTTTCGGTTTCCTGCAAGGGCGCATGTTGCCGATCTACACCTACGCCAGCATCACGCGGCCGCTGACCGAAGAGGAACAGGCGCGCCTTGGCGGCAAACCGTTCTGGGGCGCCATTCCGGCGGATCCGTTCGGCACCACGGTGCGCCGCACCCCGGATAACCGCCTGCTGATCCGCAACAGTTTCACCTTCAACCCGGATGGTCGCAGCAACAGCAAATACAACGAACGTTTCGTGCGCCGGCACAAGGCGTCATTCGATCAGCGTTTCCCGATGTTGCCGGACGTGACGTTTGAATACACCTGGGGCGGCGCCTTGGCCATGTCGCGCAATCACAACGGCTTCTTCGGTGAACTGGCGCCCAATGTTTATGGCGCGCTCGGCTGCAACGGTCTGGGCGTCACGCGCGGAACCGTCACCGGCAAGTTGCTCGCGGACTGGCTGGCGGGACAGCGCGACCCACTGATTGATTTCCTGTTGCAGGCGCCAGGGCCCAACAGCAACCCGCCAGAACCGTTTCTTTCGCTGGGGGTGAACATGAACCTCAAGTGGGGGCAGTACCGCGCCGGGAGAGAAAGCTGAGTCTGCGTTGACTAGTCGCTGAAGCCTCGTCGCTTTGCTGCCGTCCTGAAGGCTTGCGCCGCCAATAACCACGGTCTGCCCGGCATGCCGTCGGGCGCACGGATTGAACATTGAACCACTGGAGAAAACGCTATGAACTTTGACGGAATTTTTACCCCTGCCATTACCCCGTTGTCCGCTGATGGCCAGATCGACTATTCGGCGTTCTCCGAGGTGCTCGAATACCTGATCGAGTCCAAGGTTCACGGCATCGTTATCGGCGGCTCCACCGGCGAGTATTACGCGCACACCGCCGAGGAGCGGGTGGCCGTGGCCGAGCGTGCCAAGGATGTAATTCGTGGGCGCTTGCCGCTGGTCATCGGCACTGGCGGCATTCGTACCGAAGACTCGGTGTACTTCGCCGAAAAAGCCAAGTCCCTCGAAGCGGACGCCATTTTGGTCGGTTCGCCACCGTATGCCTTGCCGACGCAGAAGGAAATTGCCGCTCACGTGCTCGCCGTGGACAAGGCCGCCGGGCTGCCGATCATGTTGTACAACTATCCGTCGCGGATGGGCGTGGCGATGGGCGACGAGTTTTTCCAAGCGATTGCCGGCTGCAAGAACATCGCCGCCATCAAGGAAAGTTCGGGCGAGATGAGTCGCCTGCACCGTCTGGCTCATGCCCATCCGTCGATCCAGTTGTCTTGTGGCTGGGATGATCAGGCTTTGGAGTTCTTCGCCTGGGGCGCGCGCAGCTGGGTGTGCGCCGGCTCGAACTTCATCCCGCGTGAACACATTGCGCTCTACGAAGCCTGTGTCCTGGAGAAGAACTTCGATAAGGGCCGGCGGATCATGTCGGCGATGCTGCCGTTGATGGATTTCCTCGAGAGCGGCAAGTTCGTGCAATCGATCAAACATGGCAGCGAACTCAGTGGCCTGCGTGCCGGCGGTGTCCGGGCGCCACTGCAAGCGCTGGAGCCTTCCGAGAAGCAAGCGCTGGAAAGCGTGATCAAAACCCTTCAGAACAACGTCGCGCGTATCGTCGAGGAGGCTTGAAATGGCAGATCTGCTGAGTCAAGAGCAATACCGTGGACTGGCTGCGAAACTCGAGTTTCGCAATCAAGCGTTCATCAATGGGCAGTTCTGCGCCGCCAGATCGGGCAAGACATTCACCACAACCAACCCGGCTACCGATCAGGTGCTGACTGAAATTGCCGCGTGCAATGCCGACGATGTCGATGCAGCGGTAGCGGCGGCCAAGGAGGCCTTCGCCGACGCACGCTGGCATTCACTGGCGCCGTCGGCACGCAAATCGGTATTGCTGCGCTTTGCTCAGTTGCTGGAGGACAACGCCCACGAACTGGCGGTGCTCGAAAGCCTGGACAGTGGCAAGCCGATTCGTGAATGTCAGAACATCGACGTGCCGGAAACGATTCATACGTTGCGCTGGCACGCTGAGCTGATCGACAAGATTTACGACGCTACGGCGCCCGTCGGCTCGGGTGCAGTGACCATGGTGGTGCGCGAGCCGATCGGGGTTGTCGGCTTGGTGCTGCCGTGGAACTTCCCGCTGCTGATGCTCGCCTGGAAAATCGGCCCGTCGCTGGCAGCAGGTTGCTCGATCGTGGTCAAACCGGCCAAGGAAACCACCTTGAGCACTTTGCGCGTCGCCGAACTGGCGCATCAGGCGGGGATTCCCGCCGGTGTGTTTAACGTCGTGCCCGGGGGAGGGAAGGAGGCGGGCGAGCCGTTGGGGCGTCATCCTGACGTGGCCATGGTCAGCTTCACCGGTTCAACCGCCACCGGGCGGCTGTTTCTCAAATACTCCAGCGAATCGAACCTCAAACGCATCGTGCTGGAATGTGGCGGCAAGAACCCGGCCGTGGTGATGAATGATGTCGAAGACATCGATGTCGTCGCTCAGCATGTGGTCAACGGCGCGTTCTGGAACATGGGTGAAAACTGCTCGGCCTCATCAAGGCTGATCGTGCACGCCGACATCAAGGAAGAACTGTTGCAGCGTGTGCAGGTGCATCTGGGCGATTGGAAAATGGGCGACCCACTCGATCCTGAGAACCGCTTGGGTTCGATGATCAGCAAGGCGCATTTCGAGAAAGTCCGTTCTTACCTTGACGTTGCCCGCGACGAGAACCTCAGCGTGTTGGTGGGCGGCAAGACGGCCAAAGACATCTTCGTCGAACCGACCATCGTTGATGGCGTGAACCGCGATAGTCGCCTGTTCCAGGAAGAGATCTTCGGCCCGGTGCTGAGCGTCACCACGTTCCAGACCGTCGACGAAGCCATTGAACTGGCCAACGACACGGCCTACGGCCTGGCGGCATCGGCTTACACCGGCAACCTGCGCCATGCGCTGAAACTCTCGCGCGGGATCCGTGCCGGGATTGTCACGGTGAACTGCTTCGGTGAGGGCGACGCCTCTACGCCATTCGGCGGCTACAAGGAGTCGGGATTCGGCGGGCGCGACAAGTCGATCTGGGCGCATGACCAATACACCGAAATCAAAACCATCTGGATTGACGCATCCTGACAGCAACTTCGCCGCAAGAAGCCGGATCGCCCCGACCACTGGATTGAGTGGCGGGGCGATTGCCCCATACCGTTAACCAATCCATGAACTGGAATTGTTGGTGACCACATCAGCAGAAAGCTTTCAGTCATCCGCTTTTCGTCAGACATTTTGAACCTAACTCGAAACCGCTGGCTCAACCGGGAAATATTCGGGGTGGGCGAAATGAACGCGTTCAAGAACCAACTGACATTCGCACAAGAAACCAGATTACTCGCTTTGGCTGCCTGGCAACGCGCACTGGAAAACCTTGAACTGCGCATGGATTGCCCAGACGCCTATCACGACGAACTGGTGCGCCAATCGGATGAAATGGATCGTTTGGGCCTGCTCAGCTGGGACGAGTGGCGCGACCTGCGCAGAGAAGCAGACGTCGCCTACCTGCGCGCAGTCGCTGGAGACGATTACCATTGAGGTCATGTACGGTCGTTATCCGCATCCTCTGAAAGATCGAATCAAGAAAACAGGAGATTTCCATGCCCGAGCCGTTGACCTCATCAGCTGCACCTGCTCGCTCCTGGTTCGCCCGTTTCTCTGGGTCCGGATGGGGCGGGCGCGTCTTCTGGTCGATTCTGATCGGCGTGACAGTCTTCCTGCTGATTAGCGGCTATGGCGCCTTCGTCGGGGCCAACAAACAGAATCTGCACTTCGCCTTTATCGGTGGCATGACAGGCTTCGCTGCCACGGCAATGGGCGCTGTCGTAGCGATTGCGTTACGAGACATCGCCGCCCGAACCCAAGACATCATGCTCGGCTTCGCCGCCGGGATGATGCTGGCGGCCAGTTCGTTTTCGCTGATTCTGCCTGGCATAGAAGCGGCTCAGGCGCTTTGCGGTAACCCGTTGCTCGCAGCTTGCGTCGTCGTTGCAGGATTGGGACTGGGCGTCGCGCTGATGGTCGGGCTTGATCGTTTCGTGCCTCACGAACACGAGAAAAGCGGACGCCGGGGGCCAGATGCGCAGCGCATCAATCGTGTCTGGTTGTTCGTCCTGGCAATCACACTGCATAACCTGCCGGAAGGCATGGCCATTGGCGTGAGCTTCGCCAACGGCGATATGAAGGTGGGACTGCCGCTGACGACTGCCATCGCCATTCAAGACATTCCTGAAGGTCTGGCAGTCGCCCTGGCATTACGCGTAACCGGCATCTCCGCACTGCGCGCAGCGCTGATTGCGGTGGGTTCGGGGTTGATGGAACCCATTGGCGCCATCGTCGGCTTGGGTATTTCCAGCAGCTTTGCGTTGGGATATCCCATTGCGCTCGGTCTGGCAGCCGGGGCGATGATTTTTGTGGTGTCCCATGAGGTCATTCCCGAGACCCATCGCAACGGGCATGAGACCCCGGCCACGTTGGGACTGATGCTCGGCTTTGGGGTGATGATGTTTCTCGACACTGCTTTGGGTTAATCACGAACCTGACCAATGGAGAGAAACCGTCACGCACTGGCTTTAACCTCACCCCTGACCACTGATTTACGATAGGTCAGCAAAACGATGCCGGTGACCACGATCACCCCACCGAGAATCTGTCCGTTGCTGAGCATCTGGTCCAGCACAATCCAGCCCATCAGCAGCGTTGCCAATGGCTCGATGTTCATGACCGGCGCATTGCGCGGCATGTCGAGTCGAGGCACGGAAATGAACAGGACGATAAAACCGGTGCCGTACAGCACCACCAAGGTGGCGAGGGCCAGCCATCCGGTCGAGGTGGCGGGCAGGTTCAATCCGCCGGGAAGGGCGCCCGTCAGCCCTGCCAGGTTGACGCTGCTGAACACGATGAAAATGGTCAGCAGACTGCGCACCGAGCCGCGTACCTGAGACAGTTTGTGGTCGGTGATCCACAGCGCGCAGGCGAACACGCTGGCGGCGCAGAATGCGAGTGCGACGCCCGTCAGCCATTGCGCACTGACGTCTGTCGTGGTCGAAAGACGCCCGGGCACGTCCAGCACAAACACCAGGCCCAGTAGAATCAAGCCCATTAACGTCGCAGTGCGTGCGCTCGGTCGCTGACCACCCAGCGCCCAAGTGAGCAATGCCAGCAGAATAGGGAATACGTTTGCCACCAGCAGGGCCAGCGCCACCGGCACCCGTGCGACAGCAGAGTAAAGGCACAGACTCTGCGCAGTGATCAGCAACCCCAGCAACAGTTGCCAGCGCCAGGCACCCGCCGGCAAGCGCGGGCTTTGTCGTTGCCACAGCACCAGAATCGCGAGCACCAGCAAGGTCCCGCCGGACCGCATCAAAATCGCCAGCAGCACACCCGCACCATCATCAAATGCGACTCGCGCCGCCACATGATTGCCGGCAAACGCACAGCCCATGCACAACAGAATGATCACCGCCAGATAACGGGGGTAGGGCGGCGGTACGGTTTGCGTAGCGGTAGGGCGAGGCATGGCAGATCTCAGGATTGTTAGCCGTTCGAACGACTTGGTTTTTATTAGGTTGTCGTACAACCAGCCCGTTTTATCGCATTCGGCGACGTCGGGCAATAGACCTGAAAGCGCACAGCTACGCATATGTTCGGCTTTATGCTGGATTTTTCGCGCCTTTGATTGAGTGTGGAGATCGTATGACTTGATAGAGCTGGGGCCCATCGGCCCCTGCTTCCAGGGATTTACACATTCATGAGAGGCGGGTCGTCTGCTTCTGCTCAGGCATGAAATGGATAATCGATGTAGCCACGCTGATCCCCGCCGAAAAAGCTGCCAGGGTCCGGCGTGTTGAGTGTCAGGCCATCGTGCAGTCGACGCGGCAAATCAGGGTTGGCCAGGAATGGGCGGCCAAACGCGATGATGTCGGCACGATCGGCAATCAGCGCCTGTTCGGCAGATTGCGCATCGTAGCCGCCCGCCAGGATCAGCACGCCGTTCCAGGTTTTGCGCAACTGGGCAATGATCGCGTCCCAGCGCGGGTCGAAATTTTCATCTTTGACTGTGCCGACCATCGCTGGCTCGACCAGGTGTAGATAGGCCAGGTTCCATTGGTTGAGCGCCTCGACCAAGTGGCCGAAGGTGGCTTCCGGGGTGTCATCGCCCATGCCCATGAAACGGCCCATCGGCGTCAGGCGTACGCCGACCCGCTCGGCGCCAACTTCTTCAGCCACGGCCGCGACCACTTCCAGCAGAAACCGCGCGCGATTCTCCACGCTGCCGCCATAGGCATCGTCACGCTGGTTGCTGTTGCTGTTAAGAAACTGATCGAGCAGGTAACCGTTACCGGCATGAATCTCTACACCGTCCATGCCCGCCTGCAGCGCGTTGCGCGCGGCCAAGCGGTAGTCTTCGACGATACCGGCGATTTCCGCGGTTTCCAGCGCGCGTGGCACCGGCACATCACCCCAGACGCCGTTACCGTTGTCGTCGACGATAAACGTCTTGCCCGGCACCGGCAGCGCGCTCGGCGCAACGGGCAGGCCGGCATCGGGTTGAAAGCTGGGGTGGGACACCCGACCGACGTGCCACAGCTGCATGAAGATCAACCCGCCAGCCTCATGCACCGCCGCGCTGACGTCACGCCACGCCCGCACCTGCTCAGGGCTGTAGATGCCCGGCGTCCAGGCGTAACCCTGAGCCTGCCGGGAGATTTGCGTGGCCTCGGTGATGATCAGCGCAGCACTGGCCCGTTGGCGGTAGTACTCGGCGTTCATCGGCGTTGGCACATCGCCTGGTTGGCCGGCGCGTGAGCGCGTTAACGGCGCCATGGCCACGCGATGGGCGAGGGTGTAAGGACCGAGTGCGAGGGGTTGGAACAGACGACGGGTCATGGGTAGCTCCAGATTTCAATAAGGGGAATTCAAGCGCGGCAGCGGCGCCGCGAACCAGTGCCGCTAACTTAACCGCGCTCAGCGGGGCTGATAATCGGTGGCCGGCGCTACGCTGTTTTGCGCAGGGCGCAACGGCACCCTTGCTCATCAGCGATGAACACGGGCGTGGCTCAGGCGGGTGGGTTTGAGCGCGTCAGCGGCAGGTTCAGCCAGCGCCGGCCGGTGGCGTTGGTCACGGCGTTACCAAGGGCGGCGGCCATCGGCCCCTGGACAATTTCAGCGGCACCGAGGAACGGTTCTCCCGGTTGGTCGAGCAAATGCACATCGACTTTTTTCGGCAGTTGCGTGAAGCGCAGAATCGGATAACCGCTCCAGTCGTAGCTACGAATGCCCCCGGCGTCGTAGGCGACTTTTTCGTACAGGGTCCAGCTCGCGGACTGCACGATGCCGCCCTCGACCTGATTGCGCAGGCCGTCGGGGCTGACGATCTGGCCAACGTCAACCGCCGTCACCACGTGATCGATGCGGATCTCGCCGGTCTGCGGATGCACCCGAAGTTTCACCGCGATGGCACAGTAACCCATGATGTTTTTGTAGCGGGCGAAGGCGAAACCGATCCCGGCGCCGGGCTCGCTGCTTTTTTGCGGCCAGCCGATCTCATCACGCACACGTTCTACCACCGCGCGAGCACGCGGGTCGCTGAGATGGGCCAGACGCAAGGCGACCGCGTCGATGCCGGCCCTGATCGCCAACTCGTCGATGCTCGCCTCGATGGCGAAGATATTGATGTGCGCCCCCAGCGAACGCATGGCCGAGGTGCGAAAGGGCATCTGGGTGACGAAGGTCATATTGATGCGCTTCGAGTTCAACTCGTACAGCGGCACCGCGTTGCGATCACCATCGCCTTCGGGCTGGGCGATCGGCACGGAGGGCGCTGAGGTGAAGGGCCGCGCAAGCAAGCGTGCCGGCAGCAGACGCCCGGCGTTGACGATGCGTTCGTTGTGCGGTGTGGTCCAGAGTTCGTAGGCCCAGTCATGCAGCCGACCCTGGCTGATGCCCGCGTCGACTTCGGTGACCATCGCCGAGCTATACGGCTCCCAAAGATTTTCCTGTTCGCGCATCCATTGCACGCGCACCGGCGTACCGGGCACACGCAGAGCAATCAATGCAGCATCGGCCGCGGCATCATCGGCACCGTTATGCCCATAGCAACCTGAGCCTTCGGTATGAATACAGCGCACCCGCTCAGGTGGCAGACCGAGCATTTCGGCAATGCCGGCGCGCAGCGGATAAACACCTTGGGTGTGGGTCCAGACCGTGAGATTGCCGTCCTTGAACCAGGCCACCGCGCAAGACGGGCCGATCGAGCCGTGCATCAAATACTGCTTGGTGACCCGCGCCTGAAAACGCGTGTCGGCCGCGCCGCTCGGCGTGCCGCTGTTGCTGATCGGATAGCGCCGTGAGGGCAGGCGTTTGAGCAGACCATGAATCTCGGCCGCCTCTGGAATCGCTTCGCCCTCGCTCCATTGCGTCACCTCGCTGGCCCTGCGCATGGCTTTGATCGCTTGCCACTCATCACCGGCGGCCACCGCCAGATAGTTGCCGTCGCGGATCACCTTGACCACGCCAGCCAACGCCTCGATGGACTCCGCATCGAATGCTTGTAGCGTGCAGCCCGGACGCGGCGGGCGGATCACCCGCGCATGCAGCATGCCCGGCAGGCGCATGTCCTGGACGAACGCCGCGCCGCCGCTGACCTTCGCCGGGATGTCGAGGCGCGGCAACGAATGGCCGATCAGTTTGAAGTCAGCGGCGGCCATCGCCGGTGATTGAGCCTTGGCGTATTGGTGCACATCGACATGCTTGACCGCGTCGGCGTAACTCATCCGCTGAGCGGCCGGGCCTTCGATCACACCGTTGTGAGTGCTGAGCAGTGCAGCATCAACCTGCCAACGGCGCGCGGCGGCATCGACGAGCATTTCACGCACCTGCGCGGCGGCGTTATACAACGCGGTACCGCTGTCGAAAATGCTGTGGCTGCCGGCGGTGTAGCCTTCGTTGGGTGTCAGCGCGGTGTCGGCGGTGAGCAGGTTGATCGCGGATGCCGGTACCTGCAAACGCTCGGCGGCGATTTGCAGCAACGCGGTTTTCACCCCGGTACCCAACTCGACCTTGCCGGTGTAGACGGTGATGCCGTCAGCGCCGATGCGGATCCAGGCGTCGAGAAACGGGTTGGTGCGCAGGCTTCCGGGCAGGTCAGGCGCGAGGACCACGGTGCCGAGCGTATCGACTTCCGTATCCGCCAACACACGCCGCGCCACCGGCATCAAGGTAAACGCCATCAGCAACGCGCCGCCGCGCAGGAAGGCGCGTCGGCTCGGGTTCAAACCGTTCGACTCGCTCATGTCAGGCTCCCGTTGTGCCCGGCCACCTGTTTGATCGCCTCGATGATCCGCAAGTGCGTACCGCAGCGGCACAGGTTGCCGGCCATGTGCTCGCGAATGGTCGCGTCATCAGGGTGGCGATTACGCTCAAGCAACGCCTGCGCGCGCATCAGCATGCCGGCAATGCAGTAGCCGCATTGCGCAGCCTGTTTCTCGATGAACGCAGCTTGCAGAGGGCCGGGTTTTTCCGCGCTGCCGAGGCTTTCCACGGTGCGGATTTTTTTGCCTTCGAGGCCGGCGCAGGGCGTCAGGCAGGCGAACACTGGTCGATCATCGACGATCACCGTGCAGGCGCCGCATTGACCGAGACCGCAGCCGTATTTGGCGCCGTTGAGGTTCAAGTGATTGCGCAGCGCATACAGCAATGGCATGTCCGGCTCCAGCTCAAGCGGTTGCGCGGCTCCGTTGACGTTGAGGGTGATCTGGCTCATTTCGTCTCCTGACGTAACGCTTCAATAGTGAAAGAGAGGTCGGCCCACGGCTGATCTGGGCTGGCTTGCTGACGCAGATACGCGGCCAGTGCACCGAGCTGCGCGTTGTCGAGGCTGGCGGCGAATGCAGGCATCAGTGGGCCGGGCGATCCTGGCGTGGCGGGCAAGCCTTCAAGCACGGTTTTGAGAAAGTTGCGCGAACTGGCCGCTTGCAACGCCGAGGTGTTTTGCAGGCCCGGGCGACCATCGATGGTGCGCATTGGCGCCGCCGCACCATGGCAACCGGCGCAGGCGCTGCTGAAGAGCAGGGCGCCGGTCGAGTGGTCTGCCGGTTCATTGGCAGGCGTCTTCGGTGGCGTCTCTGTCACCGAAGGCGGGTTTTCCAGACTGAGCACATATTCGGCAATCGCCTCGGCTTCACTGGCGGGCAGGCGCGCCAGACTCAAGCTGACCGGACGCATCGGCCCGGCGGGTGTGCCGTGGCCATCAACGATTTCGGCGCGCAGATAGCTCACCAGTTGCTCACGACGCCACGGGTTGCCGCGTTGGCCCATACCGACCAACGCGGGCGCTTGCCAGCCATCGACGCTGCCGCCCTGCAGATACTCCGAGGATTTTTCCGCGCCGATCAGGTTCAGCGGCGAATGGCAGCCGGCGCAGTGCCCCGGGCCGTCGACCAGATAGCGCCCGCGATTCCACGCCTCGCTGCGCTGTGCCAGCGGCGTCAATGGCTCTCCGTGCAGGAACAGCAAGTTCCAGAACGCCACCAACGGGCGAATGTTCATCGGGAAATTCATCTGGTTCTGCTTGGCCGGCGCGTGCACGGCGGGGCCGCTCATCAAGTAGGCGTAGGCGTCGGCGATGTCTGCTGCGCTCATGCGCCGGTAGTGCACGTAGGGGAACGCCGGATAGAGCAAGTGACCGTCGCGAGCAACGCCCTGACGCATCGCCCGCTCGAAGGCCGGCAGTGACCATTGGCCGATACCGGTTTCTACGTCCGGGGTGATGTTGGTGCTGTACAACGTGCCGAACGGCGTTACCAGCGGCAGCCCGCCGGCCAGATATTCGCCACCGGGGCGGGTATGGCAGACCGCACAATCACCGGCCTCGACCACCCGCGCTCCGCGTTGCAACTGCGCAGTATCGAACAACGTCGGGCGCTCGATGGGCGCAATCGCTGGGCGCCACATCAGCCAAATGGCGCCGATCAGGCCGAGCACGGCGACGACGGCCACGCTGATCCATAGCGTTCTGGACTTCAGAAATGAGCTGTTCATGGGACGGAGAAAAACGCGGCAGGCAATGGCAGAACGGATGGGATACGGGTCATGACAACGCTCCTTGTAACAGCCGGGGAAGGGCGCCGATGGGGACGACGGCGCCAAGGGCCAAAGCGTAGAGAAACCGTCTGCGCGGGAGAATCAGCGGCGCACGCAATAGCGCGTTGCGCGAGAAGCAACGCCTGCGCCGTTGCGCAGGACGCATCAGTGCATTGCCCGCCGTGTGGATTCTGTGGATCGCCACAGGGCCGTAGCCTTGGCAGCACTTTCCTGAACTCAATGAGGTGTCATCATGCTCACGGGCAATCCGGCCGTTGCGGCGAATGCCGAACAGCCAACTTCACTTTCCGGCCTGATGGTCGCGTTCCTGGCATTTTGCTGTGGCGCGGTCGTCGCCAATCTTTATTACGCACAGCCGATCGTCGAGCTGATTGCACCGCAGATCGGCCTGTCCAGCGCGAATGCCAGCCTGATCGTTTCGCTGACGCAGTTTGGTTACGCGCTGGGCCTGTTGCTGCTGGTGCCGCTGGCCGATCTGATGGAAAACCGCCGGCTGGTGGTCGGTTTCACCCTGGCGGCGAGCGTCACGCTGTTGTGCGCCGGACTGACCCATTCACCGTCGATGTTCCTGGTGTTGTCTTTGCTGATCGGCCTGACCTCGGTGGCCGTGCAGATCCTGGTGCCGCTGGCGGCGCACCTGGCGCCCGAAGCCAGCCGTGGCCGTGTCGTCGGCAATATCATGAGCGGTCTGCTGCTGGGCATTCTGTTGTCGCGGCCACTGTCGAGCCTGTTGGTTGAAGTGTTCGGCTGGCGCGGAGTGTTTTACAGCGCATCAGCCCTGATGGCCGTCATCGCTCTGATTACCGCCGTGGCATTGCCGCGTCGGCTGCCGACGCATAAAGCCACGTATGCCGCGCTAATCGGCTCGGTGTTTGCCTTGGCTCGGCGCTATCCGCTGTTGCGTCAGCGCTCGCTGTATCAAGGGCTGCTGTTTGCCAGTTTCAGCCTGTTCTGGACCCTCGCGCCGATTGAACTGATGCGTCACCACGGCTTCACTCAGGCTCAAGTCGCGATCTTCGCGCTGGTCGGTGCAGTGGGTGCCATTGCGGCGCCGATTGCCGGACGTCTGGCCGATGCCGGGCATGGTCGTCGCGGCACGCTGGTCGCACTGTTGCTAGCGCCGGTTTCGCTGCTGATCGCCGCTCTTCCGGGCAGCGGCTATGTCTGGCTGGTGGTGTGCGCGGTGCTGCTGGATTTCGCCGTGCAATTGAGCATGGTGCTCGGCCAGCGTGAGGTCTACGCCCTCGATCCCCACAGCCGTGCGCGTCTAAACGCCGTGTACATGACCAGTATTTTCGTCGGCGGCGCCGTGGGCTCACTGGTCGCCAGTCCGCTGTACGAGCACTTCGGCTGGAACCTGTCCGCCGTCGTAGTGGCGCTGCTGCCAGCGCTGGCGCTCGGGTTGTTCCTGAGCCGCAAGGCCGATGTCTGAACAGCCAGCGAGTGCGTGCAAGCACGGCGGTACAAGACGTCGGGGGAACAGTGATGCACAATCATCCGCGTTCCCTTTCGACCGGACCCCGCTTATGGACAAGTTGCTGGCACTGAAGATGTTTGTGGAAACCGTGCGCTGCGGGGGCTATTCCTCGGCAGCGCGCAAACTCGGGATATCAACGTCGTCAGTGACACGGCAAGTGGCAGGGCTGGAACACGAGCTGGGCGCGAGCCTGCTCAATCGCACCACGCGCAACACCAGCGTGACCGTTGCCGGCCAGACCTATTTCGAAAAAGCCGTGGCGATTCTCGACGCGATCGACGAAGCCGATGCGGTCGTCGCCGATCGTGGCGCCGAAGCGCAGGGCCGTCTGCGCATCAGCGTGCCGGTGGAGTTCGGGCGGCGTCTGATTGCACCGCACCTGAGCCGTTTGCTTGAACGGCATCCGGGGCTGGAGATCAGTCTGTCGCTGAGCGATCAGGTCAGCGACCTGCTCAGCGAGCAGATCGATGTTTCGGTGCGGCTCGGATCGTCGGTGGTCAGTGAAGACATCGTCAGCAAACGCGTGGGGCAGTTTGAACGCTGGGTGGTGGCCAGTCCGGCGTATCTGGCACGTAGCGCGGCGCTCTGTCATCCACGGGATTTGCTGGAGCACCAATGCCTGCGTTTCGATTACGGCGGCACCCACCAACACTGGACCTTTCAGAATGAAGACGCGCCCATTCAGCTCAATGTCCACGGGCGCCTGCAAAGCAACAACGCCGACATCCTGCGCGAAGCTGCCATCGGTGGCGGCGGGGTGACGCTGCTGGCTGACTGGCTGGTGCGCGACGACGTGGCAGCCGGCCGGTTGACCCGATTGCTTGAGCAGTACGAGGTCAATCCCGGCAGTGCCAGCACCTGCATCAACGCCTTGTATTTACCCAATCACCGTGGGTCCAGCCGGATCAATGTGTTTATCGATTTCCTGATGGAAATTCTCAGTCCGGCTGCCGTGACCACGCCCGCCGCGTGATCCCTGCGGCTCAACGGCGCCCGGTCCGCGTACTCACATCCACCCAAACCGCCAACACCAGAATGCTGCCCTTGACGATCATCTGCCAATAGCTGTCGACATCGAGCATGGACATGCCGTTGTCCAGACTGGTAATAACCAGCGCGCCGAGGAGGGCGCCGTACACCGTGCCGGAACCGCCGCGCATCGAGGTGCCGCCGATGAAGCAGGCGGCGATGGCATCGAGTTCGCCCATGCTCCCGGCCGAAGGCGAACCGGCGGCCAGGCGCGCGGTATTGACCACGCCGGCGAGGGCGCACATCACGCCCATGATCCCGAAGATCCACAGCTTCACCGCCTGCACATTGATCCCGGACAGGCGCGTCGCTTCCATATTGCTGCCCACCGCATAGACGCGCCGACCGAACACGGTCTGACTGGTCACGTAGCTGAACACTCCCAACAAAATCAGTAGCAGCAGGACGGGCACGGGAATGCCGTCATAGCTGTTCAGCGTCTGGACGAAGCCGGCGAGCACGGCACCGATCACCAATACGCGGATGACGTCACGCACCAATGAATGCGCCGCGAGGCCGTGCAGGGCGCGATTGCGTCGTTGTTTCCAGGTGAGGAACACGGTCAGTGCGAACAACAAAATACCCAGACCGGTGCCGATCGCGTGGGGCAGGTAACCCTGGCCAATGTAAACCAGCTCCGGCGATACCGGCGCGATGGTCGTGCCGCCGGTAATCCCCAGCAGAATCCCGCGAAAAGCCAGCATGCCGCCCAGGCCGACAATGAACGAGGGGATGCGCAGGTAAGCCGTCATGTAGCCGTTGGCGAGGCCGATCATCAGCCCGCACAGGGCGACCAGACTGAGGTTGGCCAACAGCGGGATGTGATAGACCACATCGAGAATGGCCGCGAGACCACCGAGCAGGCCGAGCAATGAACCGACCGACAAATCGATCTCGCCGCTGATGATCACCAGCACCATGCCGCAGGCAAGAATGCCGGTAATCGACATCTGCCGCAGCAGATTGGACAGGTTGCGCGGGGTGAGGAATCCGCCCTCGGTCTGCCAGCTGAAGAACAGCCAGATCAGCACCACGGCAAACACCAGCGCGAGCATTTTGTAACGAGTGAACAGTTGTTTGACCTGATTCATTTACGCGGATTTCCGATCATTATTGTTATGGCTGCCAGGCTGGCTGAGTGCGGCAGCGAGCACTTGCTCTTGGGTGAGTTCATGGTTGATGAAGTCGCCGCGCAACTGGCCTTCGCCGATCACCAGCACGCGGTCGGAAACGCCGAGCACTTCGGCCAGCTCCGACGAGACCATGATGATCGACACGCCCGCAGCGGCCAGTGCGCCCATCAACTTGTAGATTTCGTATTTGGCGCCGACGTCCACGCCTCGGGTCGGCTCATCGAGAATCAGCACTCGAGGTTTGGCCAGCAGCATCTTCGCCAGTACGGCTTTTTGTTGATTGCCACCCGACAGGCTGGTGATCGGCAGGAACGGACTCGCCGTCTTGAGGTGCAGGCGCGAGATTTCCCGATCGATACTGCCCAGTTCGGCTTCGGCATCAATGCGGGTCAGTTTCGAGTAACTGCCCAGCACGGCGAGGGTGATGTTCTGGCCAACGCCCAGATCCGGAATGATCCCTTGGCGCTTGCGGTCCTCGGGTACCAGACATAGACCGGCACGGATTGATTTGAGCGGCGTGCGCGTGTCGATGGCTTGCCCGTCCAGCCAGACTTCGCCCTCGTGGCGACCGGGAAAAGCGCCGAACAGCGCGGTCACCAGTTCGGTGCGGCCGGCACCGACCAGCCCGGCGATGCCGAGGATCTCGCCGCGTTTGAGCACGAAGGAAATATCGTCGACTCGTTTGCGCTTGGGGTTGTCGACGTCGTAGCAGGTGATGTGGCGGGCCTCGAAAATCACTTCGCCAATGTCGTGTGGCTCGCTGGGGTAGAGGTTGCTCATTTCCCGCCCGACCATCTGCGTGATGATTTGCGCAATATCCATGTCGGCCATGGCGGTGGTGGCGATGTGTTTGCCGTCGCGGATCACCGAAATGGTGTCGCACACGGCGGCCACTTCATCGAGCTTGTGCGAGATGTAGACGCAGGCTACGCCCTTGGCTTTGAGGTCGCGGATGATGTCCAGCAACACCTCGATTTCCGAACGGCTCAAGGCCGAGGAGGGCTCGTCGAGGATCAGCAGGCGGGCCTTTTTGTTCAGAGCCTTGGCGATTTCCACCAGTTGCTGATAGCCGCCGCCGTACTGCGACACCGGCAGCGATACGTTCATGTCCGGGACTTTCAGTTCGCGCATCAGCGCTTCGGCGCGGTGGATCATCGCCGGGTAGTTCATGCGCCCGCCGGGCAGCGTCAGCTCATGGCCCATGAAAATGTTTTCGGCCACCGACAGGTCGGGTACCAGCGTCAGTTCCTGATGAATGATGACGATACCGGCGGCTTCCGTTTCGCTGATCGATTGCGCCTTGAGCGGTTGCCCGTCCCAGAGGATTTCACCGTCCCAGGTGCCGTGGGGGTAGACCGCCGAAAGGATCTTCATCAGCGTCGACTTGCCGGCGCCATTCTCGCCGCACAGACCAACGCATTCACCCGGCCTGACCTTGATGTCGATGCCGTTGAGCGCTTTGACACCGCCGAAGGTTTTGACGATGCCGTTCATTTGCAGCAGATAGTCGGACATGGAGAAGGCTCGTAATCAAAGACTCACACACCACTGAACCTGGGTGGGAGCGAGCCTGCTCGCGAAAGCGTCAGTTCAGACAATGCTTCGTTGACTGACACACCGAATTCGCGAGCAGGCTCGCTCCCACAAGGGTTTTTCGCATTACCGGAGATCACTTCCCGGCAATTTGCGCCTTGGTGTAGAAGCCGTCCTGTTCGAGCAGGTCGATGTTGTCCTTGGTCAGCGGGGTTGGCGTGAGCAGGATGGTGTCGACTTTTTTGCTGCCGTTGTCGTACTGCGAACTGAAGGCAGGTTTTTCGTTGCGCGCCAGTTGCACCGAGAGCTTGGCGGCTTCGGTGGCGATGAGTTTCAGCGGTTTGTATACGGTCATGGTTTGCGTGCCGGCGATCACGCGCTTGACTGCAGCAAGGTCAGCGTCCTGCCCGGAAATCGGCACCTTGCCGGCCAGTTGCTGCGCCGCCAGTGCCTGAATCGCTCCGCCTGCCGTGGCGTCGTTGGAGGCAACGATGCCGTCGATTTTGTTGTCGTTGCGGGTCAAGGCGTTTTCAACAATGCTCAGCGCCTCGGTCGGGTTCCATTCCTTGACCCACTGTTGGCCGACGATCTTGATATCGCCCTTGTCGATGGCTGGTTGCAGCACTTTCATCTGGCCTTCACGCAAGATCTTTGCGTTGTTGTCGGTGGGCGCTCCACCGAGCAGGAAGTAGTTGCCCTTGGGCGCGGCATTCAGCACGCCGCTGGCCTGCATCTCGCCGACCTTTTCGTTATCGAAGGAAATGTAGGCGTCGACATCAGCGTTGAGGATCAGACGATCATAGGACACGACCTTGATCCCGGCTTTCTTCGCTTCGGCCACCGCGTTGGTCAGCACCGTAGCGTTGAACGGCACGATGACGATGACATCGACACCCCGGGAAATGAGGTTTTCGATCTGGGAAATCTGCTTCTGCTCGTTGGCATCGGCTGATTGCACGAAGACCTTGGCGTCCATTTTTTCTGCCGCCGCGACGAAGTAATCACGGTCACGCGACCAGCGTTCCAGGCGCAGGTCATCAATGGAGAAACCGATTTTCGGGTGGGCAGCGTCAGCCATCACCGGCAGTGACAACAGCGCCAGGGCAGTGGCCAATAGCGTGCGTTTTACGTTCTTCATAGTGGGCGTCCTTTTATTGTTGTTGGAAAGACACGGCCTGACGATGAGTATCGGGCTGGTAAAACTGTAGAGAATCCGCAGACGCCGCAGGCACAGAATTGTCGTAGAAATGTCACCGCATGGATGCGCCCGCAGACTCCCTGTGTGATCAGCGATAGATAAACCGGTTGACGATGTTCTCAAGCATTTCCTGGCGGCCGCTGACGGCTTGCGGGTTCAACTCGTTGGTGAACGCGTGCTCGGCCAACGACTCAAGGTTGAAGTCACCGGCCATCACCGCTTGCCCGAACGGCTGCTGCCAACCGGCGTAGCGTTGATCCTTGAGCCGTTGCAGTTCGTCGTTCTGCACCATGGCTGCTGCGCGCTCCAGCGACAGGGCGAGCACATCCATAGCGCCGACGTGGCCATGGAACAGATCGATCTGATCGAGGCTTTGCCGGCGCACCTTGGAGTCAAAGTTGAATCCGCCATTCTTGAATCCGCCAGCCTTGAGAATTTCATAGGTGGCCAGGGTCATTTCTTCGACGCTGTTGGGGAACTGATCGGTGTCCCAGCCGTTTTGCGGATCACCCCGGTTGGCGTCGATACTGCCGAAAATCCCCAGCGAGACAGCCGTCGCGATCTCGTGATGGAAGCTGTGCCCGGCGAGGGTCGCGTGGTTGGCCTCGATGTTGACCTTGATTTCGTGTTCCAAACCGAATTGCTGAAGAAAGCCGAACACGGTGGCGCTGTCGTAATCGTATTGGTGCTTG
Source organism: Pseudomonas sp. MYb2 (assembly GCF_002979955.1). Classification (NCBI taxonomy): domain Bacteria; kingdom Pseudomonadati; phylum Pseudomonadota; class Gammaproteobacteria; order Pseudomonadales; family Pseudomonadaceae; genus Pseudomonas; species Pseudomonas sp. MYb2. The sequence continues at coordinate 232,888 of NZ_PCQC01000006.1, forward strand.
GTCGGCTCTTGCGGCTTCGGTTCGATCAGCAGGTCGCCGGTAAAACCGATCTTGTGCTTGTGTTCGACCACCATGCGCATAAAGCGGCCGAGTTGTTCGCGCTCTCGTTTCAAGTCCGTATTGAGCAGGGTTTCATAGCCTTCGCGACCGCCCCACAACACGTAGTTGGCGCCTTTCAGGCGCTGGGTTGCGTTCATGGCGCTGAACACCTGCGCTGCGGCGCAGGCGAACACTTCCGGGTCCGGGTTGCTCGCGGCGCCGGCAGCGAAACGCGGGTTGCTGAAGCAATTGGCGGTGCCCCACAGCAGCTTGATGCCGCTGGCTTCCTGATGTTGCTCCAGGTGATCAACCATCTGTGCGAAGTGGTTGCGGTACTCCTTCAGCGAACTGCCTTCCGGGGCGACATCGGTGTCATGGAAGCAGTAATAGTCGATACCCAATTTGGAGAAGAATTCGAAGGCGGCTGCCGCTTTGCCGATCGCCAGTTCCATCGGGTCGCCGGCATGTTGCCATGGGCGCTTGAACGTCCCCGCGCCGAACACATCGGAACCCGGCCAGACGAACGTGTGCCAGTAACAGGCAGCCATGCGCAGGTGTTCGCGCATGGGTTTGCCGAGGATGAGTTTGTCGGCGTCGTAGTGACGAAAGGAGAGGGGGGAATCGCTGTTCGGGCCTTCGTAGCGAATCGCATCGACATCGGGGAAATACTGCATGGACCTTGTCCTTGTTGTTCTTGGCGGTGTCTCGATACTAGCAACGGCCCTGTGCCCGCTGATTATGAAAAACATCAACACCGAGTGCGATTTTGCGTATTGAGCTTCTTCGGCCACGCGCCTAGTCTGTGCCAATCGCCTCCGTGACCAGAGGCCCGGAACAAGCATAAAAACAATGAAAACCGTACCGCCTGTTCACCGCATCGCCCTGTTGTTCAACGGCAGCAAGATCTACGACCGTGGGATCATCAGCGGCATCGGCAACTACCTGAGCAGCACCCGTGCTTCCTGGGATCTGTTCCTGGAGGAGGATTTTCTCTGTCGTCTGAAAGGCATCGAGCGCTGGCAGGGTGACGGGATCATTGCCGACTTCGACGACCCGCTGATTGGCGAGGCGCTGGCCGATATCCAGATGCCGGTGGTAGCGGTAGGGGGCTCGTACGAGGATAAACGCGCCTACCCGAAAGCGATTCCCTACGTCGCCACCGATAACAACGCGCTGATGACCCTCGCTTACACGCACTTGATCGAGGCTGGACTGCAACGTTTTGCCTGCTTCAGCCTTCCGGAAGCCCAGGCCAATCGTTGGGCGCAGGAGCGCGAAAAAGCCTTTCGCAAACTGATGAAACGCGACGGCCTGCACGGCGAAATCTATCGCGGCATGGGCACCAGCGCACCGCTGTGGGACAGCGCCGTTGAACAACTGATCGCCTGGCTGCAGAGCCTGCCCAAACCCATCGGCATCATCGCCGTCAGCGACGCCCGCGCGCGCCAATTGCTGCAAGCCTGCCTGACCGCCGGCATTGCCGTCCCGGAGCAGGTAGCATTGATCGGCATCGACAATGATCCGTTGACCCGCAGCCTGACACGCGTGCCGCTGAGTTCGGTCATCCAGGGCACTGAAACCATGGGCCGTACCGCTGCGCAATTGCTGCATCAGATGCTGCACGGCATGCCATCTAACGGCACGCAGATCCTGATTCCTCCGGATGCAGTCAACGTGCAGGTCTCGAGTTTGCACCAGCCTTTGGGCAATCCCTACGTCATGCAAGCGCTACTGTTTATTCGCCAATATGCTTGCCAAGGCATTAAAACAGCACAGGTCGCGGCTTATGTCGGTGTGTCGCGTTCGTCACTTGAAGCGCATTTTCGTGCTGAGCGAGGGTGTAGCGTGCATGACGAGATTTTGCGTTTCAAATTGGCGGCGGCGACCAAGGGCCTGACGAGTACCGATTCGGTGATTGCCGACGTTGCGCGCAGTTGTGGGTTTAAATCTGCGCAGTATCTGCACACGGTGTTTCGGCGGGAGTTGGGTTGTACGCCTCGGGAGTATCAGCAGGCTCCGCCTAAATCTCATTGCTAAAAAAGCAATAGTCATTTGCGATTCCGGCGGATTGTTGCCGTCTATATCAGAAGTTAGCATCAATCCATTGCTGCAACTCATCAGGCCTTTGGCGCCAGTTCGGACAGTCCACATCGTTAGCCTGTCACTGCGCTGGTCGTCGTCTCAGTTGATCAACCTTGGAAAATTCTGATGTCGAAACTCTTCGAAGCACTTCGCCTGGGCGACACCACGCTCAAAAACCGCATCGTCATGGCGCCGCTGACCCGATCGCGTGCACCCAATGATGCTGCCGATGAACGCGTGGCGCTGTATTACGCGCAACGCGCTACCGCAGGCTTGATCGTCAGCGAAGGCACGCCGATTTCCCGTGAGGGGCAGGGCTATCTGTTCAATCCCGGGATCTTCACTGCCGAGCAGATTGCTGGATGGCGTCTGACCACCGACTCCGTGCATGCCGTGGGCGGCAAGATGTTTGCGCAGATCTGGCACGTCGGCCGCGTCTCGCATCCGTCGATCCAGGACGGTGGAAAACTGCCGGTGAGCGCTACGTCGAAGCAAGCTGTCGGCGCGACAGCATTTGGTTACGACGCTGACGGCAAGCCAGCGCTGGTCGAGCCGCCGGCACCCCGTCAACTGGAAACGGCTGAGGTTTCGCGCATCGTCGGTGAGTTCGCGCAGGCTGCGCAAAACGCAATCGAGGCGGGTTTTGACGGCGTGGAAATTCACGGTGCCAATGGCTATCTGTTCGAGCAGTTCATGAATCCACTGGTCAATGATCGAACCGATCAGTACTCGGCCGATCGCTTGGAAAATCGCCTGCGCTTCACCCTGGAAGTGATCGATGCTGTAGTCGCGCGGATCGGCGCGGGCCGGGTGGGCATTCGTATTTCGCCGTATGGCCAACTGTTCGATATGCCGCTGTACGAGCAAATCGATGAAACCTACACCACGCTGGCTGCGGAGATTGGTGCGCGGCAATTGGCGTATGTTCATGTGATGGATCAGTCCGGTTTTCCTGCTCCAGGTACTGAGGGCGGTGGCGGCGGGCCTATGGCAACGTTCCTTGAGTTGCTGTCGACCATCAAGTCGAAATTGCCGGCCACAGCGCTGATTCTGGCGGGCGGCATGTCGCGCCAGCGTGCGGACGATCTGATCAATGACGGCATCATCGACCTCGCCGCATTTGGCACCGCTTACATCAGCAACCCTGATCTGGTGGCGCGGCTGCAGCACAACTGGCCTCTGACCGAAGCCAAACGCGAAACCTTCTACGGCGGCGGGGCCGAGGGTTATGTCGATTACCCGCCCTATAAAGGCTAAGTAGCCGCTGAAGCACTGGCAGCCGTCACCGATATTCGGGACGGCTGCTTTTTCGTTTCGGATGCAAACAGGCCTGCAAGGATGTTGCGAGAGGACAAGCAGGCGAAGTTCTGTTTTAGTGCAAACCAACTGTTCTTGATGATCGGAAACCTTATGCACCTCAAAGCGCACCGGTACTTCGCCATGGTCGCCGTGACTGGCAGTTTCTCGGCGACGGCTCGTCACTTCCAAGTGCCGGCGTCTTCCGTTTCGCGCTTCATCGCGGCGCTTGAGCGAGAGGTGGGTCAGCAGCTTCTTTATCGAAACACCCGCGCAGTGAAACTGACAGATGCAGGCGAGCGCTATTACCTGCAGATCCGCGAAGTGCTGGAATTGCTCGATGCCGCCGATGAGGAAATAGCCGGCAAGGGTGGCGAGGTTCGTGGACTTGTACGGATCAACGCGCCAGTCGCGTTCGGCAGTCTGCACATCGTCAAACTGTTGAACGGTCTGTATGACAAGTATCCCGAGCTGACGGTCGAGTTGACGGTCACCGACGCCTTTATCGACCCGGTTCAGGAGGGCGCCGACCTCATCTTTCGGGTCGGGCACCTGGGCGACTCTGGCTTGATCGGCCGGAAAATCTGCGATCAACACTATGTTCTGTGCGCCAGTGCGGGATACATAGCAAAGCATGGCCAACCCGTGTCGCCGGCGGATCTGCAGAATCACGCCTGCCTGGTCTACAAGGGAACCGGCGGGGCGCAGCGCTGGTATTTCAGAAAGCCTGGCAGCGACAAACCCGAGATTATCGACGTCCATGGTCCGCTCAGAAGTAACAATGGGCAGGTGTTGGTGGAGGCCGCGCTGGCGGGTAGGGGGATCGTGTTTTTTCCGTCCTGGCTTTTTAGTCGCGAGAGCTTTATGAGCCAGCAGCTCATTCGGCTGTTACCTGATTGGCAGGGATCGGTGGAGCAAACGCCTAGCCAGATCCATCTGCTTTCCCCTGAGAATCGCCTGCGGTCTCAGAAGGTCCGTGTGGTGTGGGACTACTTCATCAAAGCGATCGGCGCGCCTCCTTATTGGGATGATCTCAGTGATTGTTGAGGTAGAAACAGGCAGGGAATGAGCTATCTTGTCGAACTGCCGATTCGATCAACATTCCAGGGACGCCAATGCTCAGTTCACTCATATCAAATGGCCAGGCACAAACGCCTGATCAATTAGAACTGAGGGTCCCTTGGTGGAGTTTCACGAAAACAGTCCTGGCTGCGACAGCCCTGTCGTTGGTCCGAGACGGGCTGATCGGACTGGACGACCAGATTCCTGATGACCCTTTCACCTTACGTCAGCTCTTGCGGCATGAAGCAGGACTGGCCGATTACGGCGAACTTGCGGAGTATCACGCAGCCGTTACCAACGGTGAATCTGCCTGGTCGGCGGACGAAATGATGCAGCGCCTTGACGGCACTTCACTTCGATACAGTCCCGGATCCAGTTGGCGTTACTCAAATGTTGGCTACTTGCTCGTTGGCAGACTGATTGAACGGCTAACTGAACTGACGCTTGATGAGGCGGTGCTTCAACGGGCGATTTCACCTCTGGGCCTGTCGAACGTTCGCTTTGCTAAAACGCGAGCTGACTTACAAGCGACCCATCCCGAATGCACCTTGAATTATGACCCTGCGTGGGTTTATCACGGCCTGTTGGTCGGCCCGGTTTCGCAAGCAGCGCTATTTCTCGATCGCCTCCTCAGCGCCGACTTGCTAACCACAGACTTGCTCCAGCAAATGCAGGCAGCGCGAACATTGGGCGGCCCGATCCCCGGACGCCCATGGATCACTCCGGGCTATGGACTTGGTGTGATGCAGGGGGCGATTGGCAGCGGGCATTCCCTCTGCGGGCACACTGGTTGCGGACCAGGTAGTGTCATCGCGGTCTACCGTATCGGCGACGCCGACGCATCAGCTTGTTGTGCAGTTTTTGAGGCAGGCGTAAATGAAGGCGCTGTCGAGGCCCGCGTTGTTGGACGACTGATGCAAGTACTGCAGCACAGGGATGAAAACATCTGAAAACGGCAGTAGGCCGACAACGGCGGCTTTGGGAACAGGTTACCGAGACACCGGGTTTGTGCAAAATCGACCGGGTTAGTGTAAGTGGACATGCTGCAAGGTCGCATAGCGTAATACATGATTTAACATAATATACATTACACGTAACAAGATGTTTCGAGATTAGCCCGGTTGCACAGTGGATTTCAACCTGCAGAATTGCCCTGAATCCGATCCACAGCTTTTCCTTGAATTCGACGCCTATCAACCCTCATCACGCGTCAGCTTTTCAATCAACGTTCGATGCTGTGGAAATTGCTGCGTGAGTTTCTGCCGATCACCCATTTCCATATCGGCAAAATCAAATCCTGGCGAAACGGCTTCGCTGATCAGCCCAAATCCATTTTCGCCTTCGAGCAACCGTGAAGCTTTCCATATTCCACCCGGTACGTGTAATTGCAAAAGCTGTCCTGCCAGAATGTCGGTGCCCATTACCAATGTCTGCAATGAGCCATCAGCATGAATCAGGCTGTACTCAATGGCGTCGCCCAGGTGGAAATAATGCAGGATGTCGGATCGATTGAAATGAAACTGGCCCACCGGTGATTGCTGATCCAGCAGATAGTAAATCGAAGTCATCAGATACCGTGGGCCGCTGGGGGTTTCGAGTGGGTCGCGATGATCGGCCTGATAGGTTCTGCGGAAGTAGCCACCTTCGAGGTGAGGCTGCAGATCCAATGTTCTAATAATGTCTCCAGCCTTGGCTTCAAGCTTGATCAAGGGCTCTTCTCCGCCGAATATGCTGCTAATTTACGTTAACTCGACTAAACGACCATTTAGTGTAGTTAAACATGATTTTCTAGTGAATAAAGGTCCATGCTCGTGCCACTACTTTTGAAATTCACTACGCCGCTGGTATCTCCAAGCAATCATGACGGAGCCGCCCTACCCTCAATGCAAAACCTCATCAGATCGCCATCACCTTCAAATTTTTCATCGCTTTCCCCCATTTAAAAAACCAGCGCTGCCCAGCGCGCAAATCTCTTTCGAACTGGCCTGTTACGGCGCAGGCCGGGGGCTTAGCTCGATTGGCGTGGTTTCAATCAAGCGCTTCGACAGAATCATCGACTGCGTGATAACAGCGTACTTTTTGAAGTGCGGCGATTCGATATGGCTTCGGTATGCCGAATCGCTGGCGTAGATTTCGAAGAAATGAAACCAGTTCGGGCGGTCGACTTCGGCGACGGCGTAGATTGATATGACGCCCGGCTCTGTTCGAGTCGACTCTGTGATCTCTTCCTTGACTGCGGCTTGATAGGCCGCAACCTGTGCAGGATCGATTTCGAGTTGCGCGATGCGCACCACCAAGCCATTTTCCTCGGCGGCCAGCGCTTGTCCTGCCAGTAATCCAGCCAATGCCACCACTCCTAATAAACGTTTACCCATCAGGTTTCCCCCTCTTCATTGTGTGGCAAGGCGGAAGCACTGATGCCCACCTCTTTGCCTGCGCGATTAAAGCTTTGATGGCGGGCAATGGCGAGAAAGTAGACAAAGTCTGCGACGTTGGCGCGGCTTACATTCATGAGGCCTCACAACTTGAATTCGGGATGGAAGCCGGACGAGCGACCACGTCAGATGATTCTACGGATCACATCAGCGTATTTTGATGAATTTCCCTCATTAAACTGCCGCATCAGACTCATCAGTTGAATTCCATGATCGGGAACGAAGGCCGGAAATCGGCTTCGTATCGCTATTTGCCACCGAGACTCCCTCCCCCATCGACGCTGATCACCTGGCCGGTAACGAAGGATGCTCCCTCGCTCAGCAGGAAGGTAATCAGCGAGGCCACTTCTGATGGCGTGCCCAGTCTTTGCATCGGAATCGTGGACAGTATCTGACGCTCACCCTCACTTCCCACGGGGCGGTTTTTTCGAAAAAGCTCGGTGTCTATAGGGCCCGGTGCGACGGCATTGACCGTAATGCCAATGGGCGCCAACTCAAGTGCCCACGTACGCGTGACCCCCACCAATGCACTTTTTGCCGCCGCGTAAGCGGTTCTGTCCCGGGCTCCAAAAATGGCACGGCTGCAGACATTCACGATGCGTCCTGCAGAAGATCGCTTGAGAGACGGCAGGCAAGCCTGGGCGATTTGTACCGAGGCTCGGACATTCAGGTCAAAAACTTTCTGGAGTGTTTCAAGTTCAAGCGTTTCCAGGCTTTGCGGGGACGCGACGCCTGCGTTATTGACGACGGCATCAATAGAGGTCTGCTCCAGGAGTTTCTCAAGTACTTCTGCCGTTTGCCGAGCATCGGTTAAATCACAGAGCAACAGCTTCCCGGGAAAATCATCAACCGGATGCCTGGCGATGCCGACGACATTCCAGCCTGCCTGATTCAACTGAGTACTGAGTGCAAAACCGATCCCTTTGGTTGCACCAGTGACCAGTGCAGTTCGGCTGTTGTTCATGATTACCCTCTCATCATCCGATGCCAGACCTATTGATAACACTTTCAGAACCCTATCCGACAGAAGTGCTCCGAGGATTTTCATCCTGAGCAAAACAGAGTGGAGATTCACGCATTCGCTACCCAAGTCACGTCAAATTACGAGGTTGCTCGTCCCACAGCCGTTTATATTCCCGGCCAAATTGATCGGCGCTTTCATCGAAGCTGTTTTCGGGATGTAAAGATCTGAGGGCGACATTGCATCAACGATCACCTGCGACGCCAGAAGCAGACGTTCCAGATAACTCACTCCAAGTAATATGACGGCCCTTCAGAATCGGTGAATTTCAATCCGTATCCCCTCATTCGTATCTGGAGCACGAAAGTAGCTCGTTATCAAATCGAACTCTGCGTCGCTTGCTGTAAACTCATGCTCGGCGCGGCCATTGCGCCGATGTAGCCTGCCCCGACAGGTCTCATCATCCACTTCGATGTAGTGGAAACAGTGGGGAATTTTCGGCAGCGTCCGCCAGACCGCGTAACCACTGCCGATCCTCTGGCGTGTTGGCCGGGAAATCCAGAACCACAGTCACGCCAGCCTTCAGCACATCGATGACAAGCGGGCCCACCAGTGCCCGAATCTGACGCGCCAGCCTCACGTAATCGGCCACTGATTGGATCTGATCAGGGTAGATCCTTGAGAGCCAATAATCCTCACTCATCAAAATAGCCGACCGTTCAGACGCCAAGGCATTGGTTTGGTCATGGGGACGTCTCCTTTGAGAGTGGTTTTGCCTGGGTCAGGAGCGGGCCCAGGCTTGAACGCTTGAGCAACTTTGCCAATCATTAAACCAGCACGTTTTCCCGGCGCATCACGATGACCATTCCTGGCCGAATTTCCTCCATAACGATGGGCAGCAATCGGCCATACTTCCGCCGGAACAGTTGATCACTTGTGAGATTATCAGAGGAAATGTGCGTTCAATCAGATTGAGCGCCCCCTTCCAAAATCTCAAACCCGTCATCAATGGGAGCATATCCGACAACTTTTCTGCTCTGATCAATAGAGAGGCGCTTATAGCGGTTATCTGAGACCCCATGGATAACGTGAAACCCCTTTAGCTCGGCTTCAACGCAATTATTGAGTAGCGCGACAACATCTCTAAAACTGATGAAGGCGGCGACGTCTCTGGGACTGTGGGTCTCCCCTTGTTGAAATTTGGCTACGTTGGCAATACGAACTGCGATGGTTGTCATCTGTCCATCGTTTGCATACATCGAAGCCAAAGCTTCTCCAAACGCCTTGCTGACGCCGTAAAGATTGCCTGGTTTAGGGGCCATGCATTCCTGTATCTGAACATCCGTTGGATATCCTTCGATCACTTGGGCACTGCTTGCAAATATGAAGCGCTTGCAGCCTTGTGCCTTTGCGGCGAACAGCATGTTGTAAGTGCCCACGATGTTCACTGGAAGCAGTGAGGCCATGAAATCGGCGTCCGGGTCAGGGTCAGCAGCAAGATGGATGACGGTATGGATACCTTCGCAAGCTCGAAGGCAAGTGGCTTGATCCGTGACATCCAGAGCGAAACGCTGTGCCGATTCCGGAAGTTGAGTTACGTCTAAATCGGCCAAACGCAAATCGGATTTATCGTTGCGCTCTTGCCAAAAAGCAGTGCCGATTTTTCCTGCCGCACCTGTGACGAGGATTTTTCCTGAGCTCATTCCGGCATGTCCTTATGGTAAATGTCACGCTAGCCTCCCAGCCTTTTGGACGGTCTACAACCTCTGATCCAATCAGCAGCGCGCCAACTCTCGTCGGGCTGCAGCCCTCAATTTCACGCAGCAGTCTGCCGCAACTCAGTCCTCACTCGGGTCGTAACTGTTCACATTGGGCACTTGCAAATGCAGCCGCCCAAGCAAATCAACCAACGTATCAACCTCAGCCGGGGTCAATCCGCTGAGCAGTCGCGCTTCTCGCTCAAGTGCAACTTTGAGCACGCGGTCATGCAGTTCTTTGCCGCTGGCCGTCAATCGCACGGTGTAACGCCGCGCATCCTTGGGATCCAGCTGACTGGTGATCCGCCCCGCTGCTTCCAGCGTTTGCAATGAACGACTGACAGCGCTCTTGTCGAGACCGATCGCCTGGCAGATTCGATTGGCGGTGATGTCGGATTCAACCGCCAGCATCGACAGCATCCGCCATTCAACCACGCCGATTCCGAAGTGTTTGCGGTAGCACTGGGAAGCCCCGGTGGCGAGTTTGTTCGCCAGGAATGTCACCAGGCCAGGTACATAACGCGACAGGTTCAGTTGTGTATCGGTAGCCATCGAGAAAACACCGTAGATCGAAGATCTTGCAATTTGGTTGACACCGCAACTAAATTATCTGAGGATTCACTCAGCCTGACATTGCGGACGATGCGCCGCATGATACGCCCTAGCACAACCTCAAAAAAATAATTAACAGGTCTTGCTTATGAACCCTCGCCAACCGTGCCCTTCCCTGGCGCCCATGATTAGCCACTCCTTCTGCTTCTTCGCGCCCGGCTGATTCGTCACCCGCTCGCCCCCCTTTTTGCCATACGTTTTTCAGCTGCCACTTCAATGTGGAGGGAGAAGTCATGCTTCAAGTCAACGTCACCCGCAAAGTCGTTGAGGCCGAGGGTATTTGCAGTTTTGAGCTGTGCGCAGCGGACGATCAGCCGTTACCACCGTTCAATGCCGGTGCTCACATCGACATCCACATTGCCGGCGGCCTCACTCGGCAATACTCGCTGTGCAATGACTCAAAAGAACGTCATCGCTACGTAATCAGTGTGCTGAAGGATCCCGCCTCTCGGGGTGGTTCTGCTGCGATGCACGACACCATCAGCCAAGGACAGACACTCAGCATCAGCGAACCCCGCAACCTCTTTCCACTCGCGGACTCAGCCAACCGTCACCTGCTGTTTGGCGGTGGTATTGGCATTACCCCAATGCTGGCAATGGCTCATGAGCTGCATCATCAAGGCGCGGATTTCGAGCTGCATTACTGCTTTCGATCCAGCGAGCGTGCCGCGTTTATCCAATACCTGCGACAAGCGCCGTTCGCCAGCCACGTGCATTTGCATGACGACAGCGGATCGCCCGCACAGAAACTCGATGCCACCGCCCTCCTCGCCGCGCCAGATACCACGACTCACCTTTACGTGTGCGGCCCTGCCGGCTTCATGAATTTCATCCTCGACACCGCGCAGATCGCTGGCTGGCCCGAAGATCGCGTGCACAGAGAGTTCTTCGCCGCCGCACCTGTCGATGCAAGCGCTGATTTGCCCTTCGAAGTTCAACTGGCGAGCACAGGGCAGATTTTTTACATCCCCGCCGATCGCACTGTTTTCGAAGTGCTCGATGAGGCCGGGATCGCCATCGAGTCATCGTGCGAGCAAGGCGTCTGCGGCACCTGTGTCACGGGCCTGCTCGAAGGCGTTGGCGATCATCGTGACCAGTTCATGACGGCTGCAGAACACGCTGCCAACGACCGTTTCACCCCGTGCTGCTCACGTGCCAAATCGCCCCGACTGGTATTGGATCTTTGACCTGAACCGAGCCTCGACCGCTCGCCGGAGAACATCATGACTACCGCTGCCCAACCCCTCGCCCATGAAATTGCCCCGGCCACTGTGCCGAGCTTCCCGCTCGATCAATGGTACGTCGCAGCCTTGAGCCGGGAGCTGAAAGACCAGCCCCTTGGCCGCACGTTACTGAACAAACCCGTGGTGCTTTTCCGCACGGCAGATAACCAGATCGCCGCGCTGGAAGACCGCTGCTGCCATCGCGCACTGCCGCTGTCCGGTGGCACAGTGGAGGAACGCGGTTTGCGCTGCGGTTACCACGGTCTGCTATTTAATGAAGGCGGTAAATGCATTGAAATTCCGGGCCAGGACAAGATCCCGAGCAAAGCCAAAGTGCCTGCCTACCCTGTCCGGGAGCAGGATCAGATCATCTGGATCTGGTTTGGCAGCGCTGAGCATCCAGAGCCGACATTCGCGCCACCGGTCTACGACGTGCACAGCAGCGGCAAATACCTGTTCGACGGTGATGTCTATCACTACGACGCGCCCTATCAACTCATCCATGACAACCTCATGGATCTCAGTCATCTGGGCTACGTCCATTTGCACACCATTGGTGGCAACGCCAGCATTCACATGAACGCGCAGATGAACGTGGATGGTGATGACTCGACGGTTCGCGTGGTTCGCCACATGCCCGATTCCGTTCCGCCGCCGACCTACACCGCGGCCTACCCGTTCAAAGGCAACATCGACCGCTGGCAGGAGATCGAATTTCACTTCAATCACCTGCGCATCTGGACCGGCGCGATCGATGCAGGCACGGACGACCTGAACAACCCGGATCGAGGCGGTTTTCATATGCGCGGTTTTCACGGCGTGACGCCGGAAACAGACACCACAAGCCACTATTTCTGGACCATGGCCACTAACCCTGAACATGATCCCGAGGCCGTCACAGCCAAAGTCCTGCATCAGACGCGATTGACGTTCGACGAAGACAAAGTGGTGATCGAGGCGCAGTACCAGAACATGTGCCGGTTCGGTACGCGCCCGATGATTGATATTCATGTCGACGTCGGAGCCAATCGTGCTCGTAGAATCATCGAGCGACTGCGCAATCCGATGAATTAGAGGCCTCAAAACAGTGGCGGCAGCAAACGCCGTCCACTGTGCTCAAAGCCTCTGCCGTGCTAACGCGGCGCAAACGCTACGCCGACCCGCTCGGCATACTTGAGCCACGCGGCTTTGAGCCGTTCGACCGTCTGCGGCTGAGCGGCCGCCAGGTCATGGGTTTCACCACGATCCTGCGCAACATCAAACAATTGCCATTGCGGCGGCTGTGCATGATCGCCGAACCCCGCTTGCGGGCGCATGCCCAACAATTTGAGGTTGCCCTCACGATAATAAGCATTGCCGAACAACTCTCCGCCCAGACTCTCAGCGTCGTGAGGGCTGCCCTTGCCTTCGAGCATTGGCAGGATGGATCGGCCGGTAATCGGGTGTTTGTCCGCTTCGCTCGGCAAGGCGATGCCCGCCAGATCAAGGAACGTCGGCGCCAGATCATCCACCCGCGCTACGCCTCTTTCCACACCCTGACGACGCAGTGTCCTGGGCAGTTGAATGATCACCGGCACACTGATTCCGCCTTCGGCCGTGGTGCCCTTGAACAAGTGGAAAGGCGCGGCACTGACCTCCGCCCAGCGCAAACCATAATCGATCTGCGAGCCCGGCTGGCCCAGATTGGCCAAGCTGTTATCGGTGTTCGCGCCGGGTGGATAGAACTGCGCATGGTTTTCCGCCGCTGCGCCGTTGTCGGACATGAACACGATCACCGTGTTGTCGTACTGGCCGCTTTGGCGCAGGTAGTCGATGACCCGGCCAATGTTGTGATCGAGGTTGTCGACCATCGCCGCGTAGATCTCCATTTTCCGCGCTTCGACTTTCTGCTGCTCAGCCGTGAGTTGCTGCCAACCGGGCAGCCGTGGGTTCACGGGCAACGGTTGCGCTGGCTGAAAGTCTTTGTCCACCAGGCCGAGCTTTTTCAGCCGATCAATGCGCGATGAGCGCACGGTGTCGTAGCCTTGATCGAAACGGCCGCGGTATTTGTCCAGGTATTCCTTGGGCGCTTGCAACGGCCAATGCGGTGACGTGTAGGCGGCATAGGCAAAAAACGGTTTGCCTTGGCGTTGGCTGTTTTGCAGATAGCCAATCAGCTTGTCGGTGTAAAAGTCTGTCGAGTAGAACGTGTCGGGCACCTCTACCGACTGGCCGTTTTCACGGTAATGCACTTGCTCCAACGGCGTGGGTGCAACGCTGGCGGGCTTGAAGTGCGTCGCCCCGCCTTCCAGCAAGGTGAACGACTGCTCAAAACCGCGCCGGTCAGGACCTTGATCGGCCTCCAGACCCAAGTGCCATTTGCCGACCATCAGCGTGTTGTATCCGCCCGCTTTAAGTAGCTCGGCAACCGAGTAGGCCCTCCCATTCAGGTATCCCTCATAGCTTGCTTTGCCTCGTTGAAACGGTTGCAAGGCTTCGGCCATGGTGCCCAGCCCGACGAGGTGATTGTCAGTGCCGGACAGCAACATCGATCGGGTGATGGAACAGGTCGGCGCCGCGTACATGCTGGTAAATTGCACGCCCTGTTGCGCCAGTTCATCCAGCCTCGGGGTGTGAATCTCGCCGCCATAGCTGCCCAGATCCGAATATCCGAGATCGTCCGCCACAATCAGCAGAATATTCGGTTGGCTGGCCGCCAGAGCCAAGCCGCTGCCCATACTCAGGGCGCAAAAAAGTGCCGTCAGCGGTAATCGCGATAGAGCCATCGGTTTTCTCTTATTGTCGTTGAAGGAGTGTCCGGAATTCACTCTTCGAAAATAGCCACCGCACGCACAAAACCTGCTGACGCATGGCGGATCTTGTAAGGAAAACACGACACCGTGAAGCCGCTCGCTGGCAGGGATTCGAGGTTGGCCAGTTTTTCCATCTGCCCGTAGCCGATATCGCGCCCGGCCTTATGCCCTTCCCAGATGATCGAGGCATCGCCGCTGGCAGCAAAACGTTCACGGGTGTATTTGAACGGCGCGTCCCAGCTCCAGGCATCCGTGCCGACCACGCGCACGCCGCGTTCCAGCAGATACATCGTCGCTTCGCGCCCCATGCCGATGCCGGCATCGAGATACCCCGGCTGGCCAAACAACGCCCCGGCGCGTGTGTTGACCAGCACGATATCCAGCGGCTGCAACGCGTACTCAATACGCGCCAGTTCCGCTTCAACCTCTTCTGCCGTGACCACGTGACCGTCGGGCAAATGGCGAAAGTCCAGTTTGACCCCCGGCTGCAAGCACCAGTCCAGCGGCAACTCGTCAATGCCAAACGCCGGCTCGCCGCCATCGGTGGTCGAGGCGTAATGCCACGGCGCGTCCATGTGGGTGCCGCTGTGGGTGGTGATCTGCAAACGCTCGGCGGCCCACGATTCGTTGCCGGGCATCTGCTCAAGTTGCAGACCCGGAAACATCGCGGCCATTTCCGGCCAGCCTTGTTGGTGGTCCATGTAATCGATTTTTGGCAACAGCGGCGGCGGGTCTGTGTACGGGTTGTTATCGAGGGTCACCGAAAGGTCGACCAGACGACGTTTACGCTGGATGGGCTGTGACATGAGGCGTATCTCCGTTCAACGGCAGAGGCCGATAAGGGGCTGGATTGAGGGCGTTGCGAATAAGCGTGGCGACGCTGCCGTCATGGCTGAAGCCAGCAGCGCGGGCCTGCGGGGTTTTCAAGGGCGGCATGCGCCCGAACAGGGTTTCGAGGTCAAGGTCAGCGGCGAAACTGATCAGCCCACGGCGTTGCTCGCCGTAAGTTGCCGCCAGTGCATCGATGACCTGGGCGATGGACAAATGCAGCACCGGCAGTTGCCAGACCCGCTGTTGCGCGGCGGCGTCATCCAGTTCAGCGGCGTGGATCAGGTTGTTTACGCAACAGCGCGCCGACATCCACCACGCCGTTGCTTGCGGTGATACCGGACAGCAATACTCAGCGCCCTCGGCAAAGGCACGCATCAAGTCGCTCATAAAGGCCGAGCGCAAGCCGTTGGGTTCGCGTGGGCGCGCGACAATGCCCGGCAGACGCACCGCGCGGCTGTCGACTTCAGCGCGCCGACCCAGATCGATCAGCGCGCGCTCGACCATCACCTTGTGTGTGCCGTACGACAGTTGCGGATGCAGTTCAGCCTGCTCGTTCATCTTCGCTGGCAGATCCGCGCCGTACACCGCGACGCTGCTGGCATAGACCAACACCGGAGGTCGCGCCTTGTTGCGCAGTTGATCGAGCAGTTCGAGGCTGGCCAGCAGGTTGACCTGATAACCCAGTTCGTAATGCGCCTCCGCCGCTCCGCCGGGGACGCTGACCAAGTGAAACACAACATCGATGCCATCGGCCAAGACCCGGCGCATCAACGCTGCATCCGTCACGCTGCCGCTGTGTCGACGCAAGCGCGGATCGTCTGGCAGTCCTTGCACATCGGTGTCGAGCACCAGCAACGAGCGAATGACTTGCCCGCGCAAACTGCCGCGCGCGAGCAGACAACGCAGCAGTTCGCGACCGACAAAGCCATTGGCTCCGGTAATCAGTACACGCATGGGCGTTCCTTAGCCGTGGGCCTTGACGACGCGTTGATCGATCGCACCAAACAGTGACTGGCCATCGCTGCCGGTGACGTCCATGCGCACGCGATCACCGAAACGCATAAAGCCTGTCACCGGTGCGCCGTGCTCGATCATCTCAATGGCCCGACGTTCGGCGATGCACGCCGAGCCGACATTGCGCTCGACGTTCGACACCGTGCCGGAACCGATCAGGGTGCCGGCGCGCAAGCGACGGGTTAAGGCCGCGTGGGCGATCAGCTCACCAAAATGAAAGTTCATCTGCGCGCCGTGCGGCTGGCCAAACCATTCGTCGTTCCACTGCACTTGCAGGGGCAAATTCACGCGGCCATCGCGCCAGGCTTCGCCGAGCTCATCCGGGGTAATCGCCAGCGGGGCAAAACTGGAGGACGGTTTGGCTTGCAGGAAACCGAACCCGGTGCGCATTTCCCGCGGTGCCAGCGCACGCAGGCTGACATCGTTGATCTGCAGGATCAGTTTGATGTGCTGCAACGCGCTCTCGGCCGAACAGCCCATCGGCACATCATCGACCAGCACGACAAATTCGCCTTCGAAATCGATGCCCTGGCTTTCGCTCGGCAGTTGGATGTCATCGTGTGCGCCGATGAAGTCATCACCGGCGCCCTGGTACATCAACGGCGTGCGGTCAGCGCCTTCGATCGGGTCGAGATTGAACGCTTTCTGCATCAGTGCGCCGTGACTGAGAAACGCCGAGCCGTCGCACCATTGATAAGCACGCGGCAGCGGCGCCATCGCCTGCGCGGGGTCGAAGGCAAAGGCCTCGCGGCAATCGTGGTTTTCAAGTTCACGCGCCAGGGCTTGCAAACGCGGTTCGGCTTCAGCCCAGTTTTCGATGGCTTGCTGCAAGGTCGGCGCTACCGAACGGGCGTCAATAGCCCGAGACATGTCGCGCGAAACCACCACCAATTGGCCGTCACGGCTAGCGTTTTTCAAGGTTGCGAGCTTCATGCTTTTTCTCCCGGGCAGTCTTGCAGTTCAGCGGTAAAGCGCCCGTCCAGCAGAATAAACACCATGCGCGCCATGGCCTCGGTGCGGTTGCTCCACGCGTGATTGGTGCCGCGTTGAACCACCACGTCGCCACGCTTGAGGTGGACCTCTTCATCGTCGAGCACCAGCCAGACTTCGCCTTCGGTGACGATGCCGTAATCGAGGGTTTCGGTGCGGTGCATCAGTTTGTGCCGCGAGTTCGCCTGGCCGGTGCCGGCATGCGCTTGGCCAATCTCGGCAAATGCGGCCGCAGCAGCGGCATCATTGACCTGGTTCTGCACGCTGTCTGGTGGAATGTCGACGACACGAATCACGCTGCCCTGCGGGCCGGGGCTCAGCTGTAAAGGTTTGCTGGTTGGATCATCGGCATTGTCCAGCAGTGCCGGACTGCCGCTACTGTTCCATATCTCATGAAACACCGTGCCTGGCACCGCTTGCAGTGCGAAGACGTTAGCGGTTGCGCCGAGACTGGCGACGACGGCGCGGCCGTGGGCATCATGCCCGGTGACCACGCGTTTGAAAGGGGGAAGCGCTTGCATGGAAAATCCTCGTTCAATGGCCGTTGCCGATGGAGTCGTGACCGCCGACATGGGCGCGTTTCAACAGACCACCGAGCCTCGGCACGGACAGACAAAACAGCGCCACGACCAGTTGCAGCCAACCGATCATGGCCAGTGCTTGCGGCAATGCCGTGGAAGCTCCGGATGTGATGGCGAGTACCACCAGCGGGCTGATGAATTCGCCAGCGAAAATCGCCGCGGTGAAACACCCCGCCGCGCGCCCACGCTGGTCAAAACCGACTTGCGCCATGATCCAGGTGATCAACGTCGGCAACATCAGGCCGATGCCCAGACCGTTGACCAAGACCGCGACCACCACTTGCGCGTGGCTGCCGGCAGCGGCCATCAACAGGCCGCCGATGCCGGCCAGGCCATAGGCAATCAGCAACAGATGCTGGCTGCGCAGACCGCTCAACAAGCGAAAACTCAAGGCCCCGACGAGCACGCCGAGTTGATTGGCGCCCATGGTCATGCCGATCTGCTGCGGCGCATCCACGTGCAACAAGTTGAGCAAGTAGCCGGCCTGCACCGGCACGATGAACAGGCTCAGTCCCGCGAGCAGCGACAATGCATACAGGGGCGTCAGTGCCCGCCATGGAAATGCGCGCGGGGCTGGCACCGGCGCCGTTGTCGCCGGTTGCACGCGGGGTTGCGGTTCCCAGAGTTTCCACGCCATCAGCGGCAGAAAAACCAGACCGACCGCGTACAGCGCAAACGGTGCGCGCCAGTCGTCCTGACCGAGAAAACCACCCAGCGCGATAAACACCGCAGCGGACAGTGAGGTCGCGACCATTTGCAAGGCGAACAAGCGCTCGCGTCGGGCGCCGCTGTAGTAGTCGCCCATCAGCGTGGTGCAGCAGGTCATGATCCCCGCCTCCGCCAGACCGATCCCGGCGCGGCTGGCGACGATGGCCTGCAGCGAATCAAGCCACAGCGGTAACACACCGCAAAGCGTGTAGAGGGCCATGCTCGCCAACAACAGCGGTTTGCGTCCGAGCCGATCGACGATGACCCCGGCAAACGGCGCCAGTACTGCAATCATCAATGCCGGCAAGGTCAGCACGATCGGCACCAGCACGGTGCTGCCGGCGACCTCGGCAAAATGGGCCTGCATGCGCGGTAATACCGGTGCGAGCAATACCGCGCCGAGCACGGGCAGGCAACTGCCGAGCAGCAACAGCAACGATTGCGTCCAACCGGCGCGGCGGCCGCTGTTTTCCAATGAAGACTCAACGGCCATGACAGGTCTCCCGATGACGCGATTGATGACTATCTACCGCCACGGCTCGCGACGGCAGGCTCAGATTGATCGCCTCCGCCGGCATTTCTGCGTCGGTGTTCGTGTGCCGTGCAGGCAGCAGGAAGTACGCCAGCGCTGGCAACAGCAGCAGCGCGCCGACCATGTTCCAGACGAACATGAACGCCAGCAGCACGCCCATGTCAGCCTGGAATTTGATCGGCGAGAAGATCCACGTGGCCACGCCAATGGCGAGCGTGATGCCGGTGAGCATCACCACTTTGCCGGTGGACACCAGCGCGCGGTAATAGGCCTCTGACAGGCTCGCGCCCTGGCGCAGATGACCAAGCAGGATGCTCATCACATACAACGCATAGTCGACGCCAATGCCAACACCCAACGCGATCACCGGCAACGTCGCGACCTTTACGCCGATGTTCAGCCAGACCATCAACGCTTCGCAGAGGATCGAGGTGACCATCAGTGGAATCACCGCGCACAGCGTGGCGCGCCACGAACGGAAAGTGATCAGGCACAGCACGATCACCGCGCCGTAGACCCAGAACAACATCTCGCGATTGGCTTGTTTGACCACGATATTGGTCGCCGCTTCGATGCCGGCATTGCCCGCTGCCAGCAGGAACTGCACGTCCTGGTCGTTATTGGCGGCGGCGAATTGCTCAACGTGCTCGACCAGCCGCGTCAGCGTTTCAGCCTTGTGATCGGTGAGGTAGGCGTACAGCGTGAGCAGGCTGCAATCCTCGTTGTACAAGCCGCGTGGCGCACTGGCGGTGATCATGTTGAGCATCGCCTGATTGTTCTGCAGCTCGTACCACTTGGCGCTGCCTTCGCTAAGGCCAACCAGCATGCGCCGGTTGAGCAAGGCCAGCGAGTTGGTCGAATCCACCCCCGGCAATGCCCGCAGTTGCCAGTCCAGCGCATCGACTTTGGCAAGGATGTCGTAACGCGCACATTGCCCGGCCGGAGTCTTCACCATCACGGCGAACAAATCACTGCTGGCGCCGTAATGCCGGGTCAGATACGCATCGTCCTGGTTGTAGCGTGAGTCGGCCCGCAGCTCCGGTGCGCCGGCATCCAGATCACCGATCTTCAATTGCAGGCTGACCACAAAGCCCAATGCCGCCAACGCCAGGCTGATGGCAATGCACAGGCTGGCCCAGCGACGTCGGGTAAACAGATCGAGAAAACGCCAGAAACCATGACGCCGCGCGCCGGCCTGATCGTTCTGCTCGCTCTTCAGGCTCAATTGCGCCGCACGTGGCGTTACGCCGACGTAGGACAGCAACACCGGCAGCAGAATCAGGTTGGTGAAAATCAGCACCGCCACACCGATACTGGCGATCACGGCCAGATCCTGAATCACCTGGATCTTGATCAGCATCAGCACGGCAAAACCCACTGCGTCGCAGAGCAATGCCGTCAGCCCGGCCAGAAACAGCCGTCGAAAGGTGAAGCGCGCGGCCACCACCCGGTGCATGCCGCGACCGATGTCCTGCATGATGCCGTTCATTTTCTGCGCGCCGTGGCTCATGCCGATGGCGAACACCAGAAACGGCACCAGCACCGAATACGGATCCAGTTGATAGTCGAGCAACGGCAACAGGCCCAACTGCCAGACCACCGCCACCAGCGAACAGAACACCACCAGCAACGTGCTGCGCAGGCAGCGTGTGTACCAGAACAGCACGGCGGTGGTGATCAGGATCGCGACGGCGAAGAACAGCAGGATCTGCTTGAGCCCGGCAATCAGGTCGCCGACCTTTTTCGCGAAACCGGTGATGTGAATGTCGATCCTGTCGTTCTGGTACTCGCTGCGCAACGCCTCCAGTTGCTCCGACAGCACCGAGTAATTGAGCGCCTGGCCGTCAGCGGTCGTCGCCAGTAACGGCACGTAAATGATGCTCGAGGTTTGATCGAACGCTACCAGTTGGCCAAGCTCGTTGGAGCGCTGCACGTTGCGGCGCAAAGCCTCGAGACCGGCCGGTGTGCCAGCGTAATCGTCCGGGATCACCGGGCCGCCATCCAGTCCGTCTTCAGTCACTGCGACCCAGCGAGTTGCCGGCGTCCACAGCGATTTCATGTAGGCGCGATCAACGCCAGGCAGCAGGTAAAGCTTGTCGCTCAAGGCCTGCAAGGTTTTCAGATAGTCAGAATCGTAGATATCGCCCTGGCGATTGGCGACGACAATGCGCAAGGAGTTGCCCAGACCGCTGAGTTGCTTTTGATGTTGCAGATAATTGGCGATGTAGGGTTGTTGCGTGGGAATCATCTTTTCGAAACTGGCGTTCAGCTCGACGCGCGTGGCCTGATAGCCCAAGAAAAGCGTGGTCACCAGGCACACCAGCAGCACCCACAACCGGTGGTTGAACAAAGTGCGTTCCACGACCGAGCCGGAGCGCGGGTCGAAACTCGCCAGGCTGGCCGTGGCGTTGTCGAATGGTTTCATAACCTCACTCCGAAGCTGTAGCGGTGGGCGACGCCAGGCGCGTCAACCCGGTAAAACCGGCCAGCACCAGGCTGCCATCGGCGGCCTGCACGACGCTGGCAATCGGTTTGCCCAGCGGTTTGCCGAAAGGCTGCAGGGTGGGTGCGTCGCCCGTGGTGCGAAACATCGCGCCCGCCTGATTGACCACCAACAGCTGGCCGTCAGCGGTGCGGATCGCTTCACTGAAGGACACGGGCATCGGTACGGGCGCGGGCAAAAAGCTGTCGCCGCCGTCGGTGGAAATGAACGCGTTGCCTTTCAATCCTGCCGCCAGCAGCGCGCCGTCATCGCGTACTTGCAGGGCGAAGAAACTGCCGCTGTAAGGGCTGTCGAGCGCAACGAAAGATTGTCCGCCGTCCTCGGAACGCGCCACATAGCCTTGCTCGCCAGCGATGAACCAACGCTCGCCTTGTTGCGCGATGGCATACAGATGCGCCCCCATCGGATTGTCGATATGGCCCATCAGCGACTGCCAGCTCACGCCGCCGTCTTCGGTGGTAAAGGCGAGGCCGTAGGCGCCGACGATCAGGCCGTGACGCGCATCGGTGAACTTGAGGCTCAGAAACGGTTTGTCCGCGCCTTCGCTGACCATCCGTTCGGCGGTTTGCACGCGTGCCGCCGCTGCGTCCGGGTCAGTGGCTGTCGGCAGTTGCTCGCGTGCGGCGTGCAATTCCAATTGCGCCGCGCGGTTGCCGTCCAGCTGCAACGCCCAGTTTTCGCCGCCGTCGTGGGAGACCAGCACCGCACCGGCATGGCCGACCGCCCAGCCCGTGTTGGTATCGACAAACTGCACCGCCGTAAGACTGACGGAGACCGGCACCTGCGCCTGCCGCCAATTGATACCGTTGTCATCGGAGAGCAAGACGATGCCGCGTTCGCCGACTGCCACCAACCGCGCGCCCGCCCGGGCCAGATCAAGCAAGACCGCTTGCCGGGCCTGCGGCGCGCGCATCGCCGGGGTGTTCAATACATCACCGACGGCTGCGGCCTGAGCCTGGCTCACGGGTAATACGCAAGGCAGCGCCAGCAGCGCTAACAACCGCCCGAGCACCTGACAGATTCTGTTCATACCGACCTCGAAACCACCTGTGAAACCGGATCGCCACACCGTGTGGCGATCCGGCCCGATTCAACGAACCCCGGCACCCGCCATCGCCGCCGGCGAGAATTCCGATGCCTTGTAGCGATCGACCACGCCGTATTGCTCAGGCAGGCCGGTGTAGACGTTCTGGATAAACCAGGCGCCGGAGGTCAGGTCGTAGAAACCCGAAGACAGCTGCGCCTGCGCTGGCAGATCCGGCAGCACGGCCGGTAGCGACCACAAGGTTTTGGCGAGTTGGCCGTTGGCGTCCCAACGATCACCGAGCATCGCTTGCCAGGTGTCTTCGTCGAGGTAGTAACGGCCCTTCGGCAGTTGGTGACGTTTGCCCGGTGCGAGTTCGGCGTCCACCACCCACACGCGATGCAATTCCCAGCGCACGTAATCAGGATTCATGTGATGGGCCAGAAACAGGTCTTCCGGCTTGCCTGCGGTCAGGACTTTGTTGGTGTTGTAGGGGATATACATTTCTTGCTTGCCGACCAGCTTCCAGTCGAAGCGATCGATGCGCCCCTGGAACACGCTCAACTCATCGAACGACATCACCCCGGCGGTTGCCGGCGTCGGCGTGTCGCAGCAGGCATTCGGCAACTTGCGCACGCGGCGCTGGCCGGTCAGATAGACGTGGGCCTGGGACTTGTCGCCGTTGATATTGGTGCGCCCCATGATTTGCTCACCGGCACGCAACGGCGGGCCGACGTTAAGCAGACGGAACAGCCAGTAATCACCAGCGAAGCTTTCCGGCGTGCCGTCCTGGTAGTAATACGGCATGTCCTGGATCGCCTGGCCGTCGGTGGTCATCACCTGTTTGCCGTCTGCGGTCATCAGGTAATGGCGAAAGTGCATGGCCAGTGACGTGCCGCGCCAGTTGAGGATGTGGTTCCACATGGCTTCGGCGCCGTTATGCGGAATCGGGAATGGAATACCGCCAAACGCACCTTCGGGCACCGGTCCGGCGCTGCTGTCGACGAGTTTGGCGCGGGTGGCATTTTTCAGGGTGTTGTCATACACCCATTGCGGTGCGGCGGCCGTGCGACGGGTCGGATAGACGTCGATGCGATAGGTGTCAGGAAAACGCTTGAACATTTCCTTGGTGCCATCGCTGAGCTTGCCGGCGTATTGCGCCAGGTTTTTCGAGGTGATGCTGAACAGCGGCTTGTCAGTCGCAAACGGATCACCGCGCTTGCCGCCCGGTTTGTACGCCGGGTCGACCTTGGTGTAACCGCCCTGCCAGGCCGGAATGCTGCCGTCGGCATTGCCTGCGCGCTCGGCACCCATTGGCGTGAGACTGCTCGACAGTTTGGCCGCCTCTTCTGCGGTGGCCGCAGTTGCAACCTGGCTCAGGACGGTCAGCGTTCCGAGAAAGGCAAAGCACAGGGCCGTAAGGCGCGGGAGACGATTGTGGTGGTGAGAAGTCATGCGCAAGTCCTCTTAAAACGTGGTCTTGACGGAGAAGGCGAGGTAATCCCGATCCTTCAGCGATTGCTTGTAATTGAACTGGCTGAGGCCGTTGAGGTTGGTGTCCTCGGCGCCGTAGTAATGCGTGTACGTCAGGCCGGCCGTGACGCGATCGAGGTAAGTGGCGGTGATGCCGATGTTGATGTCGCCACCGTTGTCCGGGCCGAACGAGCTGACCACCGCGGATTTACCCAGCGGGAAATAACTGACGCCGACCGGAATGCTGATATCGATGCCGGAGAAGAACTGGCGGTAGGTCGGCGTGTAGACGACTTTGAAACCGAGGCCATCATCGGTGGCGTTCGGGTCCAGCGCGGCGCGATTTTTGGTGACGCTGAGCAGGCGGTTCCACGCCACTTCGCCAACCAGTCCGGACTCGCGGGCGATGAAGTTGGGGCCAAACGATGCCAACACGTTCAAGTTGACGTGAGCGGTGCGACCCACGGCGTAGAGCGCGTCATCATCATTGTCGGCAATGACGCCGGGCAGCACGGTCTGACCGTTTGAAACCAGCGGCATGTTCCAGCGCATCGACGCTTCACCGGCGAAGCTGTACTCGTCCACGGTGGTGGAAAAACTCGCGCCCAGCGCGCGAATGTCTTCGGGGTAAACCCAGTAGTACTCGCCGATCTGGCCGGTGCTGAAGTTCGGCGCCGCCGTCGACGGTTTCAGATACAGCTTCGGCGTCTTGTCGTGGTACTGAATGGCGTAGAGGCCGTACTCGACGGTCTCAGCGCTGTATTTCAGTTGCAGACCGCCCTGCCCCGAACTGCGCGCTTCCTTGTCATTACCGTGAAAAAACGCCGCGGGACTGGCCGGGTTGCCGCCGAGGAATGCCGGAAACGGCGCACCGACGATCAAGCGCTCATTGCCTTCGCCAATGGTGTCGCTGGTGGAGAAATAACTGCCGGCGGCGGGCAGTCGGGTTTCTTCCCATTCGAGTTGGTAATAAGCGCCGAGCGATACGTCGTCCGTCAGTTGGAAGGTGCCCGACAGTTGATTGACCGGACGGGTGATTTCCTTGAACTGCGTGTTAGGCACCGACTGCGCCTTGACCACGTCAACCGGGGCCATGCCACCGGCAATGCCGTTGGCGCCGAAGAACAGGCTTTCGCCCCAGATCAGGCCATGACGGCCGGCGCGCACCGACGTTGCGCGATCGGCCACTTCACCGTTCCAATAAACGAAGGCGTCGAGGATTTCGCCGTCACCACCGTGCAAATGACGGGTGTCGTCGGTGAACTCGTCGTAGCCGACCGAACGTGCGTTGGCGCGGGACGGATCGTTATTGTCGTTGTTGCCCTGGTACTCGCTGTCGTACCACGCTGCACCACTCAAACGCGCGCCGAAGTCCTGAAACGACAGATCCAGTTCCGAGAGAATGTCGGTGCGATTGGAGATCAGGCCTTTTTTGAACGCACGATCGCCATCGTCCTGATTGAGCGCCACCTGACCCTCGGTCAACTTGCTGCTCGGGTTCTGCGTGCGCCAGGCAGCGCTGTACTTGACCGTGTTGTCCCAGCGCAACTTG
Organism: Pseudomonas sp. MYb2; assembly: GCF_002979955.1. Lineage (NCBI taxonomy): Bacteria > Pseudomonadati > Pseudomonadota > Gammaproteobacteria > Pseudomonadales > Pseudomonadaceae > Pseudomonas > Pseudomonas sp. MYb2. Next base: position 258,355 of record NZ_PCQC01000006.1, read on the forward strand.
AAATCCGGGTTGCCGGTATCAATGTCGAAAGCGTGAGCGGCCTGGCTGCACAGCACCAGCAGCGCAGCAACGCTCAAACCAAAGGGTGCAGACGAGCAGACCGAGCGACGCGCGAGCGCCGCAGTCGTAGAACTAACCATCGCGTTAACCTCTTGTTTTTATAGTGGTAACTGCTGTGGATGAGGCGCAGGTGGGACTTAGATCGGCTCGGCGGTGCGCGCGAGCATTTGCTTGACCAGGCCAATGCGATCGAAGGCGCGGTCGTGCTGCATCTCCTTGTCACCGGCCAGCACCGAGCTTTCGCTGATGTATTTGCAACGTTCGAAGCGCCGCGCCATGAAGCGCTGCAACTGCTGCTCGACGCTGCTGGAGGCGGACTGCTCGTGAGTGAGTTCTTCGCTGAGCACAATCGCGTCTTCGATGGCCATGCCGGCGCCCTGACCGAGGTGCGGCGTGGTGGCGTGGGCCGCATCGCCAATCAGCAGGACGCGTCCGCGATGCCACGGCTCATCGACGAACACCACTTCCATCGGCTTGTAGACGACCTGGCTGTTGTCGGTGATTTGCTCGCGCAGTTCGCCGATCAGCCCGGTAAAGCCTTGCAGGCGCTGGCGCATCTGCGCGGCGAGATCGGCAGGATCCATCCACGGATTGGAGGGCTCGTGGGACGTCAGAAACAGGTACATCAAGTCGCCGGCCAGCGGTACCAGCCCGGCGTTGCCGTCAGCGCTTTGATAGTTGGCAAGATGGTCAATCTGTGGCGCGCGGGGAAAGTTATAGCGCCACACCGACTGACCAGTGAAACGCGGGGTGTAGGTATCGCCGAAGACCAGGCTGCGCACTTTAGAGAACAGACCATCGGCGCCGACCACCAGGTCGTAGTGGCCGCGATTGCCGTCGGTAAACAACACGTCGACCTCTGTGCCGTTGTCGTCCAGCGCTTCCACACTCAGGCCCAAACGCACGTTGGCGCCGAGTTGCAGAGCGGTTTCGCTGAGAACTTTATGCAGCGCCAAGCGAGAAATGCCGACGTTGGCGGGATACTGCGGGCCGGCCAGTCGCTGACCCGGAATGCGCGCCAGTTGTTGCCCGCCCGGGCCGTAGATGGCGACGTCTTCGAAGGCATAAGCGGCGTCCAGATAACCATCAAGAACGCCCAGCTTGGCCATCTCACGGACGACGTTGCTCTGCTGAATAATCCCGACGCCATAGACTGTCCATTCGGACTTGAGCTCGATCAGGTCGACCTCGATACCTTTACGCCGCAAGGCGATGGCCGCACACAAGCCGCCGATACCACCGCCCACGATCAGAACGTTGTTCACTGCACTCATGGTGTTCTCTCTTTTTATTCTTGTGATCGATGCTGCGTCGGGCACGGCATCGTTGGATGAAGCTTCCCGGCAAAGCAGGGATTTGACTAATCGCGAGTAAGGATGCGATGTATCGCCGTACGCGATACCTCGATTTATCCCGGCTGCGGCAACTCTTCAGGCATTTGTAACAGCAGCCAGCCATCCTTCTCGCTGAACGGCAGCGCCTCCAGTCTCTGGCCCAGGCACGGGCCGTAGATGCACTCGCCCGTCGCCGGCAGAAATTGCGCGCCGTGGGCATAGCAGACGATCAGTTGGCCATCGGCAGACAAGAACTTGTCCTTGCGATACTCCAGGCGCACGTCCAGATGCGGACAACGGTTGCGATAGACCCGCACCTGATTGTCGTGACGCAGGGCGAACACGCTGTCGCGGCCCTGCGCCAACGGATCGAATCCGCGCGCCCGGCCCTCCTCCAGTTCGTCCAGCCGACACAATGGCTGCGCGATACCGCTCATGATCAGCGCGGCCTCATCCGAGTTTTGGCGGCGGACCGCCCGGGGCCCATTTTTCTTTCGCGCTGAACAGGAACAGCTGCGAGTTATCCGCCGACAGCGGCGCGCGACGGGCCTCCCAGGCGTCATCGTGCTTGTCCATGTCGGCGTCGTATTCGATGTGGCAACCCAACGGACTGTTGAAATACCAGAACCAGTTGGAGCCAAACAGGTGACGGCCCGGGCCCCAGAAACTGGTCCAGCCCTTTTGCTCGAATCGCGTCCCGGCCAGCAGCACTTCGGTGCCACTGCCCATGTGGAAGGTGAAGTGTTCGCAGCCTTTCATGTGCGGTGGGGTCTGGATCATGAACAGGCAATGGTGATCGTCAGAGCCTGCCGGACGCATGAACGGCCCGGCGCCAATGAAGGTGTCGGTGGTGCGAAAACCCAGCCGCTCGGCGTAAAAAGCTTCAGCTTTCGCCGCATCGGGTACGAAATACACCACGTGCGACAAAGTGCGCGGAACAGCGCCCATATCGAGGGTAATACCCGGCTGGTTAAGCGGCCGCTGTGGCGCATGGCCGGCGGCGTTGGTCAGGTCATCCGGTGCGCTGTACGGCTTGCGTACGCTGACTTGAAACGAGATGGCGAAACCCATGTCGTCAACGCTGTGCAGCACGCCGTGTTGATCACGACGGACGGTGCGGTCACGGGCCAGCTCATCTTCGATGGCATCCAGATCGCTGATCGCAGCGACCCCGTAGACCGTCTCGCGAATCGACGGCGCCGGACCGATCGCCGCCGGCAAATCAGGATCGTCGGCTCGACGGATAATCACCGCGGTGCCATCCAGCGCTTCGAAACGCCCGCCGTTGCTGTCAACGCCGACCGGCGCAAGGCCGTAGTCGCGCAGGCAATCGGTGCAGGCTTGAATGTCATCGACGCCAAAAATCAGGGCATCAAGGCCAATGATGTTCATGGCTTACCACTCCATTGAAATTATGATCCGGTGACTGCCGCCATGGACGCCTTGCAGCGCGCCGGGCCTGACTGGAAACCGGTGGTGGTGTCGGCAGCAGGGCCGACTGCGGCGAAGATTGGCGCAAGGGCTGACAGCTGACTAATCGCGAGTCGGGATGCGACCTATCGGCAAACGCGATACCTGCGACGAAGGTTGACGTGTCGATGGATTCGTTCGAATGTATTGCGAAAATAAATACAAAAACGGACCTGCCCATGCGTTTCAACCATCTGGATCTGAACCTGCTGGTCGCGCTCGATGTGTTGCTCGAAGAGCAGAACATCACCCGCGCTGCCGAACGCCTGCACATGACCCAATCCGCCACCAGCGGTGTGCTCGCGCGTTTGCGCACCTACTTTGAGGATGAGTTGCTGGTGCAGGTGGGACGCAAGATGCAGCCCACGCCCTATGCCACGGAACTGGCCAAACCGGTGCGTGAAGTCCTGCTGACGATCCAGTCATCAATCACCGCCAAACCGGTGTTCGACCCGGCCACCAGCAAGCGTCATTTTCGCTTGGTGACCTCGGACTATCTGATCAGCGTGCTGTTCGCCCAAGTGATCCAGAACATTCATCAGGAAGCGCCCAACATCACTTTCGAAATGCTTGGCCCCAGCGACAATTCCGGCGAGTTGCTGATGCGTGGCGAGGTCGACCTGATGATCGTTCCCGAGCGCTACATCATTGACGGCCACCCTTCGCGCCTGCTGTTCGAGGAAGAACACGTGTGCGTGGTGTGGCAAGGCAATACGCATGTCGGCGACAGCCTTACTCTTGAGGAGTACATGGAGATGGGCCATGTCTCGGTGGGCTTTGGCCGTACCCGACACATGAGCATCGAAGAATGGTTCATGAATCAATACGGTTTCAATCGGCGCATTGAAGTGATCACGAACGACTTCAATACCCTGCCGCAATTGATTGTCGGCACGCAGCGCATCGCCACGATGCACCAGCGCCTGGCGAACCTCTACGCGCACTATCTACCGCTGCGCATCCTGCCGCCGCCGGTGAAGATTCCGGTCATGCGCGAGTACATGCTGTGGCACCGCAGCGTTGACGGCGACCCGATGCACCGCTGGCTGCGCGAGCGCATCAGCGAATCCATCCAGCATCTGCAACACGTGCCCATCGTATCTCGCGATACCTCGTATCCGCCGTCACGATTGGCCAATTAGTCGGGTGATCCTTAACGTGCCTTGGGAATGCCAAGGCAACCATAAGGACAACAATAATCATGTTTCGCTATTTCCCGACCAACTACGTTTGGAATCTCTCTGTCGACCTGGCCATTGAAATGGGCGCCCGCATGGGTGAAATCGAAGAGATGTGCGCCCCGCTGCAAGAGGCGGCCAAGCAGCCGGACGCGGCCGGCACCCGTGCCTTTCGCGAAACCTGGGCGAAAATGGCCGACAAGCTCTGCGGTCTGGCCGAAGAAGACGAAGGCAACGGCCGGATGCTCTCGGCTGGCGAAAAATACAACCGCGCCGCCACCTATTATTTGACCTGCGAGCGCCTGCAAGCCCACGGCGCACCGGGGCGTATCGAGCTGTATCAGCGTTTTCTGCAGACCTTCAAGCGCGGCATCGAACTGTCGCGGGAAAACTGCGAACGGGTGGAAATCCCTTACGAGGGCAAACATCTTTCCGGCTTGCTCGTGCGCGCCGAAGGCGTCGAGGGGCCGGCGCCGATACTGGTACAGGTCAACGGTCTGGACTCGACCAAAGAAATGAAATACCGCGTGGGCCTGCCAGCCTGGCTGGCGAAACGCGGTATCTCTTCGCTGATCATCGACCAGCCCGGCACCGGCGAAGCGCTGCGCCTGCATGGCCTGACTGCACGATTCGACAGTGAACATTGGGCCAGTCGCGTGGTGGATTGGCTGGAAACCCGAAGCGACGTTGATGCCAAACGTATCGGTCTGGAAGGTGTCTCGTTGGGCGGTTATTACTGCCCGCGCGCGGTTGCCTTCGAACCACGCTTCGCCTGCGGCGTCGTATGGGGCGCCAACCATGACTGGCGTGATGTGCAAAAGCGTCGACTGGAAAAAGAAGGCAGCTTCCCGGTGCCGCACTACTGGGCGCATGTCTGCTGGGTGTGGGGCGCCAAGGACGTCGAAGAGTTCATGACCATCGCCGAAAACGTCCACCTCGACGGCGTGCTCGACCGCATCAAAGTGCCCTTCCTCGTGACCCATGGTGAGCAGGATTCGCAGATTCCGTTGAAGTGGGCGCATCGCACCTACGAGCAACTGGTCAACAGCCCTAAATGTGAACTGAAAATCTTCACCGAACGTGAAGGTGGTGTGCAGCATTCGAGCTTCGACAACAGCATCAATGCCGGGCATTACATTGCCGACTGGATCGCCGAAACCTTGGGCGGCCGTACCGCTTGATCCACTGAAAAAACACGCCATGAAAAACGCCGGACAATCTCGCGATTGTCCGGCGTTTTAGTTGATGGCTTCAGCCCGGCGCAGCTATTGACGCGATCAATGCGCAGCCATCGATGCAATCTGCTGGTGGCCCCCTCGCCTGCTCTCTAGCCTCTCTTTGCATAACAATCACATAGCGAAGACGCCATGACTGCCCTGCACCTGAAATGCCAGACCCTGTTTGACGGCACCGGACTGCAAACCCGCCAACAACAGACATTGATCGTCGAAAACGGCCTGCTCAGTTACGTCGGGCCCACCGCGTTGGCACCTGCTCCCAAGCCAGGCGATACCCAGTTGGACGCCGGTGATGATTTCGTCATGCCGGGGCTGGTGGATGTGCACACACATCTGGCCTTTGGTAACGCGCAGAGCGAGGAAGATATTGATCTGTGGACCAGCGACGAATTTCGCGCGTTGCGCGGGATGTTCTTCGCGCAACACGTGCTGGCTGCCGGCGTCACCAGCATGGTCTGCCCCGGCGACAGCGGCCAACTCAGCATTGCGGTGCGCAATGCGGTGACCGCAGGTTTATTTGAAGGGCCGAGGATCGCAGCCAGCAGCCGCGTCATCACCAATCGGCAGAGTCTCAATGACTGGTTCCCGAGTCGGGTGGGCGCCCCGGAATACTTCACCGCGCAGTTGGTCACCAGCCGTAGCGATGCGCTCGCGGAGATCCGCAAGCAGGCCAAGGACGGCGTCGACCTGATCAAGATCGCCATGGACGGCACGCACCGCCGCCCCAACGGCGAAATCATTGCGGCCTTCACTGCCGACGAAACCTTCGAAATGGTCGAGGAAGCGCATCGTCTGGGCTGCAAGGTCGCCACCCATGCGTACGGACGCGAAGCTGTGATGTACGCGGCGCGCGCGGGCGTTGATCTGGTCTTTCATGCCTTTTACATGGACGACGCCTGCATCGAAGCGCTGCTTGAGGCCGGCAGCATCCTTGCCCCGACCATGACGTTCCCGCAGAACACCGTGGATTTCTGCCAGCCCCATGACCCGGCGATCAGCACCGGTTATGCCGGTTATTGTGCTCGCACACTGGAGGTCGGCTCGGCGGTCCTCAAACGCGCCAAAGCGGCCGGCGTACCCTTTGCCTGCGGCAGTGACAGCGGCTTCGCGGTGACGCCTTACGGAGAGTGGCATGCTCGTGAACTGGAGTTGCTGGTGACTCGGCTTGGATTCACCCCTGCCGAAGCGTTATACGCCGCGACCGCTGTTGGCGCGCGCTGCATGCCGCGCGGTGAAACCCTCGGCACCCTGCAAGTGGGCAAGCAGGCAGACTTCCTCGTGCTCGACGGTTCACCGCTGGATGACATCCGCATCCTTCAGGATCGTTCGCGCCTCAAAGCGGTGTACAAGGCCGGCCAACCGGTACGCATGGATCGCAGCCCCTACAACCCCAAGCAAGTGTCCGATTTCAACTCGCTGAAATGGACCGATCTTTACACCCGCGACCGCGTGGCCCAACTGGGTAAGTGGGCCGTATGAGGACAGAGGCCATGCAACAACTTGATCTACTGACTGCGACGAACATGGCCAGCGATGCCATTTGCATTGCTCGGGAAACCGGAATCAAGCCTCTGGGCGTCGCTGTGCTGGATGCCGCCGGCCATCCATTGGCGGTTTTGCGCGACGAACACGCCACTTTCCTGCGCCCGCAAATCGCCACCGGCAAGGCACGCGGTTGCCTGGGCATGGGTTTTGGTGGGCGCGAACTGGCGCGACGCGCGCAGGCCATGCCGGCGTTTTTCGACGCGATCAACAGTTTGACCGGCGGCGAGGTGATTCCCGTGGCGGGTGGTGTGCTGATTCGTAATGCCGAGGGCATGGTGCTCGGGGCCATCGGCATCAGTGGCGATACCTCGGACAACGACGAGCGCTGCGCATTGCTGGCCATCGCCAAGGCCGGATTAATGGCCGACAACGGCGATCAACCAGAGGGCTGATCGAGCAACGCGGCCTGTTCCAGAAGCAGGCCGCGAAACCATTGCATGGCGGGGTCATGTTCTTGATAGGGATGCCATTGCAAGACTTGAACGGCCTCGGGAAAAGCCAACGGCGCCGGGTGGACGCGTAATGGATAACACTGGGCGAAGCGTTGCGCCTGTCGTCGAAACACCGTGGCAATGCGTGCGGTACCGACAATGAATTGCGGCATTAGTACAAAGCTTTCAACGGTCACGGCCACTTGTCGCTCAATGCCGAGTTCATGCAGGTGCATGGCATCCATCGCCAGGTTGTGCCCGTCGGCAAACTCGCGCACCACATGCGCCGCGGTGCGATAGTCGGCCATGCTCAGTTGCTCGCTAAACTCTGGCTGTTGGGCGCAGACGATACAACAGAGCTGATCCGTCATGAGCGACACATGGGGATAGGCCGGATTCAACCGGCGTTGCGGCACGATCACGCAATCGCTGCGTCGATAATCGAGCGCTTCGCTGACGACATCACCGTCGCGCGGGACAGGCATGTCGCGCAGGCTCAAGCGAATACCCGGAGCGATACGCGCCAATGCACGGCTGACTGAAGGCAGCAGCACGTCGGCGACATAGTCGGAGGCTACAAGAGTGATATGCCGGTCGCAGTGTGCCGGATCAAAATTCAGCGGCGCGTCGACGACTTCCCGTGTCAGCGCCAACGCTGCACGCACTTTTGGCAGCAACTCCAGGCCCAGCGCCGTGGGTTCGAGGCGGCGTCCCACTTGTACCAGTAGCGGGTCGTTGAAATGTTCACGCAAGCGGCCCAATGCCGAACTGGCTGCTGACTGCCCCAGACACAAACGCTCGGCCGCCCTGCTGACACTGCATTCGCTCAGCAAAGCGTCCAGCGCAACCAATAGATTAAGGTCGAGGCGTCGATATCGCATGTCGGTTCCGCTGATGGGCGTGGGTCAGGTGTTTGCCCGGAATGGCGGGCATGGTCCACACCCCAATCATGACCTTAACCAGCGGCTTACCGATGTACCAATCGCCTGTATCGCTGGCAGGTATCGTCAACAACGATACCAGGCACCAGCGAGGCGTGACTCAGGTTGGGGACTTCCTGCACCTTGGCTCAGCGGCGCAGCAGTCGATTGACCAAGAGCAGGACGGCCGCGCCAATGGCGAGTGCGGCGACGGGTTTCTCTTTAACGAACGTTGAAACGCTGTCGAGTGTATCGCCGTAGGTTTTGGTCAGTTGGCCAGCCGCCTGACGACCAGCACCTTCAGCCTCCATTGCCGAGTCCCCCATCAGTCTACCGACTGCGCTCTGCGCCTTGCCGGCCAGCTTTTCTGCTACACCTTCTACCTGTTCGCTCTTCATGATTGATCAACCCTGCGTGCATGAGTGGGGAATGCCGACAGCCCTAACCGCGTGGCTGGCAGCACGACATTAGGGGCGCACGCCGGATGATTAGTTCAAAGATGATGTGGCCCGACAGTTTTCCCCTTTGGCAATAGAACCCCTCCAAGTGAGAAGGGTCTGCTCTTGAATCACTCTCGAGAATCCATCCAATGTCCGCGCAACGCAGCCTTGTCATACTCGCCCGGGGAGGCTACGCCGCTCGAGGTGTGCTTTACCTGATCATCGGTATCTTCGCGTTGCTGGCAGCCCATGATTCGACCAAACCCAAGGACAGCCACAGGAGCCTCGAGGCCTTGCTGGCTCAGCCGTTCGGCTATTTTCTCGTTGGGATTGTCGTAGCCGGCCTGCTCGCTTTTGCCGCCTGGCGTTTCCTGCAAGCGACCCGCGATGTCGACCATCACGGCAAAAACGTCAAGGGTTTGGTGATTCGCGCCGGTCTGTTCGCCGGCGGTCTGGTCAACGGTGCGCTGGCATTCTTTGCATTGGGCCTGCTGATCAGCGGCATTAAAAGCTCGGGCGCTTCCGGCGGCCAGACCAAGGACTGGCTGGCGCATTTTTTGTCTTGGGAAGACTCGAACTTATTGGTGTACCTGATCGCGCTCATTCCGCTGGGTGTTGGAATCGCTCACATCATCAAAGGCTGGAAGGCGTCATTCGAGCAATATTTCGAGGCCGACGAAGACGTCATGCGTTACGTCCGCCCGGTGTCGCGGTTCGGTCTGATCGCCCGTGGCGTGGTGTTTATCGAAATTGCCGTGCTGCTGGCCATCAGCGGTTCCGCTTATAAAGCCATGGACCCACCGGGTATGAAGGAAGCCCTCGACGCCCTGCAGAACCTGCCAGCGGGATGGCTGATTCTAATGGTGATGGCCGCGGGGCTGATTGCCTTCTCGGTTTACAGTTTCTCTGAAGCGTTCTGGCGCAAGATCAATATGGATGTGCCGGGCGTCTCAAGGCAGTAGAGCGCTGCGCCCTCTGTCGAAGCTTTTCCAGCCCGGCGGGAGTGTGACTGCCCACGCTCGGTGAGCAGTGCATTCAGTCAGAAATCCACCGTGGCCGACAGCAGATAAGTCCTCGGTGTCGACAACGTCAACCCCGGCTCACTGTCATCCGAGGCCCCGGCCGAACTCCAATAACGCTTGTCCAGCACATTCTCGATATTGCCACGCAAGGTGATGGTCTTGTCGTCAACCTTGAAGGCATAGCGCGTGCCCACGTCGAAGCGCTCCCACGAGTCGATCTCCTTGTCGTTGGACTGATCCAGATACTGCGAACTCGAATAGATGCCACGGGTTGTCAGCGTCAGCCCCTGCACCGTCGGCACGTCCCACTCGGCGCCCAGGTTGACGTTGTATTTCGGCGTCGCCGGCGCCCGGTTGCCGTCGAAGGTGCCATTCGTGGTCTTGGTCAATTCGCTGTCGATGTACATCACGCCACCGAGCAAACGGAAGCCTTTAAGCGGTTCGCCGAACACGCTCAACTCCACGCCGTCGTTCTGTCGCTTGCCGTTGGGTCCGAAGACTCGGGTCGTTGCGTTGGTTTCATAAGCGGGCTGTTTGATCCTGAACACCGCTGCCGTCAATGCATACGAGCCGGCATCGTACTTGGCACCGACTTCAACCTGACGGCTGATAAATGGCGGGAAGATCTCATCCTCGTTCACTGATGTCGAAGGCGCGATCTTGCCCTGACTCAAACCTTCCATGTAGTTGGCGTACAACGACAGTTTGTCGGTCGCCTTGAACAGAATGCCGCCCGATGGCGAAACCTTTTCCTCGTCGTAAGCCGTGTCGCCTTTAACGTCATCGCTCCAGTCATCAACTTTCACCCGCTGCCAGCGCGCACCGAGGGTCAGCAGCAAGCGATCATCGAAAAAGCCCAGGGTGTCGGACAACGCCACGCCGCTGAAGCGGTTTTCGGTGTAGACCTTGGCGTCATTGCGGGTTGGCATGCCAGGTTTTGCCGTTTCCACCGGGTCATACAGATTGCTGCGCCCTGCGGCGTAACGCGCGCCGCCGTTCTCGAAATCCATGTAGAAGTAGCTGGCCGCGAGATTGACCTCGTGGCTCACCGGCCCGGTGTGGAACCAGTTGCGCACGCCGGCGGTGGCCGTGCGCACGTTTTCGTCGCGGGTGAAGTCGCGTGGCAGAACGCTGAAATCACCGGCGTTGTTGGTCACGGAAACGGCGTGGCGCAAGAAGTCATGATTACTTTTGCGCGCACCGACACCGCCGTACAGCATCACCGAATCATTGACGTCGAACTCAGCGTTGAGCGTGCCGAAGGTGTCCTCGGTTTGCGCTTGGCTCCAAGGTTGCGCGTAGTTGCGATGCACGCTGTTCGCGCTCGGCACCTTGGCATTGGCCGCGACCTGCACGCGCTCCTGCGGCGCGTCGGTGTCGCGTTCGGTGTGGCCGATATCGGTCGAAAGGCGCAGGCGTTCACCGCGAAAATCCAGGCCTAGAACGGCCATGTCACGGTCGACACTTTGATGATCCCACTCGGTGTCGCCGGATTGTTTGACGCCGTTGAAACGCAGGCCAAATTGATTGTCCTCGCCGAACCGCCGTCCGACATCCACCGCGCCGCCGACCTGATTGTTCGAGGCGTAATTGGCCGTCAGTGAGGTGATCGGTTTGTCGGTGGCACGCTTGGGCACCACGTTGATCCCGCCACCGACACTGCCCCGTGGCGAAATCCCGTTGATGAGTTGGCTCGGGCCTTTGAGGATGTCGACGCGATCGGCCATTTCCATGTCGATCGTGTAAGTGGGCAGCACGCCATAGAGCCCGTTGTAGGCGACGTCGCTGTTGAACAGGCTGAAACCACGGATGGTGAACTGCTCGTAGCGGCCACCGGCCGGGTTGGTCGCGCGCACCGACGGATCGCTGGCAATCAGATCGCCCAAGGTGCGCGCCTGCTGATTCTTCACCGCCTCGCTGGTGTAGGTGGTCATGCTGAACGGGGTTTCCATGAAATCTTTCGACCCCAGCAAACCCTGCGAGCCACGGCGCGCGACCTGGCCGCCGGCAAACACATCAGCATCACTGGAACCGGTGGCACCAAGAATCGACGTCGGCGCCAGTTGCAGGCTGCTGCCCTCGGCCGCTGGAATCAGTGTGTAGGCCTGATCGCCCAGCGGTTGCAGTTGCAGACCGGAACCCAGCAACAAGCGAGCGAACCCCTCCTCCACAGCGAATTCGCCGGACAAGCCGTTGCTGTTGCGGCCACTCACCAGTGCCGGATCGACCGACAGATTGACCCCGGCCAACCCGGCAAAGCGGGTCAGTGCTGCACTCAAACTACCGGCCGGCACCTGGTAACTGCGTCGAGCGGCGTCTTCGGCCCAACTGGACTGGATCAACACAGGGCTGGCACTCAGGCTCAGCAGGAGGCTCAATTGCAACAACGGACGCAAACGACTTGGGAATACTGCGGGCATTGGAAGAAGCTCTCGATTTTGTTCACTTACCTGCAATGACCGGTGAGGCGAAAAAAAGGGACAGGCTTCAGACGATATTTTTTCGCGGCGTCAGCGTTACCCAGAAACGCGTGCGCGAATGCACCTCCAACGGCAGGCTCGCCGCCAGCAGGGCCAGGACTTTATCGGTGTCGTCGAGACGGAAACTGCCGGTGACACGCAGACCTTCCAGTGCCGGCTCCCAGCGCAAAAGGCCCGAGCGATAACGGCTCAACTCGCGCAGGAAATCCCCCAACGGCTGGTTTTGCGCCATTAACACACCGTCACGCCAACCCGGCATTTTGGCGTCGAACAGCGCGATCGGTGCGGCGCCGGAGGCCTGCAAATTGACCTGTTGCCCGGCGTTCAACTGCAGCGCCGGCCCGTGCAAGGGCTGCAATTGCACCGAGCCGCTGACCACCGAAACATCGCAATCACGCTCGTTGAGGCGCACACAGATTTCGCTGCGGCTGACGATGATCCGACCGTACGCCGCGTTGACCGTCAATGCCGTGCTACCCGGAACGTTGAGCGCCATTTCGCCGCGCACCAAGGTCAACTGACGGCTGGCCAGATCGACGTTTACCGCACTGGCGGTGTTCAGTTGCAAGGTGCTGCCGTCGGCCAACCGTGTTCGGGTGTGCTCGCCAGTGGCGGTCTGTAAATCGGCGCGCCAAACGTCGAGCGGCAACTGGCGACTGATCAACCACGCCGCAGGCACCAACGCCGCCAGACCCAGCGCTCGTTTCAGTGCCGCACGCCGCGCCAGATCCGGGCGATCGAGTGTGGCCATGGCCAATTCTGTCGGCAGACTGGAAAAGCGCTGGCGCAGCAATTGAATCTTCTGCCAGGCGTTTTCATGGCGGCTATCGCTGTCGCGCCAGTGCTTCAGCCGCACGTGATCGTCATCGGTAGCATCACCGGATTCCAGTAACGCCAGCCATTGCGCAGCGGCACGTGCAACATCGCGCGCTTGTAGGTTGGGCGCTATTCGCATCATAGATCCAACATCAAGCAATGCTCGTAAGCCGTTGACATATAACGTTTTATAGTTCGTTCAGAGACTTGTAGACGCTCGGCGATTTCACGGTAACCGAGGCCTTCCAGCTGACTCCAGAGAAATGCCCGCCGCACTGGCCGAGGCAAGCCATCGAGCAATTCATCCAGCGCTTGCAGGGTTTCCAGCAGCACCCACCGTTGCTCGGGCGACGGCACGCATTCTTCGGGCAATTGCGCGAGGGCTTCGAGATAGGCTTTTTCCAGGCTGCGCCGCGTATAGAAATTACTCAGCAGACGTTTGCCCACGGTGAGCAAATACGCGCGCGGTTCGCGCATGTCGGCGATCGGTTGCGCACTGCACAGCACGCGCAGAAAGGTGTCCTGACTGAGATCAGCCGCATCCCACGCATTGCCCATGCGCCGCCGCAGCCAGGTTTCCAGCCAGCCTCGATGATCGCGATACAGTTCGTGCAGGTGCTGCGGCGATGGCGTCGCTGCTTCAGTCATCTCATGAGTCCTGCGCGAAGTCAGTTTCAAATGAGAGTGATTCTATTTAACTTGCGCGCCGAGACAAAGCCTTTTTATCCGCAGCGGCACTTATCAGCGCTTCAGCGTCTCGCTCGGCAACTCCTTGAACAACGCCCGGTAACTGCTGGAAAACCTTCCCAAATGCCAGAACGACCAGTGCATGGCGACCTCCGCCACGGTGGTCTCCGTGGGCCGGCGCTTGAGCAATTCGCGGTGTGCACTGTTCAACCGACGCAAGCGCAGCCAGTGACTCGGGGTCATCCCGGTGTAGGCCTTGAACGCTTGTTGCAATTGCCGCAAAGGTACCCCTGCCACGTGCGACAGTTCGAGCAGATTGAGGGTGTCTTCCGGCGAATCCGCCGCCCACTCCCCGATCCGTTTCATGATCATTCGTTCTTCGCTACGTTTCTGTAACCCGCCGCGATCAAGGCTGGTATGAGCGTTGTCGAGGATGAACAAACAGTCTTCGAGCAGCTGCTTTGTCAGCGAATCTTTATCAAGCGGATCAACAGCTTGCGACAACTTCGTGAGAGTCGAACTTAACCAGCGACTGAACAGGGCATTCTGTCCGCAGTTGAGTTGCGTCATGAACAACCCTTCGAGTTTCGCCACATCCAGACCGTGCTGACGGACAAACTCCGGACCGAACACCACGGCGATTTCCTGATAGTTCTCCGGGGTAATCCAGATGTTGCGGCTCTCTTCATTGAGCAGGTACAGCGCGTTGTCACTGCGATCAAAACAGAACGCCAAAGCACCCGACGGCGCACTGAAATTCTGCTCGACCCGGGTGTTCATCTGCTCTTCATAGACCTCGACGCCCTGCAGATCCAGATAGCGGATCTGCCCGGCAAAATGCCCCGGCGACATCTGTTGGTAATGCTGGACCCAGCCCGGTGTAGCACGGACTTGTTCGGCGACATCGGCGGTGTTGAACGCTTGGACTTGTAGCGGATTGCACGTTGTCATGGGGGGACCTTGCGCACTCTTTTGGTGCGCTTTGGTGCTGCTTAAAGTGGATAGATGGAACTGCAAGGCTCGCCCAAGATAGTCGTCAACGCGCCACAGGGGAAGGGGCGGAAGATGAAACCCGCCCTCCCCGGCGTCTATAAAACCAATAACGAGGTCTTTATGAATGCCCCTTTCGATCAGCTGTTCACGTGGCTGAAAGATCACAAGATTACCGAAGTCGAATGTGTGGTCAGTGACCTGACCGGCATTGCCCGCGGCAAGATCGCACCGACCAACAAGTTCCTGCATGAGCGAGGCATGCGCCTGCCGGAAAGTGTGCTGCTGCAAACGGTAACCGGGGATTTTGTCGACGACGACATCTACTACGACCTGCTCGATCCTGCCGACATCGACATGGTCTGCAAGCCAGTGGCTGACGCGGTCTACGTGATTCCATGGGCGATCGAGCCGACCGCCATCGTCATCCACGACACTTTCGACAAGTTCGGCAATCCGATCGAACTGTCGCCGCGCAACGTGCTGAAGAAAGTCCTGCAGCTCTACACCGACAAGGGCTGGAAGCCGATTGTTGCGCCGGAAATGGAGTTCTACCTGACCCAACGTTGCGAAGACCCGGACTTGCCGCTGAAGGCACCGCTGGGTCGCTCGGGCCGTGCGGAAAGCGGTCGTCAGTCGTTTTCCATCGATGCCGCCAACGAATTCGATCCGCTGTTCGAAGACGTCTACGACTGGTGCGAACTGCAAGGTCTGGACCTCGACACACTGATCCATGAAGACGGCCCGGCACAGATGGAAATCAATTTCCGTCACGGCGACGCGCTGGATCTGGCCGACCAGATCACCGTGTTCAAACGCACCATGCGTGAGGCCGCGCTCAAGCACAACGTCGCCGCGACGTTCATGGCCAAGCCAATCGGCGATGAGCCGGGCAGCGCCATGCACATTCACCAAAGCGTGGTCGACATCGCCACCGGCAAGCCAGTCTTCGCCAATGACGATGGGCAAATGAGCGAGCTGTTCCTGCACTACATCGGCGGTTTGCAGAAGTACATCCCGAAAGTGCTGCCGATGTTCGCGCCAAACGTTAACTCGTTCCGCCGCTTCCTGCCGGACACCTCGGCACCGGTCAACGTCGAATGGGGCGAAGAAAATCGCACCGTCGGCCTGCGTGTGCCGACCTCCAGCCCTGAAGCCATGCGCGTCGAGAACCGTCTGCCGGGGGCCGACGCCAACCCGTATCTGGCGATTGCCGCCAGTTTGCTCTGCGGTTACATCGGCATGGTCGAAGGCATCGCGCCAAGCGCCGCCGTACAAGGCCGCGCCTACGAACGCCGCAACCTGCGCCTGCCGATCACCATCGAAGAAGCGCTGACGCAAATGGAAGAGTGCGAAACCGTCGCGCAATACCTTGGCGACAAGTTCGTGCGTGGCTATGTCGCGGTGAAGCGTGCCGAGCATGAAAACTTCAAGCGCGTGATCAGCTCGTGGGAGCGTGAGTTCCTGATGCTCAGCGTGTAACCCAAGCTAAAAGATCCCCTATGTCGATCGTTCCCACGCTCTGCGTGGGAATGCAGCCCGGGACGCTCCGCGTCCCATCCAAAGCCGAACGCGGAGCGTCCGTTGAGGCATTCCCACGCAGAGCGTGGGAACGATCATTCTAAGAAGAGGTGTCGAAATGCGTCTGTTGAAATCCGTACTCCCGGTCGCCCTGAGCGTGCTGTTCAGCGCGGTAGCCCAAGCTCAACCCCAGGTCAGCGTCTACAACTGGACCGACTACATCGGCGAAACCACCCTCGCCGACTTCCAGGCCAAAACCGGAATCAAGGTGATCTACGACGTTTTCGACTCCAACGAAACCCTGGAAGGCAAACTGCTCGCCGGTCGCACTGGCTACGACGTGGTGGTGCCGTCCAACCATTTCCTCGCCCGTCAGGTGAAAGCCGGCGCGTTCCTCAAACTGGATCGCGAGCAACTGCCGAACTTCAAGAACCTCGACCCGAAACTGCTCGAACTGCTGCAGAAAAACGATCCGGGCAACGCGCACTCGGTGCCGTACCTGTGGGGCACCAACGGCATCGGCTACAACGTCGACAAGGTCAAGCAAGTGCTGGGCATCGACCACATCGATTCCTGGGCCGTGCTGTTCGAGCCTGAGAACCTGAAAAAGCTCAGCCAGTGCGGCGTGTCGATGATGGACTCCGCTGACGAAGTCTTTCCCGCCGTGCTCAATTACATGGGCATGGACCCGCGCAGCGAGAACCCGGAAGACTTCAAGAAAGCCGAAGCCAAACTGCTGAGCATCCGTCCGTACATCACCTACTTCCACTCGTCGAAATACGTGTCGGATCTGGCCAACGGCGATATCTGCGTGGCCTTCGGTTATTCCGGCGACGTGTTCCAGGCCGCCAACCGCGCCAAGGAAGCCAAGAACGGCGTGAACATCGCTTACGCCATTCCGAAAGAAGGCGCCAACCTCTGGTTCGATCTGTTGGCCATCCCCGCTGACGCCAGCAACACCAAAGAAGCCCACGCCTTCATTAATTACCTGCTCGATCCACAAGTGATCGCCAAGGTCAGCGCGTCCGTCGGTTACGCCAACCCGAACCCGGCCGCCAAGCAGTACATGGATCAGGACTTGGTCAACAACCCTGAGGTTTACCCGCCTCAAGAAGTCCTCGACAAGCTCTACATCTCTACTACCCCGCCCCAAGCGATCATGCGTCTGATGACCCGGTCCTGGAGCAAAGTGAAGTCGAACAAATGAATCAGTACACCCAGGAACATGCCCGTTCGTATTACGCAGCGTCAGCGCGGGCGACCACACCGTATCCAACGCTGGACGGTGATCTGACTGCCGATGTCTGCGTGATCGGCGGCGGGTTCACCGGGGTCAACACCGCCATCGAACTGGCTCAGCGCGGGCTCTCGGTGATTTTGCTCGAGGCGCGGCGCATCGGCTGGGGCGCCAGCGGCCGCAATGGCGGGCAGTTGATTCGCGGCATCGGTCATGACGTCGACGGATTCGCCAAGTATGTCGGTCAGGAAGGCGTGCGTTACTTGCAGCGCGCCGGCATCGATTCGGTGGAACTGGTGCGCCAGCGCATCGGCGACAACGGCATCGAGTGCGACCTGAGCTGGGGCTTCTGCGATCTGGCGAACACCAAGGCGCAGTTCGATGCTTTCAAGGACGAACGGCTTGACCTCGCTGAACTCGGCTACGCTCACGAAACCCGCCTGATCGGCCCTGAGCAGATTCGCCAGCAAGTGGTGAACTCCGACATTTATGCCGGTGGCCTGGTCGACATGGGCTCCGGCCACCTGCACCCGCTGGATCTGGTGCAAGGCGAGGCGCGCCTGGCAGCAGCGCTGGGCGTGCGGATCTTCGAGCAAAGTCAGGTGTTGGAAATTATCCACGGCGCGACGGTGCAGTTGCGCTGCGCCCATGGCACGGTGCGTGCCGGCAGCCTGGTGCTCGGCTGCAATGCGCATCTGGATGAACTCGAACAACAACTCAGTGGCAAAGTGCTGCCGGCCGGCAGTTACATCATCGCCACCGAACCGTTGTCCGAGGCGCGCGCCGCGCAATTGATTCCGCACAATCTGGCAGTGTGCGACCAGAAAGTCGGCCTCGATTATTACCGGCTCTCGGCCGATCGGCGCTTGTTGTTCGGCGGTGCCTGCCACTATTCCGGTCGCGATCCAGCGGACATCGCCGCCTACATGCGCCCGAAGATGCTCAAGGTGTTCCCGCAACTGGCCGACGTGCGCGTCGATTACCAGTGGGGCGGCAAGATCGGCATCACTGCTAACCGCTTTCCGCAGGTCGGTCGGCTCAAGCAACACCCGAACGTGTTCTACGCACAGGGCTATTCCGGGCATGGCCTGAACGTGACGCACTGGTGCGCGAAACTGCTCGGCGAGGCCATTCACGCCGGACACAGTCAAGGTATGGACGTGTTCAGCGGCGTGCCGCACATGACCTTCCCCGGCGGCACGGCCCTGCGCTCGCCACTGCTGGCACTGGGGATGTTCTGGTATCGGCTGCGGGAAATGCTCGGTTAAACCCCAAATCCCTGTAGGAGCTGCCGCAGGCTGCGATCTTTTGACCTTGTTTGGAACGCAGAGCGTCCCCGGCTGCGTTCCCACGCAGAGCGTGGGAACGATCAATCAAAAGATCGCAGCCTGCGGCAGCTCCTACAGGGGAATCACGGCGCGTGCGCTATACAGATTTGCTCTATCGCCAAGCACTTCTATATTGATGAGGTGCTTTTGCGTTCCTGACGCTCAGTGCCCAATCAATCGAGGAGGACATGGATGAAGTCGTCAGCCACCGACGAGCCGCGAGCACCTGGCCAGGCCCCAGTCAAAACCCGCCGTTTCGGCATTTCACTTGTATGGATCGTACCGATTGTCGCCGTGCTGGTGGGCATCTCGCTGGTGGTGCACAACATCCTCCAGGAAGGCCCGACCATCGTGGTCACCTTCAAGACCGGCAGCGGGCTGACGGCGAACAAAACCGAGGTCAAGTACCGCAACGTGGTTGTCGGCCAGGTCACGGATGTCGAGTTGAGCGATGACCAGAAAAGCGTCAACGCCACCATCAAGCTGGCCAAACAGGCCGAAACCTTCACCCGTGAAGACTCACAGTTCTGGGTCGTGCGCCCACGGATCGGCGCTGGCGGTGTTTCCGGCATCGACACCCTGCTCTCCGGCGATTACATCGGTGCCGACATCGGCCAGTCCAATGCCCGCGCCAAGCACTTCAAAGGCCTGGAAAACCCGCCCCCCATTACCTACGGCGAACCCGGCAAGCGTTTCATGCTGCATGCTTCGGACCTCGGATCGCTGGACATCGGCTCCCCCGTTTACTACCGCAAGATTCCGGTTGGCCAAGTCGTCACTTACGCCCTCGACCCCGACGGCAAAGGCGTCAATATCGAAGTGTTCATCCATGCGCCGAACGATGCCTTCGTCACCGAAAACACGCGTTTCTGGAACGCCAGCGGCATCGACGTCAATGTCGGCGCCAACGGCTTTGCGGTGAAGACCGAGTCGCTCTCGACCCTGCTGGTCGGCGGCATCGCCTTCCGTGCCCCGGAATACAGCCCCAACGACGTCGCAGCAGCCGAAGACAAAGGCTTCGAACTGTTTGCCGAACAGAGCACTGCCCTCGCTCCGCCCAACGGCAAGGCGCAATACTTGAGTCTGCGCTTCGACCAATCCCTGCGCGGCCTGAAAGTTGATGCGCCGGTGGAGTTCCTTGGCATGGAGATCGGCCGGGTGGTCGGGATCAATCTGGATTTCGATGCGAAAAAACGCAGCTTCCCGCTCAACGTCGGCATCGTCATTTACCCGCAGCGCCTGGGCATGGCCTACGGCAAAATGCTCACTGCCTTCAAGCATGACCCCAACGACGAAGCGGCCGGGATTCGTCTGATCGGTACCTTTATCGACAATGGCCTGCGTGCGCAGGCCCGCAGCGGCAATCTGCTGACCGGGCAGCTGTACGTTGCCCTGGACTTCTTCCCGAAAGCCGAGAAAGTCGCGTTCGATCCGACGTTGCGCCCGGTGATGATCCCGACCGTGCCGGGCAGCCTTGAGCAACTGCAGGAAAAACTCGAAGCCGTGGTCGACAAGCTCAACAAGCTGCCAGTCGATCGCATTGCCAGCAACCTCGACAGCAACCTGGTCGAACTGCGCAAAGGCCTGACCCAGTTCAACGCGAAGACCTTGCCGGGCGTGCAAAACACCCTCGCCGACGTCAGCAAAACCCTACAGTCCGCCAGCTCGACCCTGGCCGAAGATTCACCGCAACGCGAAAAGCTCACCGAGACCCTCGACGAACTCGGGCGCATGTCGCGCTCCCTGCGCGAACTCTCGGATTACCTTGGTCGCCATCCGGAATCGCTGATTCGCGGTCGCCCAGACAACGCAGCGCCGCTGGACCTGAAAGGACCGCCACGCAATTGAGCACAGGAGCTTAACCATGGCTGTACCGCTGAAAATCACCGTGCTCGCTGCGTGCTTGTTGCTCGGCGCCTGCCGCAGCGACCCGATCAGCTTTCATACGCTGACGCCGGTGCAACTGGGCAGCGCCCGCCCCGGGGCGCAAATCCCGATTGAAGCCATCACCGTACCGCCGCAGGTCGACCGTGCGCAAATCGTTATCCGCCAGGGCAACAGCGGCCTGGCGATTCTGGAAACCGATTGGTGGGGGGCGACACTGGCGGATGAGTTGCGCGGTGCGTTGGCCGATCAACTGAGCAATACCAGTGGCCAAGGCAACGTTTCGGTGCGCATCGAAGTGCAACGCTTCGACTCGATCCCCGGTCAGTACGGCCTGATCGACGCCAAATGGCGCTTGCGGCCCGTCGGCGCCACTGACAATGGCTTGCTGACCTGCCGTTCGACCCTGCAGACACCGTCCGGCCCGACCATCGATGATCTGGTGGGCGCCCAGCAGCACAACGTCAAACGGCTGGCCGAGCAGATCAGTCGGGCGGCAACCGGCAACGCTCGCACCTGCCCTTCCCCGTCCTGACGGGGTCTACAGATCGAAGCGATCCACCGCCCGCCGCCGCTCGTTGTCATCACGCACATCGTAGTTGGCGGTGGTCTGGATGTTGCTGTGGTGCGCCAGCTTCTGCGCGATCGACAGGTCATGTTCTTCGATCACCCGGGTAATAAACGAACGACGGAAATCGTGGGGCATGATCTTCACCCCGACCTGAGTGCCACGCTGACGGGCAATGTAGTAGATCGCGTGTTTGGTGATGCGCTCACGGGTGATGTGGCTGCCACGGCGGATGCGGTTGAACAGAAAGGTGTCGTCGCGCTCGCCCTCCTTGAGCTGCCCGCGACGAAACTCCAGCCACGCGTCCAGCTTGGCGAACGCCCACTGCGGTGCGTACTTGATCAGTTGCTTGTTGCCCTTGCCGGTGACGGTCAGGCTGCGCTCATTGAAGTCGACCTGATTCAAATCCAGATCCACTGATTCCGATTTGCGCATGCCGGTGCCGTACAACAGCGCAATCACCGCTGCGTCGCGCAGTCCCTGAGGGCGCGGATCGGCGGCGCAGACTTCCATCAGTTCGTGAATCAAGGTGCGCTTCAAATTGCGCCCCTGAGACAAGCGCGTGCCGGCAATGCCTTTGACCGAACGCATCTTCAGCAGATGATCCTGGCTGATCAGACTCATGCGCCAGGCTTCATTCATCACGCCGCGCACAGCATTGACATACAGCGAAGAGGTGTTCGGCGCATAGCCGTCGGCGCGCAACGCAGCCACCAGCGCCACGACGTCTTCGGGTTGCAATCCGTGCCAGGGGATTTCCTCGATGTCGACGTCTTCGAAACCGAGGCGGTCGGCCGCGTCCTGCAAGACATAACGCATGGTCAATTGGCTGGAAGGCGCCAGGCGTGCCAGATAAATCGTCAGCGGATTAGTGGTGGACGGGGTGGATTCAGTACTCGACAAGTCAATCAAACGAAACGGCCTTGAATAGAAAACAGTTCAACAAAACAAACTGAAAGTGCAAAGAAACTTATATAAGGAGCGACTCTTCTGTAGGACTTTTCTATTAAAAGTGCCGATAAACGGAAGAAGTCTGAACGGTGGCTGTATGGCTTACAGATAGACGAATAGCCAACCGTATTTTGATGTTCCTTTCACAAAAAGCGGCATAACCTTAATTACAACAGGTTGCCCCGAAAGGCCTACAACCTGCCGTCCGTGGACTTAAAAGTCAATCAGGCATTCCCCGGTCGGTATCCCAAACCCTTGAAATCCCGTGTTTTTCAGACAATTGGCTGAAGGATGGCTGTCGCCCCGAGGTTCTTATGAGTCAAGCGTTCCTGCCGTTTTCGCGTCCGAGTATCGGCGAAGAGGAAATAACCGCCGTTGCACAAGTATTACGTTCTGGCTGGATTACCACTGGCCCTGAATGTCAGGCACTCGAAGAACAGTTCGGCGCTTATGTCGGTTGCAAACATGCCATAGCACTTTCTTCGGCCACCGGTGGCATGCATATCGCGTTGCTCGCCTTGGGCATTGGCCCGGGCGATGAAGTTATAACGCCTTCGCAAACCTGGGTGTCGACCGCCAACATGATCTCGTTGCTCGGCGCCAAACCGGTGTTCATCGACGTCGACCGTGACACGCTGATGACCGACGCTGCGCGCATCGAAGCGGCGATCACCCCACGCACCAAAGCGATCATCCCGGTGCATTACGCCGGCGCCGCATTCGATCTTGATCCGCTGTATGCGCTGGCCGACAAGCACGGCATCGCCGTCATCCAAGACGCCGCCCACGCCGCGGGCACCCGTTACAAGGGCCGTCACGTCGGCGCGCAAGGCACGGCGATTTTCTCCTTCCACGCGATCAAGAACATGACCTGTGCCGAAGGCGCGATGTTCGTCACCGACGACGAAGCGCTGGCCAGCCGCGTGCGCATGCTCAAGTTCCATGGTCTGGGGGTTGACGCCTACGATCGCCTGACCGGTGGCCGCAAGCCGCAGGCGCAAGTGATGGAACCGGGTTTCAAATACAACCTCGCCGACATCAACGCCGCGATTGCCCTGGTGCAATTGGAGCGTCTGGACGCGATCAACGCCCGCCGCACCGAACTGGCCGCTGCCTACCGGAAAAAACTCGAAGGCCTGCCGGTGCAACCGCTGGCCCTGCCCGCCTACGCGCAACAACACGCTTGGCACCTGTTCATCCTGCGCATCGACAGCGAGCGCTGCGGCATGGACCGCGAAGCTTTCATGAAAGGCTTGCAGGACCAAGGCATCGGCACCGGCATCCATTTCATCGCCACCCACCTGCACACCTGGTATCGCCAGCGTGACCCTCACCTGTACCTGCCCAACACCGAATGGAACTCGGCGCGGCTGTGCTCGATTCCATTGTTCCCCGACATGACCGATCAGGACCTTGATCGCGTGGTCGGGGCCATCGCCACCCTCATGGATAAACGCCTGTGAAACCCTATCCGATCCGCTGTGTGTCGATCGTCATCCCGGTCTACAACGAACAGGACAGCCTGCCGCAACTGCTGCGCCGTACCGAAGCGGCGTGCCGGATGCTGCGTTACGACTATGAAATCGTCCTGATCGACGACGGGAGCCGTGATGACTCTGCCAACCTCCTTGAGGAAGCCGCGACCCGCGAAGACAGTCCATTCGTGGCGGTCATCCTTAACCGCAACTACGGTCAGCACGCGGCGATCATGGCCGGCTTCGAACAGTGCAAAGGCGACGTGGTGATCACCCTCGACGCCGACCTGCAGAACCCGCCGGAAGAAATCCCGCGTCTGATCGCCGAAGCCGAAAAGGGTTACGACGTCGTCGGCACGGTGCGCGGCAATCGTCAGGATTCGGCGTTGCGCCGCTATCCATCGAAACTGATCAACCTCGCCGTACAGCGCTCCACCGGCGTCGCCATGAGCGACTACGGCTGCATGCTTCGCGCTTACCGGCGCACGATCATCGACGCGATGCTCGCCTGCCGTGAACGCAGCACCTTTATCCCGATTCTGGCCAACAGCTTCGCTCGCCACACCACGGAAATTGTCGTGGCCCACGCCGAGCGTGAACACGGCGATTCGAAGTACAGCCCGATGCGCCTGATCAATCTGATGTTCGACTTGATCACCTGCATGACTACCACCCCGTTGCGCTTGCTGAGCATTGTCGGCTTCGCCATGGCCGGGCTCGGCGTGTTGTTCGCCGCCGCCCTGATCGTGCTGCGCCTGGTGTTCGGTGCCGGCTGGGCCGGTGACGGCATGTTCGTGCTGTTCGCTGTGCTGTTCGTGTTCACCGGTGGCCAGTTCATCGGCATGGGCCTGCTCGGCGAATACCTGGGGCGCATGTACAGCGACGTGCGTGCCCGCCCGCGTTTCTTCGTTGAAAAAGTCTTGCGTGGCCAACCCGCCATGCCGCCGCGCGCCATCACCGTCGACGGCCTCTCCTCCTCCAATGATCAGGTTCTCTCATGAGCGCAAAAACTGTTGTATTCGCTTATCACGATATCGGCTGCGCCGGCATTCAAGCCCTGCTCGACAGTGGCTATGACATTGCCGCGGTATTCACTCACGCCGATGATCCGAAAGAGAACGCGTTCTACGGATCGGTTGCGCAATTGTGCGCACGCAAAGGCATTCCGGTGCACGCCCCGGAAGACGTTAACCACCCACTGTGGATCGAGCGGATTGCCAAGCTCAATCCGGACTACGTGTTCTCGTTCTACTACCGCAACCTGCTGAGCGAATCGTTGCTGGCCACCGCAAAACACGGCGCGTTCAACCTGCACGGCTCGTTGCTGCCGCGCTACCGTGGCCGTGCCCCGGCGAACTGGGTGCTGGTCAACGGTGAAACTGAAACCGGTGTCACCCTGCACCGCATGGTCAAACGTGCCGATGCCGGCGCCATCGTTGCCCAGCAACCCGTGGCCATCGAGCGCAGCGACACCGCGCTGAGCCTGCACGGCAAACTGCGCATCGCCGCCACCGATCTGCTGCGCGACACCTTGCCAGCGATGCTGCAAGGCAAGACCAGCGAAACCCCGCAGGACGAATCGAAAGCCAGCGTATACGGTCGTCGTACGCCGGCGGACGGCAAGCTGCTTTGGTCAAAACCTGCCGAGCAGCTGTTCAATCTGGTCCGCGCCGTCACCCAACCGTATCCGGGTGCGTTCTGCGCCGTCGGCGAACACAAGTTGATCGTCTGGAGCGCGGAAGTCGTCAAAGGCAATGACGGTCAGGCGCCGGGCCGGGTGATCAGCGTCGATCCGCTGCGCATTGCTTGCGGTGAAGATTCGCTGGTGATCCTCTCCGGTCAACGCAACGACACCGGTCTGTTCCTCAGCGGCCCGCAACTGGCCAATGAGCTGGGTCTGGTCGACGGCTCGCTGCTGCGCGGCGCTGAATCCGGTCGTGCGCCGCGTCGTACCCGCGTGTTGATCCTTGGGGTCAACGGTTTTATCGGCAATCACCTGTCAGAGCGCCTGCTGCGCGATGACCGTTACGAAGTCTATGGCCTGGACATCGGTTCCGACGCCATCGACCGCCTGCGCAGCCATCCGCACTTCCACTACGTCGAAGGCGACATCAGCATTCACTCCGAGTGGATCGAGTACCACATCAAGAAGTGCGATGTGGTCCTGCCGCTGGTGGCCATCGCCACGCCGATCGAATACACCCGCAACCCGCTGCGCGTGTTCGAACTCGACTTCGAAGAAAATCTGAAACTGGTGCGTTACTGCGTCAAGTACAACAAGCGCGTGATCTTCCCGTCGACCTCGGAAGTCTATGGCATGTGCCAGGACAAGCATTTCGACGAAGACACCTCCAACCTGGTGGTCGGCCCGATCAACAAGCAGCGCTGGATTTACTCCGTCTCCAAACAATTGCTGGATCGAGTGATCTGGGCGTACGGCGCCAAGGGTTTGAATTTCACCCTGTTCCGTCCTTTCAATTGGATGGGCCCGCGTCTCGATCGACTCGATTCGGCCCGCATCGGCAGCTCCCGCGCTATTACCCAGTTGATCCTCAACCTGGTGGAAGGCACGCCAATCCGTCTGTTTGACGGTGGCGAGCAGAAACGCTGCTTCACCGATATTGCCGACGGTGTCGAGGCACTGGCGCGGATCATCGACAACGACAACGACGTCTGCAACGGTCAGATCATCAACATTGGCAACCCGGACAACGAGGCCAGCATTCGTCAACTGGGCGAAGAGCTGTTGCGCCAGTTCGAAGCGCATCCGCTGCGCAGCAACTTCCCGCCGTTCGCCGGTTTCCGCGACGTCGAGAGCAAGGCGTTCTATGGCGCCGGTTATCAGGACGTCGAACACCGCAAGCCAAGCATCGCCAACGCCAAGCGCCTGCTCGACTGGACGCCGACCGTGGAAATGCGCGAGACCATTGGCAATACGCTGGATTTCTTCTTGCGCGAGGCGATGCTCGAACAAGCGGAGCTCTCTAACAAAGAGGCAGGTTGATGCAGGCCGGACTACGCATCGACGTCGACACCTTTCGCGGCACCCGTGAAGGTGTGCCGCGCTTGCTGGAAATGCTCGACGAGGCGCAGATCAAGGCAACGTTTTTCTTCAGTGTCGGCCCCGACAACATGGGCCGGCATCTGTGGCGCCTGATCCGCCCGCAGTTTCTCTGGAAGATGCTCCGTTCCAACGCCGCCGGCCTGTATGGCTGGGACATTCTGCTGGCCGGCACCGCGTGGCCGGGCAAACCGATTGGCCGTGATCTCGGGCACCTGATGCGTCAGGCCCGCGATGCCGGTCATGAGGTTGGCCTGCATGCGTGGGATCACCACGGCTGGCAAGCCAACGCCGGGCGCTGGAGCAACGAACAACTGATTGAGCAGATCCGTCAGGGCGTCGACACCTTGAGCGACATTCTCGGCGCGAAAGTCGAGTGCTCGGCCGCCGCTGGTTGGCGTGCCGACGAGCGCGTGATCGAGGCCAAGCAAGCCTTCGGCTTTCGCTACAACAGCGATTGCCGGGGCTCGCGGCTGTTCCGCCCGTTGTTGGCCGATGGCACGCCGGGCACGCCGCAGATTCCGGTGGACCTGCCGACCTTCGATGAAGTCGTCGGCCCCATCGTTGCGGCGCGGGATTTCAACGGTTTCATTCTCGATCACTTCCGTGCGCAACAGCTCAACGTCTACACCATTCATGCCGAGGTCGAAGGGATTCTGATGGCTGAAGAATTTCGTCAACTGCTGGCCGCTGCGCGTCAGCGCCACATCGACTTCACTCCGCTGGGCGATTTGTTGCCCGAGTTCTTCAACACCTTGCCCGTGGGCCGCGTGCAACGTGGCGCGCTCGATGGTCGTGAAGGCTGGCTGGGAGTGCAAGGCGCATGACCAAACGCTGGGCATTGCCGTTGCTCTTGCTGGGAATCGGTCTGCTGGCTTACCTGCTGCCACTGGGTACGCATGGCCTGTGGATTCCCGATGAATCTCGCTACGCGCAGATCAGCCAGGACATGCTGCTGAGCGGCAACTGGGTGTCGCCGCACTTCATGAGCCTGCGCTATTTCGAGAAGCCGATTGCCGGCTACTGGATGATTGCACTCGGGCAAGAGTTGTTCGGGCAAAACCTGTTTGGCGTACGCTTCGCCTCGGCACTGAGCACCGGGTTGAGCGTGTTGCTGTGCTATCTGATCGCGCGGCGCTTGTGGAACGAGCCGCACAAAAGCTTTGTTTGCGCGCTGCTCTACATGAGCTTCACCATCGTTGCCGGTCAGGCCGGTTACGCCAACCTCGATCCGCAATTCACCTTCTGGGTCAACCTGAGTCTGGTGGCGCTGTGGTTTGCCGTCGACAGTCAAACCAGCGGCAAGCGAATGGTTGCCTGGGCAGTGCTGGGGCTGGCCTGCGGCATGGGTTTCATGACCAAGGGTTTTCTCGCCTGGCTGCTGCCCGTGCTGATCGCCTTGCCGTGGATGCTTTGGCAAAAACGCTGGCGTGAACTGCTGATGTACGGCCCGGTGGCGATTGCCATCGCAATCGTCGTCAGCTTGCCGTGGGTGCTCTCGGTGCATGCGCAGGAGCCGGACTACTGGCGGTTCTTCTTCTGGCATGAACACATCCGCCGCTTTGCCGGTGACGATGCCCAGCATGATGCGCCGTGGTGGTTCTACTTGCCGCTGCTGGTGGCGTTCAGTTTGCCGTGGGCGGGATTGCTGCCGACTTCATTCAAACAAGCCTGGCAGACCCGCACTCAGCCCAAAGTCGTGTTTTTGCTGCTGTGGCTGCTGATGCCGCTGCTGTTCTTCAGCCTGAGCAACGGCAAATTGCCGACCTACATCCTGCCGTGCCTGCTGCCGCTGGCGTTGCTGCTCGGCAATGCGCTGGCCGACCGCTTGCGTCTGGAACAAGGTCGGGCGCTGAGCATCAATGGTGTGCTCAATCTGCTGCTGGGCATCGTCACGCTGATTGCCCTGGTGTATCTGCAACTGACCAAACCGGTGTACGACCACGAACTGCACAGCATGGTGCTGGTGTTCATTGCCTTGATCGGCTGGATCATCGCCAACCTGCTGCAAGCCTTCCTGCCGCTGCAATGCTGGGCGGCGCCGGCGCTGGGCAGCCTGTTGCTGATCGCCGTTTTGCCGGCAGCGATGCCCAGATCAGTGGTCGCCAACAAGATGCCGGATCAGTTCATCAAGCATCACCTCACCGAGCTGGCACAGACCGACCACCTGCTGAGCAACGACCTGGGCGCGGCGTCGGCGCTGGCCTGGCGTCTGAAAACACCGCAAGTCGCGTTGTACAACACGATAGGCGAATTGAAATATGGCCTTGCCTATCCTGACGGCATTCAACAACGGGTTGACTTCGATCAAGTGCAACAGTGGATGCGTGAGGCCCGCCGCAGCGGTTCGGTCGGCGTGGTGATGCGCGTCAAGGGGCAGGACGAACTGGACGAAATCGACAAGTTGCCAAAGGACGGCGTCCGTTTTGAGCAGGGCAACCTGGTGATCATGATCCTGCCGAAGGTGGCGTCATGAGCCTGTTGCTGCTGTTGGCCGCGTGCCTGCTGACCTGCCTTGGCCAAGTGGCGCAAAAGTACGCCGTGGAGAGTTGGCGCGGGGTCGAGTCGACGTGGACCGACAAACTGCGTTCGCCATGGTTGTGGCTGGCGCTGTTCGCCCTCGGTTCAGGCTTGCTGGTGTGGCTTGTGGTGTTGCAGCGCCTGGAAGTCGGCATCGCCTACCCGATGCTCAGCCTCAACTTTGTGCTGATCACCCTGATCGCCCGCTTCGTCTTCCGCGAACCTATCGACCGTCAGCATTGGCTCGGCGTGGCGTTGGTGATCGGCGGCGTGGTTTTGCTGGGGCAACAGACATGAACAAGCGCCGCGGAATCACTTTCGCCCTCGGCAGCGTTTTGCTGGTCAGCGCCGCGCAACTCGCGATGCGCTGGAGCATGACGCGTCTGCCCGCACCAGAACAATGGCTGCACATTGACAGCCTCGACCTGCGCGCATCGGCCGTGGTCATTGCGGCGATCTTCGCCTATGCCCTGTCGATGCTCTGCTGGCTCGCCGCCCTGCGCGATCTGCCGCTGGGCCGCGCTTACTCGCTGCTGAGCATCAGCTACGCGCTGGTGTATCTGCTGGCGGCCAGCCTGCCGCTGTTCAACGAATCCTTCAGTTTCACCCAATCACTGGGCGTGGCGCTGGTCATGCTCGGGGTCATCACCATCAACACGCGTCCGGCTCGTGCGCCCGCATTCAGGAGTGCTCCATGAAAATCACAGTATTTGGCAGCGGTTACGTCGGTCTGGTGCAAGCGGCTGTGTTGGCCGAGGTCGGCCATGATGTCGTGTGCATGGACATCGACCAGAAGAAGGTCGACCTGTTGCGCCAGGGTCATGTCAGCATTTTCGAACCGGGGCTGGCCAGCCTGGTGCGCGAAGGTCTCGATTCGAAACGCCTGCAATTCACCACCGATGAAAAACTCGCCGTGCAGCACGCTCGGGTGGCGTTTATTGCCGTCGGTACGCCGTCGCGGGAGGACGGCTCGGCGGATCTGCGCTACGTGCTGTCGGTCGGCGACGCGATTGCCCGTCATCGTGAGCAGGCGTTGATCATCGTCGAGAAATCCACGGTGCCGGTGGGCACTGGCGATACGTTGCGCACGCATATCGAAAAGGCCTTGATCAAGGTCGGCCGCCTGCTGCAGTTCGATATCGTCTCCAACCCGGAATTTCTCAAGGAAGGCTCGGCGGTTGCCGATTGCCGGCGTCCGGACCGCATCGTTATTGGTTGTGAAGGTGATGAGGTGCGCGACGTAATGCGCGACCTGTACTCGCCGTTCAACCGCAACCACGACCGCATCATGTTCATGGACCTGCGCAGCGCCGAACTGACCAAGTACGCCGCCAACTGCATGCTGGCGACCAAGATCAGCTTCATCAACCAGATCGCCGAACTCGCCGAACACTTGGGCGCCGACATCGAATCGGTACGCCAGGGCATCGGTGCCGACACGCGCATCGGTTACCACTTCATCTACCCGGGCTGCGGTTATGGCGGCTCGTGCTTCCCCAAAGACATGCGTGCGTTGATCCACAGTGCTGAACAAGCGCACTGCTCCAGCGACTTGCTGCAAGCGGTCGAGGCGATCAACCAGCGGCAGAAACACAAGTTGTTCGAGCGCATCAACGCGTTCTACAAGGGTGATCTGCGCGGCAAGACTTTTGCCCTTTGGGGGCTGGCGTTCAAACCCAACACCGACGACATGCGTGATGCGCCAAGTCGAGTGCTGCTGGAAGAACTGTGGGCGGCCGGTGCCAGCGTGCGCGCCTTCGACCCGGAAGCCATGCAGGAAACCCAGAACCTCTACCCGGACGAATCGAAACTGATGCTGATGGGCACGCCGGAATCGGTACTGCCCGGCGCCGACGCATTGATCATCTGCACCGAATGGCAGCAGTTCAAGGCGCCAGATTTCGACCTGATCAAACAACGCCTCAACACCCCGGTGATCTTCGACGGGCGCAACCTGTACGACGCTGAACGTCTGGCGCGCAACGGTTTCCACTACTTCCCGATGGGCCGTGGCGAATCGCGCAAATTGCCGATCCCGCTGCAACAGTGGCCGCATGAGTCCGACGTCGCTTGAAGCCTCTTGTAGGAGCTGCCGCAGGCTGCGATCTTTTGATCTTGTTTTTTTGAATCCAGATCAAACGATCGCAGCCGGCGGCAGCTCCTACATGAATATGATCATTCGCCTTGCAAGGCCCGCTGACGCGTTGGCCCTGCCCCTCTCCTGATATCAGTACAAATCCCCTGTAGGAGTGAGCCTGCTCGCGATAGCGGTGGGTCAGCCTAACCTATGTTGCCTGACACTCTGCTATCGCGAGCAGGCTCACTCCTACAGAGGATTTGTGGTGTGGCGGCTTGACCGGTGATGGTTGCGCGGGGAGGATGACGCACGCCCGCCAAGCATTTGAAATAAGGACATTGACCTCTTCGTGGCCACCTATTCGCGCTTCATCCGCCGGTTGATGATCAGCTCGCTGACCGTCGTCATCAGCCGCGCCCTGATCAGCCCGCTACTGACCCTGTTCCTCAGCAACAAGCTCGGCCTCAACCCGCAAGACGTCGGTCTGCTGTTGGGCATCGCGGTATTCAGCGCCACGTTGCTGTCGCTGTACGGGGGTTACATCATCGATCGGCTGGACAAGCGTCAGTTGCTGATACTGACCATGCTCTCCAGCGGCATCGGCCTGATCCTGCTGAGCTTCGCGCAGAATCTGTACCTGGTCACATTGGTGTTGATCATCAGCGAAACGGCGTCGGCGCTGTTCCTCATCTGCTCCAAAGCCATCCTCAGTGAAAACCTGCCGGTGGGCCAGCGGGTCAAGGCGTTTTCCCTCAACTACACGCTGACCAACATCGGTTACGCCGTCGGCCCGATGATCGGCGTGGTGATTGCCGGTATCCAGCCTTCGGCGCCGTTTATCGTCGCCGGCGCGATTGCCATTGGCAGCATTTTTCTGCTGGTGGGCGCAGCGAAAGAGCCTAATCCGATCGCCCCGGTCAGCCAGCCGCAAAGCTTTCTGAAAACCCTGATCATCCTGAAAAACGACCGCACGATGATCCTGTTTACCCTGGGCTGCCTGCTCAGCACGCTGGTGCACGGGCGCTTCACCCTGTACCTGTCGCAATACCTGTTGGCCACCCACACCCAGCAACAGACGCTCGACACCATGGCCGCCCTGCTCGCCTGCAACGCGATCACGGTCATCCTCTTGCAATACCAGATCGGCCGATTCCTCAAGCGCGAACACTTGCGCCAGTGGATCGCCGGCGGCACCGCGCTGTTCATCCTCGGGCTGATCGGTTTCAGCATGGCCGACAGCCTCATCGGCTGGTGCGTGGCGATGTTCATCTTCACCCTCGGCGAGATGATCATTTACCCGGCGGATTTCCTCTTCGTCGACACGCTCGCCCCCGAGGAACTGCGCGGCAGTTACTACGGCGCGCAGAATCTGGCGGCACTCGGCGGCGCTGCAAGCCCGGTAATGTGCGGGTTTCTGCTGATGCACACGCCGGCGCCGATGATGTTCTATGCCTTGAGCGCATTGGCGGCGGTCGGCGGCTATTTGTGTGTCGCCAGCGGTCGCCGCGCGGCTTCAGTGCAACAATAATGCACTCAAACTGCATTTATATGAATTTGTCAGCATCGAGATTGAACGGCACACTGTGTGCGTTCCTCCCCCAATGTTGGAACACTTCGAGGGCTTTCCGGATATGCCGGACAAGTCCTTTTTTTTGCCCGGATTTTGTAGAAGGATCAGTTTCACATGCTCGCTCGCTGGTTGCCCGCTGCCATAAACACCCGCCCAACCGAATGGAGCCGCGCCGCCATCGGCATGGCCTTGGGCACGTTGTTCAGTGTGTGGTTGTGCGCGCAGGTGTTCGGCCATGACGTCGCTTATCACCTGATCGGGCCGTTGGGCGCTTCCGCGGTGTTGCTGTTCGCCGTGTCCTCCGGCGCCCTTGCCCAGCCGTGGTCGATTCTCGGCGGGTATTTGTGTGCCGGTGTCGTGGCGCTGCTGGTCGCTCACGTACTTGGCCGAACCCTGGGCAGCGCCTGTCTGGCGGCGGGCATGGCGCTGATTCTGATGTGCTGGCTGCGTTGCCTGCACCCACCGGCGGGCGCTTTGGCGCTGACGCTGGTGCTGGCGGATCCTGCGACTATTGCCATGGACTGGAAAGCCATGGAACCGGTGATGCTCGGTGCCGCGTGCATGCTGCTCAGTGCCCTCGCCTATAACAACCTGACGCGCATTCGTTACCCGAAACGCCCCGCTGAACCGGCGCCCGCAGTAGCCCCGGTCGACAATCAGGCAATCACCGCCGAAGACCTGAAACTCGCGTTGGCCGACATGGAAGCCTTCATCGACATCACTCCCGAGGATCTCGAACAACTGATCCACGCCAGCGAACTGCATGCCAAGCGCCGCAGCATTACCGCTACCTTCACCTGACCCCTTATGTAGGAGCTGCCGCAGGCTGCGATCTTTTGATCCTGTTTTTCAAGATCAAAAGATCGCAGCCTGCGGCAGCTCCTACATGAGTCCGCATATATTTCGGGTAAGGTAAAAACGCAGACAGGCCCTGCACATATCCCCGTTGTACACGGCAAATTTGCACTGTTACGATCCGGTAACGCTCGCGCGCGAGCTTCTCGAATAAAGACAATAAAAGCAGGGAGTTACTGATGACAGCTCAGGCTTCATCCCCGCGGACCCAGTCCATGGATGCCACGCAAAACGAAGTGCTGGCCGAGGTTCGCAACCACATCGGTCACCTGACCCTCAATCGCCCCGCCGGTCTCAACGCCATTACCCTCGACATGGTGCGTTTGCTGCAACAGCAGCTAGACGCCTGGGCAACTGACACCAATGTTCACGCCGTTGTCCTGCGCGGTGCCGGTGAAAAGGCCTTCTGCGCCGGTGGCGACATTCGTTCCCTGTACGACAGTTTCAAGAGCGGCGATACGCTGCACGAAGATTTCTTCGTCGAGGAATATGCCCTCGACCTGACGATTCATCACTACCGTAAACCGGTGCTGGCCTTGATGGACGGTTTCGTCCTCGGCGGCGGCATGGGCCTAGTGCAAGGCGCCGACCTGCGCGTGGTCACCGAGAAGAGCCGATTGGCGATGCCGGAAGTGGCCATCGGTTATTTCCCGGATGTCGGCGGCAGTTACTTCCTGCCACGCATTCCCGGTGAGCTGGGGATTTACCTGGGCGTCAGCGGCGTGCAGATCCGTGCCGCCGACGCGCTGTATTGCGGCCTGGCGGACTGGTATCTGGACAGCAGCAAACTGGCCCTGCTCGACGAAAGACTCGACCAGATGGAATGGCAGGACACGCCGCTCAAGGCGCTGCAGAACCTGCTGGCCAAACACGCTGTGCAAACCCTGCCCGATGCGCCGCTCGAGGCCCTGCGCCCGGCTATCGATCACTTTTTCGCTCTGCCGGATGTGCCGAGCATGGTCGAGCAATTGCGCGCGGTGACCGTTGCCGACAGCCATGAATGGGCGACCACCACCGCCAACCTGCTGGAAACCCGTTCGCCGCTGGCCATGGCCGTGACCCTGGAAATGCTCCGGCGCGGTCGGCACCTGAGCCTGGAGCATTGCTTCGCGCTGGAGCTGCATCTGGATCGCCAGTGGTTCGCCCGTGGCGACCTGATCGAAGGCGTGCGCGCCCTGCTGATCGATAAAGACAAGTCACCACGCTGGAACCCGCCGACTCTTGCTGCGCTGGACGCTGCGCATGTCGCGAGTTTCTTCCACGGTTTTGATGAGAGCGGGAGCTGAGCCATGCACGATCTCGAACTGACTGAAGAACAAGTGATGATCCGCGACATGGCCCGGGACTTTGCCCGTGGCGAAATCGCACCGCACGCGCAGGCGTGGGAAAAGGCTGGCTGGATCGACGATGCGCTCGTCGCGAAAATGGGCGAACTCGGTTTGCTCGGCATGGTGGTGCCCGAGGAATGGGGCGGCACCTACGTTGACTACGTGGCCTATGCCTTGGCCGTGGAAGAAATTTCTGCGGGTGATGGCGCGACCGGCGCATTCATGAGCATTCACAACTCGGTCGGCTGCGGCCCGGTGCTCAACTACGGCAGCGAAGCACAGAAACAGACCTGGCTGGCGGATCTGGCCAGCGGGAAAACCATCGGCTGCTTCTGCCTGACCGAACCGCAGGCCGGCTCCGAAGCGCACAACCTGCGCACCCGCGCCGAACTGCGTGACGGCCAGTGGGTGATCAACGGCGCCAAACAGTTTGTCAGCAACGGTAAACGGGCGAAGCTGGCGATTGTGTTTGCGGTGACCGATCCGGACCTGGGCAAGAAAGGTATTTCGGCGTTTCTGGTGCCGACCGATACCGCCGGTTTCATCGTTGATCGCACTGAACACAAGATGGGCATCCGCGCTTCCGATACTTGTGCGGTGACCCTGAACAACTGCAGCATTCCCGAGGCCAATCTGCTCGGCGAGCGCGGCAAGGGTCTGGCGATTGCCCTGTCCAACCTTGAAGGCGGACGCATCGGCATCGCGGCGCAGGCTTTGGGTATCGCGCGCGCGGCATTTGAAGCGGCGCTGGTGTATTCGCGCGATCGCATCCAGTTCGGCAAACCGATCAACGAACACCAGAGCATTGCCAATTTGCTGGCCGATATGCACATGCAGATCAACGCGGCGCGGCTGATGATCCTGCATGCGGCGCGACTGCGGACGGCGGGCAAACCTTGCTTGTCCGAGGCTTCGCAGGCCAAGTTGTTTGCGTCGGAGATGGCCGAGAAGGTCTGCTCGTCGGCGATCCAGATTCATGGCGGGTATGGCTATCTGGAGGATTATCCGGTCGAGAAGTACTACCGCGATGCGCGGATTACCCAGATCTATGAAGGCTCGAGCGAGATTCAGCGGATGGTCATTGCGCGGGAGCTGAAGAACTATCAGTTGTAATGGTGTTGGCCCCTTTCCCTCACCCCAGCCCTCTCCCCGAGGGAGAGGGGGCCGACCGAGGTGTCTGGCGTTATACATCGACCTGAAAGATTGAGTCGATTATGGATTCAATAAAGCACCTTCAGGTCAGCGTACCTCCGCAGCCTTCGCTCTCCGGGAAAGGGGGCCGACCGAGGTATCTGGCGTTATGCATCGACCTGAAAGACCGCGTCGATTATCGATTGGATGAACCAGGTCGATCAGGGATTCAGTAAAGTTCTTTCAGGTCGGCGCAGATCATCAATATCCCCCAATCAGTCCCCTCTCC
This sequence comes from Pseudomonas sp. MYb2, assembly GCF_002979955.1. Taxonomy (NCBI): domain Bacteria; kingdom Pseudomonadati; phylum Pseudomonadota; class Gammaproteobacteria; order Pseudomonadales; family Pseudomonadaceae; genus Pseudomonas; species Pseudomonas sp. MYb2. Next base: position 294,761 of record NZ_PCQC01000006.1, read on the forward strand.
CTCCGGGAGAGGGTTAGGGTGAGGGGCTTTTGATTTTGATGTACATCAAGCCTGCTCGCGAAGGCGTCAGCTCAGGCACCACATTTATTTGCCTTGGAATGCAGCCTCACGCTTGGCAATAAACGCCGCCATCCCCTCCTTCTGATCCTGCGTGGCAAACGCCGCATGGAACACCCGACGCTCGAAGCGCACGCCCTCAGTCAGATTCACTTCAAAGGCACGATTCACGCTCTCTTTGACCATCATCGCAATCGGCAGCGACTTGCTGGCAATCACCGCCGCCACCTTCAGCGCTTCATCCAGCAACTCGTCACTCGGCACAATCCGCGCAACGATGCCGCAACGCTCGGCTTCCACCGCATCGATCATGCGCCCGCTCAGGCACATTTCCATGGCTTTCGCTTTACCCACGGCGCGGGTCAGACGCTGGGTGCCGCCCATGCCCGGCAGGACGCCGAGGTTGATTTCCGGTTGGCCGAATCTGGCGTTGTCACCGGCCAGAATGAAGTCGCACATCAACGCCAGCTCACAGCCACCGCCTAGGGCGAAACCGTTAACGGCGGCAATGATCGGCTTGCGCCGGTTGGCCACGCGATCGCTGTCGCTGAACAGATCGTCCATGTAAATCTGCGGGTAGGTCAGCTCGGCCATTTCCTTGATGTCGGCACCGGCGGCGAAGGCCTTTTTCGAACCGGTGAGGACGATGCAACCGATGTTCGCATCGGCTTCCAGCGCATCAAGGGCCTGGTTCACTTCGCTGACCAGTTGCGCATTCAGCGCGTTCAGCGCATGCGGGCGGTTGAGGGTGATCAGGCCAACGCGGCCGTGGGTTTCGAGCAGAATGGTTTCGTACGTCATGAATAAAAATTCCTTCTTAAAGATTGCGCGAAATGACCATGCGCTGAATATCGCTGGTGCCTTCGTAGATCTGGCAGACGCGCACGTCGCGGTAGATGCGCTCCAGCGGGAAGTCGTTGAGGTAACCGTATCCACCGAGGGTTTGCAATGCCATCGAACAGACTTTCTCGGCCATTTCCGAAGCGAACAGTTTCGCCATCGATGCCTCGACCAGTGCCGGTTGCCCACTGTCTCGCAGAGCGGCGGCATAATGGACCATTTGCCGCGCGACGGCGATCTGTGTCGCCATGTCGGCGAGTCGGAAAGCGACAGCTTGGTGTTCGATGATCGGCTTGCCGAAGGTGTCGCGCTCACGGGCGTAATCCCGCGCTGCTTCAAACGCCGCGCGGGCCATGCCCACCGATTGCGAAGCGATGCCGACGCGGCCGCCCTCGAGGTTGGCCAAGGCAATCTTGTAGCCCTCGCCCTCTTCGCCCAATCGATTGGCTACCGGCACTTTTACATCTTCAAAAAGAATCTGGCAGGTGTCTGAGGCGTGCTGGCCGAGTTTGTCTTCGACGCGAGCAACTTTGTAGCCCGGTGAATCGGTCGGCACGATAAACGCGCTGATGCCGCGCTTGCCGGCGCTCGGATCGGTCACGGCAAAGACGATGACGATCCCGGCGTTTTGCCCCGAAGTGATGAACTGTTTGCAGCCATTAAGCACGTAGTGATCGCCTTCCAGCCGTGCGCGGGTTTTCAGGCTGCTGGCATCGGAACCAGCCTGTGGTTCGGTCAATGCAAAAGCGCCGAGCATCGCGCCACTGGCCAGCGGTTTGAGAAAACGTTCGCGCTGATCATCGTTGCCGAACTTGAGGATCGGCACGCAACCCACCGAGTTGTGCACGCTCATGATCGTCGAGCAGGCGCCGTCGCCGGCAGCGATTTCTTCCAGGGCCATGGCGTACGCCAGGTAACCGGTGTCGCAACCGCCCCACTGTTCCGGCACGAGCATGCCGAAAAAGCCCAGCTCAGCCATCTGGCCGATGGCTTCCTTGGGGAAACGGTGCTCGCGATCCCACTCGGCGGCGAACGGCTTCAAGCGTTCCTCGGCGAACTGCCGGGCCATGTCGCGGATCTGGGTTTGGTCTTCGTTGGGAATCATGGTGAATCCTTAAATCCGGTTTACCACAATCCCCTGTAGGAGCTGCCGAGTGCAACGAGGCTGCGATCTTTTGATCTTAAAAGCAAAGTCAAAGGATCGCAGCCTTCGGCAGCTCCTACAGGGGTGGTGTGTTTAGTAGAGGCATTCCACGGCCATGGCCGTCGCTTCGCCGCCGCCGATGCAGATCGCTGCCACGCCGCGTTTGAGGTTGCGCTGGCGCAGCGCTGAGAGCAACGTCACCAGAATTCGCGCACCCGACGCGCCAATCGGATGGCCCAGCGCGCAAGCGCCGCCATGCACGTTCAGCTTGTCATGCGGGATTTCCAGATGCGTCATCGCCGCCATGCCGACCACAGCAAACGCTTCGTTCACTTCGAACAGATCAACATCACCCAGCGACCAACCGGTTTTCTTGATCAGCTTCTTGATCGCCCCAATCGGCGCCACCGGGAACAGGCCGGGGGTGTCGGCGAACGCTGCATGACCATGGATAACGGCCAACGGTTTCAAACCCAGATTCTGCGCCTGCGACTGACGCATCAGCACCAACGCCGCCGCCCCGTCAGAGATTGAACTGGAGTTCGCCGCCGTCACCGTGCCGCCTTCGCGGAATGCTGGTTTCAGCGAGGCAATCTTGTCCAGTTTGGCTTTCGGTGGCTGTTCGTCATGGCTGATCAGCACCTGTTCTTTGCCGACGGTCACGGTCAGCGGGACGATTTCGTCCTTAAAGCTGCCGTCCTTGATCGCCTGCTGCGCGCGGGTGGTCGAAGCGATGGCAAACGCATCCTGCGCTTCACGGCTGAAGTGGTTGGTTTCGGCGCAGTCTTCGGCGAAGGTGCCCATCAGGCGCCCCTTGTCGTAGGCATCTTCGAGGCCGTCGAGGAACATCGAATCAAGCACGCGGCCATGGCCCATGCGGTAACCGGCGCGCGCGCGATCCAGCAGATACGGTGAGTTGGACATGCTTTCCATGCCGCCGGCAATCACCACGTCGGCGCTGCCGGCGATCAGCATGTCGTGGGCCAGAATGGTGGTTTCCATGCCTGAGCCGCACATCTTGTTGACGGTGGTGCAACGGGTCGATTTATCCAGTCCGGCGCCCAAAGCGGCCTGACGCGCAGGCGCCTGACCGAGGCCCGCAGGCAATACGCAACCAAACAGCACTTCATCAACCGCGTCGCTGGCGACACCGGCGCGTTCAACCGCAGCCTTGATTGCAGCAGCACCGAGTTGCGGTGCGGTAAGGCTTTTCAGTTCGCCCTGAAAACCGCCCATTGGCGTGCGCACGGCACTGACGATAACAATCGGATCGTTGGAAATAGTCATGACAAATCCTCCTTACTTGGCGGCCATGCGCAAGGCGCCGTCGAGACGGATCACCTCGCCGTTGAGCATGCTGTTTTCGATGATATGCCGAACCAGCGCAGCGTATTCCGCAGGCTTGCCCAGGCGCGGCGGGAACGGCACGCCGGCGGCCAGCGATTCGCGAACTTCCGGGGTCATGCCGGCCATCATCGGCGTTTCGAAAATGCCTGGGGCGATGGTCATTACACGGATGCCGAAACGTGCCAGTTCGCGGGCGGCCGGCAGCGTCAGGCTGGCGATTGCGCCTTTCGAAGCGGAATACGCCGCCTGGCCGATCTGGCCGTCGAATGCAGCGACGGATGCGGTGTTGATGATCACACCACGCTCGCCATCAGCGTTGGCCTCGGATTCGGCGATGGCCGCAGCGGCCAGACGCAGCATGTTGAAGCTGCCGATCAGGTTGACGTTGATCACTTGCGCGAAACTGCTCAGCGCATGCGGGCCGTTCTTGCCGAGAATTTTCTCGCCACGGACGATGCCGGCGCAGTTGACCAGACCGTTGAGGCTGCCGAAGGCTTTGACGGTCGCTTGCACGGCGGCTTCAGCAGCGGCTTCATTGCTGATATCGGCAACCACGCTTTGCGCGCCCAGACGCTGAGCCTGTGCGGCGACTGCTTCGGCATTCATGTCCACCAGCATCACTTTGGCGCCGGCACTCACCAGCAATTCAGCGGTGGCCGCACCGAGGCCGGATGCGCCGCCGGTGACGATAAAAACCTTGTTCTCGATCTGCATGACTGTATTTCCTGATTCAAGCTGAAACGTTAGGCGCCGCAGCCTCTTGAGCCTTGGCGATTTCCTGGTTGCGCAAGATAAAGCGCTGCAATTTGCCGCTGGGGGTTTTGGGCAATTCGCTGACAAATTCGATTTCACGCGGGTACGCATGCGCCGCCAGACGCTTGCGTACGTGTTGGCGCAGCTCTTCGGCCAGCTCCGGCGCGGCGCGGTATTGCGCACTCAGCACGACGAAGGCTTTGACCAGTTCGGTGCGCTCCGGATCGGGTTTGCCCACCACCGCCGCCTCGACCACCGCCGGGTGTTCGATCAGCGCACTTTCCACATCGAACGGGCCGACGCGGTAGCCGGAGGTAGTGATCACGTCGTCGCTGCGGCCGACGAAGCTGATGCTGCCGTCCGGATTCCACTCGACGGTGTCGCCGCTCAGGTAATAATCGCCGACAAAGGCCTTGGTTGGCGCACCCTCATAGCCGCCGAACCAGCACATCGGTGATTGCGGGCGGTCGATGGCGAGAATGCCGGGCTGACCGACACCGAGTTCGTTGTACTGGTCATCGAGCACGACGATACGGTGGCCCGGCGAGGCGAAACCGGCGGCGCCGACGTGCACCGCGTGGTCGAGGCCGTGGTGGTTGCACAGGACCATGCCCAGTTCGGTCTGGCCGTAATGGTCATGAATGACCACGTCGAGATTGTCGGCGAACCAGCGGATCACTTCCGGGTTCAGCGGTTCGCCAGCGCTGCTGACAATGCGCAATTTGCCTTTGATCGACTTGGCGAACTCATCGCCACCGGCAATCAACAAACGATAAGCCGTTGGCGATCCGGTGAGATTGGTGATGCCGTACTTGTTGATCACCCGGCAAGTGCTCTCGAGTGTGAACGGGCCATCGTAGAAAGTGATCGGGTGCCCCATCGACAACGGGCCGGTGACGCCGAAGTAGATGCCGTAGGCCCAGCCCGGATCGGCAACGTTCCAGAACGAATCTTCCGGGCGCAGATCCACGGCGTCCCGGGTGTAGCTCTGGAACGCGACAATGGCTTTGAGTGGCACCGACAGCGCTTTCGACGGGCCGGTGGTGCCCGAGGTGAACATCAACAGGAACGGGTCTTCGCCAGTCAGCATTACCGGTTCGCAGACGTTGGAATGATTGGCTAGTTCGGCCCAGAAACTGAAGTCGCCACGGACGATGCCCTGGCCTTTCGCGCCGCCGACGGTGACCAATGTCGGGCAATCAGCGACTTCAGCGAGTTTCGGCCGGTTGACCGCGTCGGTGACCACCACTTTGGCGCCTGAGCTGTTCAGGCGATGTTCAAGGGCTTTGGGGCCGAACGCGGTGAACAGCGGCTGATACACCGCGCCGATGCGCCAGGTGGCGAACACGGTGATGAGCAATTCGATGTTGCGCGGCAGCAGGCCGGCGACCTTGTCGCCCTTCTGCACGCCCTGGGCGAGAAGGAAATTGGCAAAACGCGCGGCTTTGTCCTGCAGATCACTGAAGGTGTACGTCGCACTGGCGCCATCGCGGCCTTCCCAGAACAGCGCAATACGCCCCGGCAAGGCATGGCGGTCGCAGCATTCGACGCAGGCGTTGAGCGCCTCAAGCGTACCGCTGAGCGCGGCATCCACGGTGTGCTGATAGTTGAACTGTGCGGTGGCAGACAAGTAATCGCGCATTGCCAGAATCCCTCTGTTTTTTATTAGGCTGGGAAGCGTAAACAACAGAGGGATAGTCGCGCTGTGTGGGGGTTGGGGCAATGGTCAAAGCTATCAAAGTGGCTGACTGGTTTGGCCAAGACTGCTACCACACTGATCGTTCCCACGCTCTGCGTGGGAATGCAGCCTTGGACGCTCTGCGTCCGCTCCAGAGCTGGAACGCGGAGCGTCCCTTGAGGCATTCCCACGCAGAGCGTGGGAACGATCAAGCGTCGGGATGTGTTGGATCAGACAACCTCATTCAGGATCAGCGTGCGGTAGTGGCCGGGATTCGACCCCGACCACTTGCGAAACGCCTTATAGAACGAACTCGCATCGGCAAACCCCAATCGACTGGCAATCTCGACAAAACTGATCGAAGGTTCCGCCAGCCAGATAATCGCCAATTCCTTGCGCACGCTGTCTTTGAGGCCTTGATAGGTCTGCCCTTCCTCGGCCAGGCGCCGGCGCAAGGTCGAGGCCGACATGCACAACTGTTGCGCCAGTGCCTCGGTTTCCGGCCATTGTTCAGCGGGCAATTGCCGCAGATCCTGCTTGATCCGACTGGCGAGGCTTTCCGGGTCGCGGTACTTCACCAGGATGTTGGCCGGCGCATGGGCCAGAAAGCGCTTCAACTCTTCAGCGGAACGTTTGATCGGCAGATCAAGGCAATCGGCAGAAAAGATCATCCGCGTGCGTGACCGATCGAACCGCAGGTTTTCGGAAAACATCACCCGGTAGTCATCGGTGAAATCCGGCTCTGGGCAACGCAATTCAATGGCCAGAATCGGAATCCGCCGCCCCGCCAGCCAGCAGGCGACGCCGTGGACAATCATCCAATAGGTGAAATAGGTGAAAGCGCGGCGCGGTTCGGCGTCGTCCTCCAGCACTACAATTTCCGCCAGACTTTGCTGGCGCACCAGTTGCGCCGGCATGCGCTCCAGCATCAGTGAGAGAAAACCCAACCCCGTGCTCAACCCCGCTGCCAGTGTCGGTTGCGCCATCGCACTGCGACAGAGGAATTCGAGGCTGCCGGACTTGAGCTTGCGCGGGTCCATACCGAAAAACTCGTCATCGCCGCGCCGAGCCAACAAGCGCCAGAGCTTGGCGTACTGCGAGGCCGGCACCCGACCCTGCGCGGTTTGCAGCAGCGCCGGATCAATCCCGACCTTGTTCAACACTTCTTCCGTGGCCACGCCCAGGGCACAACTCTGCAGCAGCGCTTCACGCACCAGTTGAACGGCGATGGTGTCTTTTTCCGACATGGAGCGCGGTGAACCTTGTTGTTTTTGAGTGGTGGGCATATTACCGCAGGTGGCGAATTCAACACGAACCCCCTGTAGGAGTGAGCCTGCTCGCGATAGCGCTGGGTCTGAAAAATCAGCGCTGACTGATACGACGCCATCGCGAGCAGGCTCACTCCTACAAGGATCAATGCGAGGCAAAAATTGAGGTCGTTCAGCAACTGTTCAGGTTTATGTCAATCAATGTCATGTGAGAATGACTTTCATTATGTTACAACTTGTAACCTCTTCGAATGACTTGTTGGATACCGAATGCTCGTTCCCTTCCTGATCATGCTGCGCGAAGGCATTGAAGCCGCGCTGATCGTTGGCATTATCGCCAGCTACCTGCAACAGACTGGCCGTGGCCAATGGATGCCCGCCGTGTGGATCGGCGTATTCCTCGCCGCCGCTCTCGCCCTGCTGGTCGGTGGCGGCCTGGAACTGGTCAGTGCCGAATTCCCGCAAAAGCAGCAGGAGCTGTTCGAAGGCATCGTCGGCCTGGTGGCCGTGGGCATTCTCAGCTCCATGGTGTTCTGGATGCGCAAGGTCGCGCGCTCGATCAAGCATTCGCTGCAAGCCTCGCTGGATCACGCGCTGACCTCTTCGAAGCATCAGGTCATTGCGCTGATCGCCATGGTCTTCTTCGCTGTTGCTCGCGAAGGTCTGGAAACGGTGTTCTTCCTGCTCGCGGTGTTCCAGCAAAGCGAAGGCCCGGGCGCGCCGATCGGTGCCCTGCTCGGGCTGATTCTGGCGATCATCGTCGGCTTCCTGATCTACAGCGGCAGCATGCGCCTCAACCTTTCGGCGTTCTTCAAGTGGACCGGCCTGTTCATTCTGGTGGTGGCCGCCGGGATTCTCGCCAATTCCGTGCAAGCCCTGCATGAAGCCGGGCTGTGGAATCACCTGCAAACCGTGCTGTTCGACTTCAGCGCGACGCTGCCGATGGACGGCCCGCTGGGCTCGGTGCTGGCCGGCATGTTCGGTTATCAGGATGCGCCGACCGTCAGCACACTCGGGGCGTATCTGATTTACCTGGTGGTGGCGCTGGTGATGTTCTTTTATCCGGCTCCCGCCCCCAAGCCCTCCGCGCAATCGTCTTCCGTTTCCAGCCAATAAGGGCATCCATGTCAAAGCCTAATACTCCTCAGGCCTCCCCTCCCCGTGCCTTGCGCTGGGCGGTGGCCGGTTCGGTGGTCATCATGATCGCCGCCGGTGGCCTGTTCTGGTACGCCTCGAAAATGGCCGCGGCCAAACGTCAGCACAATCACGACGAAGTGGTGGTGAACATTCACCCGGGCCGTTGCGAGCCGAATGCGCTGACCGTGCCGGCCGGCCGCGCCAGTTTCCGCATCGTCAACCGCTCCGACCGCGCGGTGGAATGGGAAATCCTCGACGGTGTGCTGGTTGTCGAAGAGCGCGAAAACATCGCGCCGGGCCTGAGCCAGGTGATCAACGCCAATCTGCAACCCGGCGATTACGCGATCACCTGCGGATTGCTCAGCAACCCACGCGGCACCCTGCATGTGACGCCGACGGCAGCCTCTGACGCGGCGGCCAAGGCCAAACCATCGATGGTCGCTTTCGTCGGGCCGTTGTCGGAATTCCGTGTGTATCTGGCCAGCCAGAGCAGCGCGCTGATCAAAGCCGTGACCGCACTCAATCAAGCCATTGAAAGCGGCGATTTGAGTCAGGCTCAGGCGCTGTACCTGCCGGCACGCTCGGCGTATCAACATCTGGCCCCGGCTGCGCAGCGTCTGGCAGAACTGGACAACAGCATCAACGCCCGCGCCGATTACTTCGAAAAACGCGAGCAGGATCCAGCCTTCGTCGGCTTCCATCGCCTCGAATTCGGCCTGTTCCAGCAGCGCAAACTCGACGATCTGGCACCGGTTGCCCAGCGCCTGCTCAGCGACGTCACCACGCTCAAACAGCAACTGCTCGCGCAGAGCCTGCCACCCGAGCAACTGGTCAACATCGTCGTGCGCAACCTCAATACATTGGCCGACGTGCGCGCCGCCAGTGGTGAAGAAGAACGCTACAGCCACAGCGACCTCAACGGTTTCGCCGCCAATGCGCAAACCGCGCACAAAGTCGTCGATCTGCTGCGGCCAATGCTGAGCAAATCCGCCGCCGACCTGTTGCCAAAAATCGACAAGGCCTTGGCGGACTTCGACAGCGAACTCAACAGCTACAAGATCAAGGACGGCTACGCCAGCTACGACTCCGTCAGCGGCGCACAACGCAAGCAGATTGCCGACAAGGCCCAGGCTCTGGCCGACGCACTGGATGGCATCGATCCCGCCCTCGGCCTCTCCGGCCTGTAAGCAGAAGACGAATTAGCGATGAAAGATTCAGAAACGCTCAACCTGCAACGCCGCCGTGTCCTGATGGGCATGGGCGCCGCCGGTGTCGCCCTTGCCGGCTCAGCCCTGAGCTGCCCGGCCATGGCCGCCGCGCCGGCGCAAGTCACCGAAGCACCGAGCAGCGACAAGACCCAAGACCGCCACGATTTCCACGGTGTGCACCAGACCGGCATCGTCACCCCGCGCCCGGCCTCCGGCATGCTGGTGTCGTTCGACGTGCTGGCCAGTGATCGCGAAGACCTCGAGCGGTTGTTCCGCACGCTCAACGAGCGCATTGCGTTTCTGATGAAGGGCGGCCCGGTCGCACAGATCGACCCGAAACTGCCGCCGCCGGACTCCGGCATCCTCGGCCCGAACGTGACACCGGACAACCTGACCATTACCGTCTCCGTCGGCGAATCCTTGTTCGATGAGCGCTTCGGTCTGGCCGAGGCCAAGCCAAAACGCCTGATCCGCATGGTCGGCTTCCCCAACGATGCGCTGGAGGCTGACTGCTGCCACGGCGACTTGAGTTTGCAGTTCTGCTCCAACACCACCGACACCAACATCCACGCCCTGCGTGACATCGTCAAAAACCTCCCCGACCTGCTGCTGGTGCGCTGGAAACAGGAAGGCAGCGTGCCGCCACAAGCCCCGGCAAAACCCGGTGTGCCGGCGCAATCGGCGCGCAATTTCCTCGGCTTCCGTGACGGCTCGGCCAACCCGGACTCCAACGATGCCAAAGCCATGGACAGCATCGTCTGGGTGCAAGCGGGCAGCGATGAACCGGCCTGGGCCGCGCATGGCAGCTATCAAGCGGTGCGGATCATCCGCAACTTCGTTGAACGCTGGGATCGCACACCGTTGCAGGAACAGGAAAGCATCCTTGGCCGGGTGAAAACCTCCGGCGCGCCCATCGGCGGCAGCCATGAAACCGAAGTGCCGGATTACCGCAAAGACCCCGAAGGCAAACTGACCAAACTCGACGCGCACATTCGCCTGGCTAATCCGCGCACGGCTGCGACTCAGGCCAACCTGATCCTGCGCCGGCCATTCAACTATTCCAACGGCGTGAACAAGAACGGTCAGCTCGACATGGGCCTGCTGTTCATCTGTTACCAGGCCGACCTGGAAAAAGGCTTCATCACCGTGCAGACCCGCCTCAACGGCGAGCCGCTGGAGGAATACCTCAAACCGGTTGGCGGCGGTTACTTCTTCACCCTGCCGGGTGTCACGGGCGACAAGGATTTCATCGGTCGCTCGCTGCTTAACGCCACACAACCGAAAACAGCTGCATAGAACAATCCCAACACTGGAGCCGCCCCCCATGAAAAAGACGCCACTCGCGTTATTGCTAACCCTCGGTTTGCTCAACACCCCGCTGTCAGCGTTTGCCGCCACGGCACCGCTGGATCTGGTCGGACCGGTGTCGGACTACAAGATTTACGTCACCGAACAACTCGATGAGTTGGGCAGCCACACGCAGCAGTTCACCGACGCGGTGAAAAAAGGTGACCTGGCCACCGCACAAAAGCTCTATGCGCCGACCCGCGTTTACTACGAGTCGATCGAGCCGATTGCCGAACTGTTCAGTGACCTCGATGCCTCCATCGACTCCCGCGTCGACGACCACGAGAAAGGCGTGAAAGCTGAAGACTTCACCGGGTTCCACCGCATCGAATACACGCTGTTCGCGGAGAAAAGCACCCAAGGCTTGAACGAGTTGGCGGACAAGCTCAACAGCGACGTCAAAGACCTGCAAACCCGCGTGGCCGGCCTGACGTTCCCGCCGGAAAAAGTCGTCGGTGGTGCCGCCGCGCTGCTGGAAGAAGTCGCCGCGACCAAGATATCCGGCGAAGAAGATCGCTACAGCCACACCGACCTGTACGACTTCCAGGGCAACATCGACGGTGCGAAGAAAATCGTTGATCTGTTCCGTCCGCAGATCGAGCAGCAGGACAAGGCGTTTGCAGCGAAGGTCGACAAGAACTTTGCCACCGTCGACAAGATTCTGGCCAAGTACAAGACCAAGGAGGGTGGGTTTGAAACCTATGACAAGGTGAAGGATAACGACCGTAAAGCGCTGGTTGGGCCGGTGAATACACTGGCGGAAGATCTGTCCACGTTGCGTGGCAAGTTGGGGCTGAATTAAGTTTTTTAGCGCCTGTTAAGGCCCTATCGCGAGCAGGCTCACTCCTACATTTGGAATGCGTTCCCCTGTAGGAGTGAGCCTGCTCGCGATAGCGGTTGTATGACCGCCACAAATGTAAGGCCTTACAAAATCCGGTAGAGCAACCGCTCAATCCGCACCCGACTCACGCGCTTGAGAAACTTGGCCACCCCGGCCGGATACTCCGGCAGCGTCTCCAGATTCTGAAAACTGTCGATCCGCGTGGTATGGCGGAAAATCTCTTCCAGCTCCTTCGCTCGCGGCGCCAGCCACTCCCCCTTCGGATCATCAATCAACAACGCATTCTCCAGATCCAGACGGAACGCCCGTGGATTGAGGTTGTTGCCGGTCAGCAGCGTATAGCGCTGATCGACCCACATGCCCTTGAGGTGATAGGTGTTGTCACCATCACGCCACAGATGCAGGTTCAACTGGCCGCTGTCGATATTGCGCTGATGCCGTTTGGCGAAGCGGCGCAGACTGATTTCGTAGAGATACGGCAGCGCCGCGATGACCTTGAACGGCTCGCTCGGCGGGATATAGAAATCGTTGGCAGTCTTGTCACCGACCACGATGTCGATCTTCACGCCACGGGCCAACGCGCGATTGATCTCGCGGATCACGCCCAGTGGCAGATTGAAGTACGGCGTGCAGATGGTCAGCTGCTTTTGCGCGCTGGCGACCAGCTCAAGAATCGCCCGGTTCAAGGGGTTGTTCTTGCCGACGCCGAGCAACGGGGTCACGGACAAGCCCTCTCGGGCGGTGCTGCCCGTGGCGGTGTCGTATGTCGCGTATTTGAGACGGCTGCGCAAGTCGCCGATGTCGTTGCGCAGGCTGCGGGTGGTCGGCAGGTTAGGCAGATCGAGGCGATGCACGGCTTTCGACTCGATCAAGCCATGCTTGACCAGATGATGCATCGAGTCCGCCAGCTCATGGCTTTGCAGCACGTGGTAGCGGTCGAAACGGTACTTGTCGAACTTGTGCAGGTAGACGTTATTCAGGCTCGCACCGCTGTAGACCACGCAATCGTCGATCACGAAGCCCTTCAAATGCAGCACACCGAACAGTTCGCGGGTCTGCACCGGCACGCCGTAGACCGGCACTTCGCTTTCGTGCGTGCGGGTCATTTCCTGATACCACGCCGAATTGCCCGGCTGCTTGCCGGCACCGATCAGCCCGCGTTGCGCACGCAGCCAGTCGACGACCACGGCGATTTCCAGCTCGGGACGCTTGAGCTTGGCGGCGTGGAGGGCATCGAGGATTTCCTGACCGGCTTCGTCTTGCTGCAAGTACAGCGCGACGATGTAGATGCGTTGGGTCGCTGCGGCGATTTTCTCCAGCAGGCAACGACGGAACTCGGCGGCGCCGGACAGAATGGTCACAGCCTCGGCGGTCAGCGGGAAGCTGCGCAATTTAGGCAGCAAGGAGCGTTTGAAAAGCAACGGCATAGGGCTCGCAATGGGTCGAATCCGAAGAACCCGAGAGCTTACACCATCGCATCCTTCGGGTCTTGTTAGTGTCTGTAATGGCGTCTTCGCGAGCAGGCTCGCTCTCACCTTTGAAACGCATTCTCCTGTGGGAGCGAGCCTGCTCGCGAAGACGATTTCACAATCGACAAAAATACCCGCTTGACCAAGGAGAACAATCGTTCTACTGTTTGCCACATGAACGAAATCACTAGCAACGACACGCGCGACATCATTCTGGACGTCACCGAAAAGCTGATCTACAAAAGTGGCATCGCTGCCACCAGCATGGATCTTCTGGTGAAAACCGCCGGTGTCTCCAGAAAAAGCATCTACCGTTACTTTGCCGACAAGGACGCACTGACCGTCGCCGCCCTGCAACGCCGCGACATCCGCTGGATGCATTGGTACAAAAGCGCCGTCGATCAGGCCAAAACCCCGGCCGATCGCCTGCTCAACCTGTTTACCGTGCTCAAAGGCTGGTTCGCCTCGGAAGGCTTTCGCGGCTGCGCCTTCATCAATACCAGCGGCGAGACCGGCGACCCGCAAGACCCCGTACGGCTGGTCGCCAAAGAACACAAACAGAAGCTGCTCGACTACGTGTGCGAGCTGTGTACCGAACATGGTGCCGAGGATCCGCAACTGCTGGCCAAACAGTTGCTGATCCTGATTGACGGTGCCATTACCGTAGCGCTTGTGATGGGTGATCACAGTGCCGCCGATAATGCGCAATGCATGGCGCGAAAGTTATTGGACCTGTAATGCCTTAATAAGCCGGACTTGTTGTTCAATTATTAATTAGATCGGGAGACTGAACATGTCTACTGCAGCCCAGGTACGTCCGCCATTACCGCCCTTCAGCCGTGAATCGGCGATCGAGAAAGTTCGACTGGCCGAGGATGGCTGGAACTCCCGCGACCCGGAACGGGTATCGCTGGCCTACACCCTCGACACCCAATGGCGTAACCGCGCCGAGTTCGCCAACAACCGTGAAGAAGCCAAGGCTTTTCTGACCCGCAAGTGGGCAAAAGAGCTGGATTACCGTTTGATCAAAGAGCTGTGGGCGTACTCCGACACGCGAATCGCCGTGCGCTATGCCTATGAATGGCACGATGACTCAGGCAACTGGTTCCGCTCCTATGGCAATGAAAACTGGGAATTCGATGAGCAGGGCCTGATGTTCCAGCGCTATGCGTGCATCAACGACATGCCGATCAAAGAGAGTGAGCGCAAGTTCCACTGGCCGCTGGGCCGGCGCCCGGATGATCACCCAAGCCTGTCTGACCTCGGTCTGTAAGCCAACACAGCTCCAACTGTAGGAGTGAGCCTGCTCGCGATAGCGGTGTGTCAGTCAACCTATAAGTTGAATGTTCAGACGCCATCGCGAGCAGGCTCACTCCTACAGGGGATGTGTGGGGTTCAGGCGACGGCAGCGGTCTTTTCGGCCTCCAACTCGCGCACCAGCGGCAACACCCGCCGGCCGAAATATTCGACCTCTTCCTGAAAGTGCAGAAACCCCGCCAACACCAGATCCACCCCCACCGCCTTCAACGCGACAATCCGCTCGGCAATCTGCAACGGCGTGCCAATCAGATTGGTCTTGAAACCGTCGTTGTACTGCACCAGATCCTCGAACGTCGATTTCGCCCAGTTGCCCTCTCCCTCCGGTGACGCCCTGCCCGCCTGTTTCGCTGCGTCGCCAAAGGCATTCACCGCTTCCGGATCGGCCTGATCGATGATCTGCGCCAGCACTGCCCGCGCCTCTTCCTCGGTGTCGCGAGCAATGACGAACGCGTTGACGCCGATCTTCACCGAATGGTTATTCGCCGTCGCTTTGGCGCGAATATCGTCAACCTGCGCCTTGATCCCTTCAACGCTATTGCCATTGGTGAAATACCAGTCCGAGACCCTTGCGGCCATGTCCCGTGCTGCCCGCGAGCTGCCACCCTGAAAAATCTCCGGACGGCCCAGCGGTTTTGGCTTGAGGGTGTAATTATCGAAACGGTAGAAATCGCCGCGAAAGGTGAAATTGTCCTGACTCCACACGCCGCGCAGCGAGCGGATGAACTCCTCGGAACGGCGATAACGCTCGTCGTGCTCCAGCCAATGCTCGCCGATGGCCTGGAACTCGCCTTTGAACCAGCCGCTGACAATGTTCACCGCGATGCGGCCGTTGGTGAGCTGATCGATGGTCGCCAGTTGTTTGGCCGCCAGTGCCGGTTGCCACGGGCCGGGCAAAATGGCTGCGATGACTTTCAGCCTGGTCGTGGCGGCCAGCAAGGCATGACTGAACGCAACCGACTCGTGCTGGAACTCGGCGCCGTAACCGGCGGTGAAGCGAATCTGCGTCAGCGCGTACTCGAACCCGGCCGCCTCGGCGATCTGCGCCAGTTTGCGGTTGTAGTCGATGCCCCAATCCGTGCGCTGTTCAATCTTGCTGACCACCAGCCCACCGCTGACGTTCGGCACCCAGTAGGCAAATTTTACCGCTTGCTGACTCATTGGCGTGTCCTCGGGACATTTGAGAGATGAGAGTGGTAGAGCAGCAAGCGTGCCAGGCCTGGAATGCCCGGTTTTGTTGGGTTTGTTGTGTGGTGCAGATGTTTTGTAGAGGTGGGATTTGTTGGCGGGTTGTTGTGTGGACAACAGTTGGTTTGGGGTCGGCATGAAGAATGCCTTCGCGAGCAGGCTCGCTCCCACAGGGTGGAATGCATTTCAAAATGTGGGAGCGAGCCTGCTCGCGAAGGCGTCAGACGGGTCGCCGCAACACTTGGAAATGAGTAACATGACCGCCCTCCCCGCAGCTCACGTTCTGCGCCCTGCCGAATAAGCCGATTCCATGCCTTTCGAACTCAGCGTTGACCTCACCACTCTGGCCATTCTGGCCATCGTCGCCTTCATTGCCGGTTTCATCGACGCCATCGCCGGCGGTGGCGGCCTGCTGACCACGCCAGCGTTGCTGACTGCCGGCCTGCCGCCGCACCTGGTGCTCGGCACCAACAAGTTGAGTTCGACTTTCGGTTCGGCCACCGCCAGTTTCACCTTCTACCGCCGCAAGCTGTTTCATCCACGCCAGTGGGTGCATGCGATTGTCGGCACGCTGATCGGTGCATTGACCGGCGCCATCGTCGCCCATTACCTGCCGGCCGAATGGCTGAACAAGATGCTCCCGGTGATCGTCTTCGCTTGCGGTCTATATCTGTTGTTCGGCGGCACGCCAAAAGCGCCGCTGGACAGCGATGCGCCGATCAAAAAGAAATGGCAGTCGACCCAAGGCTTCAGCCTCGGTTTCTATGACGGTGTGGCTGGGCCTGGCACTGGCGCATTCTGGACGGTGAGCAGCCTGCTGCTCTACCCGATCGACCTGGTCAAGGCCAGCGGTGTGGCGCGCAGCATGAACTTCGTCAGCAACATTGCGGCGCTGTCGGTGTTCGTGTTTTCCGGGCAAGTGGACTGGATCATCGGCCTGAGCATGGGCCTGTCGGTGATGGTCGGCGCGTTCTTTGGCGCGCGCACCGCAATCAGCGGCGGCGCCAAGTTCATTCGCCCGGTGTTCATCACCGTGGTGCTGGGTTTGACCGTGCGCCTAGCCTGGCAGCACTGGTTCAGCGTGGCCTAAGCGCCGCGCCACGTAGACGTCGATCAAGTAACGGGCAATCGACTTTGACGCCGGCAACGGCGGCAGGTCGTGCACGTTGAACCACTGGGCGTCTTCGATCTCGTCTTCCTGACAGACAATTTCGCCACCGGCATATTCGGCATGGAAGCCGAGCATCATCGAATGCGGGAACGGCCAGCACTGGCTGCCCAGGTACTGAATGTTCTGCACCTCGATCTGCACTTCTTCGCGCACTTCACGAATCAGGCAATCCTCGGCCGACTCGCCAGGTTCGGCGAACCCCGCCAGCGTGCTGTACACCCCGCTGACAAAACGCGGTGAACGCGCCAGCAGAATCTCGTCGCCACGGGTGATCAGCACGATCATGCTCGGCGAAATACGCGGATAACTGCGCAAGTCGCACGGCTGGCAATACATCGCCCGTTCGCGCGGCACCTGCGTCATCGCCTGGCCGCAATTGCCGCAGAAACGGTGCTCGCGAGCCCACGTGCCGATCTGCGCGGCGTAACCGAGCACTTTGTAGATCGTGTGATCGCCATCGAGCATGAACGCTCTCAGGCCTTTCCAGTTGCAACCCGGCACCTCACTGGTGCTGCGCAGTTCGAGCAGATACACCGGCTCGCCGTCGAGATGGCCAATGCCGTGCTCGGCGAGGATCGACAAGTCCTGCCGCTTGAGCCATTCGCGTGGGAACAGCGCGCCGTTGTCATCAAACAAAAAACCGTCCGGGCTGCGCGCAACCGCCCAGCCGCCCGGTTGATCGGTGTCGAGTACTGCAGTGGTCCAGCGAGCTGTCATGGTTTCTCAGTCCAGGAATTCAGGTTTCTGTTTGCTCATATGGGCGGCCATGGCCACGCGCAAGTCGGTGGATTGCAGCATGGCAGCGTTCCAGGTGGCAACGTATTCGAGGCCGTCGTCGATGCGATGGTCGCGCATGTAGCTGATCATTTCCTTGGTGCCGGTGACCGCGATCGGCGATTTCGAAGCGATCTCGCGGGCGATCTCCAGCACGCCTTCGAGCAACGCGTCCTTGTCGCTGTAGACGCGATTGACCAGGCCGATGCTGCGCGCCTCGTCAGCGCCGAAGGTGCGGCCGGTGTAAGCCAGTTCACGCAGCATGCCGTCACCGATGATCCGTGGCAACCGTTGCAAAGTGCCAACATCGGCGGCCATGCCGATATCGATTTCCTTGATCGAGAATTGTGCGTCTTCGGCGGCGTAACGCATGTCGCACGCGGCGATCAGATCGATGGCGCCACCCAGGCAGTAACCCTGAATCGCTGCGAGCACCGGTTTGCGGCAGTTATCGACGGCATTGAACGAGGCTTGCAGGGTGAGGATCTTGCGGCGCAGCAGGCGCGCGTTGCGGCCGACGTCCTTGCCCAGTTCATTGGCGACGCCGGCGAGCATCATCAGATCGATGCCAGAGGAAAAATGTTTGCCATTGCCGCTGAGCACCACTACACGCACTTCGTCGGTGTCGTCGATCCACTGGAAGATCTCGACGATCTCGCTCCAGAATGCCGCGTTCATCGAGTTGATCTTTTCCGGGCGATTGATTTGCACATGGGCGATGTTGTCGGCCAGTTCGACGCTGAAAGCGGAGTATTGAGTCATGGCAGTGATCCTTTACCGGGCTGAAAATGAGGCCCGAACTATAACAAGGCATCACAGTGGCGGTTCGGCCAAATGCGGGACTGACTTGAGGAGATGTACTGCAACATTCCACCCTGTAGGAGCTGCCGCAGGCTGCGATCTTTTGATGCTGATTTTAGAAGACCAGATCAAAAGATCGCAGCCTGCGGCAGCTCCTACAGGGATTTTCGTGTCACGAAGGCTGCGGTTTCGTAGGGGACTGTTACTACATCCTTGCCGCGCAACTCGGGCTCGGACGCGATCAGCGCGCAAATCTGCTCATCAACCTTCGTCCGTTGTGCGTCCGGCAGTGCGGCAATGAAACTGGTCGAACGCACCCGATTGAAAATCACGTCCTCCGGCGAGCCGGTATGCCCATTGTGAAACTGCTGCAACTGCAGTGGCCCGAACGCCGGGTGCGGAAACGCCTTGCGCCATTCGCCGGTGTAATAACGCGGCGTATCACCTTCCAGCGCATTAACGATGGCGTCCAGCTTCGGCACCCAGCTCACTTGGGTGTCGCGCAGGTTCCAGATCAACCCCAACTTGCCGCCAGGCTTGAGCACTCGAGCGATCTCGGTCAACGCGGCTTCGCTGGCAAACCAGTGAAACGCCTGCGCGCAGATCACCACGTCGACCGACGCATCCGGTAGCGGCAAATCGGTCGCCGTGCCATGCACGGCCAGCACCTGCGGCCAGGCATCAGAAAGTTTCTCAAGCATCTGCGCCACGGGTTCGACGGCGATAACCTGCGCGCCTGTGGCCACCAACCGACCGGTGAATTTGCCGGTGCCGGCGCCCAGATCAATCACCGTCTTGTGACCATCCAGACCTAGCGTTGTCGTCAGCCAGTCACTGACTTGCGGTGGGTAATCCGGCCGCCCTTTGACGTAGGTATCAGCGGCCGTTTTGTAGCCCCCAGTGGAATGATGCAGATGATCGTTCATGGCAGTCCCCCTTATCGCAGAGCTTCGGATCAACGGCAGACGCTTGCGAGCATAGCGCCGGAATTTGTGCCTGACTTGAACAGTCACTGACTAAGCAATGAATAAAATTTCACCCTGTGGTGTTCAAAGTGAAACATAACCCCCTGTGGAGCCTTGCCCATGACTATCCGTTCCGTTATGTTCGCCGCCCCGCTGCTGCTGGCGGCTGCCATGTCCAGCCATCTGGCCTTCGCCAATGGTGACGAAGACGAGCCGGTGCAGAAGCCCGAATGCCCGAAAGGCCAGGTCTGGGACAGCAAAACGCAAAAATGCGTATTGCAGACCAGCAGCCTGCTGCCCGATGCCGACCGCACCGATTACGCCTATCGCCTGGCCAAGGCGGGTCGCTACGATGAAGCACTGGCGTTACTCGACACGCTGAAACAGCCGAACACCGCCAAGGCGCTGAATTATCGCGGGTACGCCACGCGCAAACTCGGGCGTACCGACGAAGGCATCAGCTATTACCTGCAATCGGTGAAACTCGATCCGCAATACGCGCAAGTGCGCGAATACCTCGGCGAAGCCTACGTGATCAAAGGCCGCGTCGACCTCGCGCAAGAACAGTTGCGGCAGATCCAGTCGATCTGCGGCACGGCGTGCGAGGAATACCAGGACCTGGCGCAAGCCATTAACGACTCATCGAAAACCTGATATCAAAAGCGGAGGCCATCATCGTCAGCGATCAGGCATTCAGAGCAGAACTCGGACAGCATCTGGCGCGATTGTGGCGCTACGGTCTGCTGCTGTCGCGCAATCGGCATGTCGCCGAGGATCTGGTCCAGGCCACCTGCGTGCGGGCGCTGGAGCGTTCTGCTCAATATATCGCCGGTACGCGCATGGACCGCTGGCTACTGAGCATCCTGCATTCGATCTGGCTCAATGAAGTGCGCGCGCGGCGCGTGCGTCAGGGCGCAGGACAGGTCGATGCCGACGGCCATCTGGCGTTCGATGGTGAATACGCCGCGCAAACCCATGTACTGGCTGCGCAAGTGATTCGGCGCGTCGACGTCCTGCCCGAGACCCAGCGTGAAACGGTGTATCTGGCCTATGTCGAAGGCTTGTCCTACCGCGAAGTCGCCGAGATCCTGCAAGTGCCGATCGGCACGGTGATGAGTCGCCTGGCCACCGCACGCCTGAAACTCGCCGAATACCCGCCGCTGCAAGCGGTGCCGAAAACCACCGAAGGAGACCGGTCATGAACACACCTTCGGATGAACAACTGGTCGCGTACCTGGACGACGAACTCGACCGCGAACAGCGCAGCCAATTCGACAGTGCCATCACCGACGATCCGCTGCTCAGCCTGCGTGTGCAATGGCTGAGCCGCAGCAATCTGCCGTACAAAGCGGCCTACGATGAACTGGCGCAGCAGGCGCCGCTGGAACGCTTGCAGGCTCGGCTCGACGGTATTGCGTCACCGGAACATCCGGGCCTGAGCCGACGCTGGTTTATCGCTGCGGCGGCCGCCACCCTGGTGGCTGGCGGCGTGTTGGCCGATCGGCTGTTGCTCGGCTGGCAAGCGGCGCAAGACCACAGCTGGCGCGAACGGGTCGGCGACTACATGGCGCTTTATGTCCCGCAGACGCTCGATCATCTGCCGGTAGACGAAGCCAGTCAGCGCGCGCAGTTGCGCACGGTGGACGCGCGATTGGGCTTGAGTCTGGCACCGGCCACGCTGAGGCTGCCCGGCGCGGAGCTCAAGCGCGCGCAATTGCTCGAATACGACGGCGTGCCGATCGCGCAAATCACCTATCTCGATGCCAGACATGGGCCGATGGCCCTGTGCGTCACCCGCGCCAACAGCGGCAGCCAGCCGCTGGCTCACGAACGGCGACACGCCATGAACGTGGTGTACTGGACCGCGCGCGAGCATGCGTGGATGTTGATCGGGCATAACCCGGCGCCGGAACTTGATGCTCTGGCCAGACACCTGATCGAACGATTGAGCGCATGACGGCCGTTGCTACTATCCTGTGCGCGTGATTATCCAAGGAGGACATACCGATGCAGATTTCACCGCGCAGCGCGCTGCTGGTCATCGACGTGCAGAACGACTTCACCCCAGGCGGACAGTTGGCTGTACCGGAAGGCGATCAGATCGTCCCGCTGATCAACCGTCTCGGCGGCCACTTCAAGCAGGTCATCATTGCCCAGGACTGGCACCCTGCCGGTCATGCTTCGTTCGCCTCCAGCCATCCCGGGCGCGAGCCTTACGATGTGATTGAGTTGCCTTACGGCCAACAAACGCTGTGGCCGGATCATTGCGTGCGGGCTACGCCCGGCGCCGAGTTCCATCCGGAACTGAATCTGCCTCATGCCCAACTGGTGATTCGCAAAGGTTGCAACCCGGACATCGACAGTTATTCGGCATTCCTGGAAGCCGACCGCACGACGGTCACCGGGCTCGCCGGCTATCTCAAGGAGCGTGGCATCGACACGGTCTATATGGTCGGACTGGCGCTGGATTTCTGCGTGATGTTTTCCGCCCTGGATGCACGCACGGCAGGCTTCAACGCATTTGTCGTGCTGGATGCCTGCCGGGCGATCGATCTGCAGGGATCACTGGCAGCAGCAATCGAGCGCATGCAACTGGCCGGGGTCGGTCTGATCCAGTCAAACGAACTGATCTGACCCGTGTAGGAGCTGCCGCAGGCTGCGATCTATTGAGGGTGTTTTCAAGATCAAGAGATCGCAGCCTGCGGCAGCTCCTACAGTGGTTTCAGGTGGTAGTGGGCAGCCATAGCCGGAAGCGTGCGCCACCCAACGGTGAGGATTCCACGGTCAGGGTGCCACCCTGCGCTTCCAGGGCCCGGCGACTGATGGCCAGACCCAGGCCAAAACCACCGGTGGCCCGGTCGCGGCTACGGTCCAGCCGGTAGAACGGCTCGAAAATCCGCTCGCGCTCATCGTCCGGGATGCCGATCCCGTCGTCGTCCACCCAGATCTCACAACCTTCGCCACTGACCTGCACGCCGATCTGAATGCGTTTCTCACAGTAACGCATGGCATTGCGCAGCAGATTCTGGATGGCGCGGGCGGTCAGGCGCGGATCCAGCGAGAAGCGTTCGAGTTGACCATGCAACAACACGTCGATGACGATTTCCGGCGACTCCAGCTCCTCATCGACGCTGCCGAGAATGCTGTCGATGAATTCGTCCAGTGAGACTTCAATCTGCTCCGGCAATTGCGCCGGGTTCTGCAAGCGGCTGTAGGACAGCAGCTCAAGCACCAGCTCATCGAGTTCACGAATGTGCGCGACCAGGCCCTGCAAGCGCTCGCGGCTGGCGGCCGGCAAATCGTCGGACAGCGCCAGCGCGAGGCCGAAATCGAGACGCGTCAGCGGAGTACGCAGTTCATGGGAGACAGCATTGAGAAGGTCGCGCTGCTGATTCAACAGGTTTTCGATGTCGCCGGCCATGGTGTCGAACACGTTGGCCAGACTGCCGATGTTCGAACTCTGGGCGATTTTCGTGCGCTCGCTCAAATGACCTTTACCGAAGCGTTCGGCAGTGCCCTTGAGGCGTTCGAGATCGCGCCAGTGCGGGCGCAACCAAAGCAGCAGGCACGCCAGCAGGCTCGCGCCGATCAACACGTTAATGCTCCAGTACAACAGATTGACGTCCATCGGGTCCGGCGGCACGACCATTTGCACCGCCATATCGTCATTGAGCGGTGTCACTGCCAGCGTGCGCCAGCCCCAGTCGCCGATGCGCACCACGTTTTCGCCACGGCGCAGTCGTTGCTGCTCGATCGCGGTGAAATCGGCGTTATCGATGCGCGCAAGGACGATGTGCAACGGCTGGAAATCCTTGTCCATCGACGCCGCAATCGCCGGCCACTGTTCGTGCGGTGCAGCATGAAACTGCTTGGTGATCAGCGATTGCAGGCCGCGCGAATAATCCAGGTTATAGGTGACGAAGCGTTCACGGAATGCCATGACCACCAGGTCCGGTACCAGATAGATCGCCGCGCTGTACGAGATGATCGTCACCAGGTACAGGCGAAACAGGATGCGAAACATCAGCTCAGCATTCCCACTCGGAACGGCTGAACAGATAACCCTTGCCCCACACGGTCTTGATCTTGCGCGCCTCACCGGCGTGGTCGTCGAACTTGCGCCGCAGCTTGGAGATCGCAACGTCCACCGAACGGTCGGTGCCATTGAATTCGATGCCGCGCAAACGTTGCAGAATCTGGTCACGACTCAGCACTTCGCCGGCATGCCGGGCCAGCACGACCAGCAAATTGTACTCGCCGCTGGACAGTTCCACCGGTTGCTCGCGCCAGGTCACGGTACGCTCGGACAGATCAATGCACAGGTTGCCCATGACGATGCGATCGTTGACCGTCAACGGTTCGCCGAGGCTGCTGCGGCGCAACAAGGTGCGTACCCGCGCGAGCAAAACACGTGGCTCGCAGGGCTTGGTGACGTAATCGTCGGCGCCCATTTCCAGGCCCAGCACCTGATCGTGGCTGTCATCGCGGGCGGTGAGCATCAGGATCGGCAACGTCGCCGAGTCGGCCCGCAGCAAGCGGCACACCTGCAGGCCATCGAGGCCCGGCAACATCAGGTCGAGAATCACCAGGTCCGGCGGATTGACCCGCGCCCGCTCACGTACGTGATCGCCACGGCCGATGACACTGACGGAATAGCCGTTGCGTTCCAGATAGCTGGAAATCAGTTCGGCGAGGGCGGTGTCGTCTTCGACCAGGAGGATGTTGGGCATGGAGGTGTCCAGAAAGTGCAGTGGCGACATTGCAGGCCTCATCGCGGGCAAGCCCGCTCCCACAGTGCTTTCGGGTGTTCACATGATTTGTGTCCACAACCGATCCCTGGGGGAGCGGGCAAGCCCGCGATGGCGATGCAACTGTCGCAATAAATTTCAAGGGCTAAAGGATATACGCCCTCAGCCGCCCCTGAGTAAAACCCTTACACAATTTCACACAGCGCCTACAAAGCTTCACCGCTACTCTCGGCCACTGGCCGTAGGATGCAGGCATCAATATTGGGGGTGGTAAATGTCGAACAAACTGTTGGCCGGGCTCGGCCTGATCGCAATGGCGCTGACGCTGAGTGCCTGTGACTCGTCCTCGAACGCCGAGGAACAGGCGCCACCGGCCACCGTGCGCATCGAAACCATCGAGGCCCATCCCCTGTCGATCAGCAGCGAACTCAGCGGCCGCGTCGCTGCGCCGCGCATTGCCGAAGTCCGCGCACGGGTTGCCGGCGTGGTGCTGCAGCGCACCTTCCGAGAAGGCAGCGACGTGAAAAAGGGTGACGTGCTGTTCCGCATCGATCCGGCGCCGTTCAAGGCTGACCTCGACAGCGCCGAAGCCGCGCTGCGCAAAGCCGAAGCCAATGCCTTCCAGGCAAAACTGCAGGAACAACGCTACGCGCAGCTGATCGACGACAAGGCCATCAGTGGTCAGGACTACGACAACGCGCGCGCCAACGCCCGGCAAACCGCCGCCGACGTCGCGGCCAACAAGGCCGCCGTCGAGCGGGCGAAACTGAATCTGGGTTATGCCACCGTCGTCGCACCGATTTCCGGGCGTGTGGGGCGTGCGCTGGTCACCGAAGGCGCGCTGGTCGGGCAGAACGAAACCACGCCGCTGGCATTGATTCAGCAGTTGAACCCGATTCACGCCGACGTCACGCAATCGACCCGCGAACTCAACGAACTGCGGCGTGCATTCCGCTCCGGGCAGTTGCAGGAGGTCGGTCAGGATCAGGTCAAGGTCACGCTGATTCAGGATGACGGCAGTCTCTATGCGTTGCCGGGCAAACTGCTGTTCAGCGATATCACGGTTGATCCGGGCACAGGCCAGATCATCTTGCGCAGCGAATTTCCGAACCCGGACCTCGATCTGCTGCCGGGCAGTTTCATCCGGGTGCGCATCGAACAGGCGAAGATCCAGAACGGTATTACCGTGCCGCAACGCGCCGTTCAACGTGACAGCGCCGGCATCGCGCAAGTGCTGACCGTCGACGAGCAAATGCGTGTGGCGCAGCAACCGGTGCAACTGGGCGCGGTGCAAAACGATCGCTGGATCGTCACCGGCGGTCTCAAGCCCGGCGACCGCATCGTCGTCGAAGGCGTGCAGCACGCCCGTCCTGGCGAAAAAGTGCAGATCGACGATACCCCTCTTCCACTTGCCCAGACTTCTGGTCAGTAAGCAGGACGCTTTTCCATGCCGCAATTCTTTATCGACCGTCCGGTGTTTGCCTGGGTCGTCGCGTTGTTCATCCTGCTGGCCGGTGCGCTCGCCATCCCGCAATTGCCGGTGGCGCAATACCCCGATGTCGCGCCGCCGCAGATCGAAATCTATGCCGTGTACCCTGGTGCGTCGGCGCAAACCGTCGACGAAAGCGTGGTCAGCCTGATCGAAGAAGAGCTCAACGGTGCCGATCACCTGCTGTACTTCGAATCGCAGAGCAGCCTTGGCAGTGCGACGATCAAGGCGACTTTCCAGCCTGGCACCAATCCGGAGCTGGCGCAGGTCGACGTGCAGAACCGCCTGAAAGTGGTCGAGTCGCGTCTGCCGCAAGCGGTCAATCAGCAAGGCTTGCAGGTGGAGAAAGTCTCCTCCGGTTTCCTCCTGCTGATCACCCTGACGTCCAGTGACGGCAAACTCGACGACGTCGCGCTCAGCGATTATCTGGCGCGCAACGTGATGAACGAGATCAAGCGTCTCGACGGCGTCGGCAAGGCGCAGCTGTATGGCGCCGAGCGAGCGATGCGCGTGTGGATCGATCCGCAGAAACTCATCGGTTTCCACCTGACGCCGGCTGACGTCAACGCCGCCATCGTCGCGCAGAACGCCCAGGTTTCTGCCGGTAGCATTGGCGACTTGCCAAACCCGTCCAGCCAGGAAATCACCGCAACCATTCTGGTGAAAGGTCAGTTGTCGACGCCGCAAGAGTTCGCCGACATCGTGCTCAAGGCTAATCGCGACGGCTCCACCGTGCGCATCGGTGACGTGGCGCGGGTCGAGATCGGCAGTCAGGAATACCAGTTCGGCACGCGCCTCAACGGCAAGCCGTCGACCGCCGTCGGCGTGCAGCTGTCGCCGGGGGCCAACGCGCTGAACACCGCGACGCTGGTGCGGGCGAAGATGGACGAACTGGCGCGCTATTTCCCGGCGGGGGTGGAATACAAGATCCCGTACGACACTTCACCGTTCGTCAAAGTCTCGATCACCAAAGTGGTCTACACCTTGGGCGAAGCGATGTTGCTGGTGTTCGCGGTGATGTTCCTGTTTCTGCAGAACGTGCGTTACACGCTGATCCCGACACTGGTGGTGCCGGTGGCATTGATGGGCACGTTCGCGACCATGCTGGCGCTGGGCTTCTCAATCAACGTGCTGACCATGTTCGGCATGGTCCTGGCCATTGGCATTCTGGTGGACGACGCGATTGTTGTGGTCGAAAACGTCGAACGGATCATGGCCACCGAGGGTTTGTCGCCCAAGGAAGCCACACGCAAGGCGATGACGCAGATCACTGGCGCAATCATCGGCATCACGCTGGTGCTGGTGGCGGTGTTCATTCCGATGGCCTTCATGCAGGGCTCGGTCGGGGTGATCTACCAACAGTTCTCGCTGTCGATGGCCACGTCCATTCTGTTCTCGGCGTTCCTTGCCCTGACCTTGACTCCGGCATTGTGCGCGACGCTGCTCAAGCCGATTGCCAAGGGCGAACATCACGAGAAATCCGGGTTCTTCGGCTGGTTCAACCGCCGCTTCGAGCACCTGACCGATCGTTATCAGGGCTGGGTCGGCTATGCGCTGAAACGTAGTGGCCGATACCTGCTGATCTACGTCGTCCTGCTGGTGGGGCTCGGTCTGTGCTTCGCGCGTCTGCCCTCCTCGTTCCTGCCGGTGGAAGATCAGGGTTACACCATCACCGACATTCAGCTGCCACCCGGTGCGACCAAGAATCGTACGGTGGCCGTGGCTGAACAGCTCGAGGCGCATAACGCCGGCGAGCCAGGGATCAGCGACAGTGTGGTGATTCTCGGTTTCAGCTTCTCCGGTAGCGGCCAGAACGCAGCCTTGGCGTTTTCGACCTTGAAGGACTGGTCGCAGCGCGGCAGTGATGACTCCGCCAGTTCGATTGCCGACCGCGCCAATATCGCGTTGAGCGAGATCAAGGACGCCATGGCGTTCTCGGTACTGCCACCGCCCGTGGATGGCCTGGGCACATCGAGTGGTTTCGAGTTCCGTTTGCAGGATCGCGGCGGCCTCGGCCATGCGACCTTGATGCAGGCGCGCACCGAACTGCTCGCGGCAGCGGAGAAAAGCCCGGTACTGATGAACGTGCGCGAAAGCGCGCTGGCCGAAGCGCCGCAAGTGCAATTGGTCGTCGACCGCAAGCAGGCAAATGCCTTGGGCGTTTCGTTTGCCGACATTGGTAATGTGCTGTCCACCGCCGTCGGTTCCAGCTACATCAACGACTTCCCCAACCAGGGGCGCATGCAGCGTGTTGTCGTGCAAGCCGAAGGCGATCAACGCAGCCAGGTCGCCGACCTGCTGAAAATGCACGTACGCAACAACACCGGGCACATGGTGCCGCTGTCAGCGTTCGTGCAGGCCAACTGGATTCAGGGCCCGGCGCAGTTGACCCGTTACAACGGTTATCCGGCGATTGCGATTTCCGGCGAACCGTCAGCGGGGCACAGTACCGGTGAGGCCATGGCCGAAATCGAACGTCTGGTAGCGCAGGGCCCGAAAGGCCTTGGTCAGGAATGGACCGGGTTGTCGTTGCAGGAACGCCTGTCCGGCAATCAGGCGCCGATCCTCCTCGGTCTGTCCTTGCTGGTGGTGTTCCTGTGTCTGGCGGCGCTGTACGAGAGTTGGTCGATTCCAACCTCGGTGTTGCTGGTGGTGCCACTGGGCGTGCTCGGCGCGGTGCTGGCCGTGACGTTGCGCGGCATGCCCAATGATGTGTTCTTCAAGGTCGGGCTGATCACCATCATCGGCCTCTCGGCAAAGAACGCGATCCTGATCATCGAGTTTGCCAAGAGTCTTTATGACGAAGGTCACGACCTGATCGATGCAACGTTGCAGGCCGCACGTTTGCGTCTGCGTCCGATCGTGATGACGTCGCTGGCGTTCATTCTCGGTGTGGTGCCACTGGCCATCGCCACTGGCGCCAGTTCCGCAAGCCAACAAGCCATCGGGACAGGGGTGATCGGCGGCATGATCACCGCGACGCTGGCGGTGATCTTCGTCCCGGTCTTCTTCGTCGTCGTCATGAAGCTCGTACAACGATTCACCAGGCACTGATGCAAAAGTAGGAGCTGCCGCAGGCTGCGATCTTTTGATGTTGTTTTGAAGATCAAAAGATCGCAGCCTGCGGTAGCTCCTACAAAAGCAAGGTTGTGTGAGCTATGGTGCTGGGACAGTTCACCACGTGAGTCCCCATGCGCTTTCTCGCTCGCACCCACCCTCGCCTGTCTGCCGCCGCCCTGTTCGGCCTTGCCACCGGCCTGTTGGCACCCGCCGACTCCATCGTCAGTAAAATCCTCATTGGCTGGAACGCCGGTGTCTGGACTTACCTGATCCTGATGTTCTGGCTGACCGCGCGCGCCAAGGCCCCGGACGTCAAACGCATCGCTGAAGTCGAAGACGAAAATGCCGGGCTGGTGCTGTTCGTGGTGTGCATCGCCGCGCTGGCGAGTCTGGCGACCATCACCTTCGAACTGGCGGGCAGCAAAGACCTGGAAACCACGCGCAAGCTCATGCATTACGGGTTTACCGCACTCACAGTGATCGGTTCGTGGCTACTGATCGGAGTGATTTTCTGCGTGCACTACGCCCGCCTGTTTTACACCTGGGATGGCAAGGAACCGGCGCTGCGTTTCGCCGAAGGACTGACCACGCCCAACTATTGGGACTTCTTGTACTTCTCGTTCACCATCGGCGTGGCGGTGCAAACAGCGGATGTGGGCGTGGCGACGCGGGATATCCGCAAGATTGTGCTGGCGCAATCGTTGATCGGGTTCGTATTCAACACGGCGATATTGGGCTTCTCGATCAATATTGCGGCAGGGTTGTTTAGTTGAAGGTGGCCTGGAAGACGACAATTACTTGGCAACCGGCGATGTTATCCAAGAACCATTAGTTTCACAGATTGGAGACTTCGTAAACTGTCAACAGTGACAGTATACAATCCCTATACGGACAGTATTAGATGGCTCATCCAGGATTAGGGCTAAGGCCTTTGGGTACCTCTTCTTTCGTAACGGAGACCGATTCCATGAAAGCGGTAATCAAGCGCACCAGCTTCGCAGACGGTAACTATGTCAATGCAGCAGCATTTGCTACGAAAACAGAATTTCCAGAGTTTATCGCCACTTCTCGACTGATAGACAACGTGAAATCCGGGCCACAAAAAACCGACGCCGTTCTTATTACAGCCGTACATCGACCCGCCGCAAAGACAAAGGCAAAAAGCCTGGCTGCTCGGACAGTGTACATTTCATTACCGGCCAATTTCGCCGTTGGCGATTATGAGTTGAGATCGCGCGCTGATGTGGACTTTAGTTTTAAAGATGCTGATGGGACTGTCTATGAAAGCATCTCTGGAAATATCAAACTGGAGCCAGCGCTTGGAGACAACGTCAAAGGCAGTTTCCAGGCAGCTCTTGAGTATCCAGGTACAGAGGGCGAGACGTTTACCCTGAAAGGCAATTTTCAGGTTTTGAAGGCTGGATGAATAAAAGCATTAAAAAAAAAGGAAGGCTAAGCCTCCCTTTTTTTATGACTCAAAATTGATAATGGACACCAATGCCCATACCAAAGTCTTTGCTGACATTTTCACCTTTGCTGGTATCCACCTCTGCGTACATCTGCCAACGGCCAATCAATGTCCATGATACTCCGGCCCCCACTTCAAACTGCCCACCGGACAAATCGTTATTGAATTTATTATCGTTGATGCGCACTTCGTTGTTTTTCACAAATTCGTTGACTACCGCGGCGCGCACATGAGGCTGCACGATACTGCCATCCGCCAAGGTCGTACCTCTGCCTAGCGTGACGCCCACCTTGCCAAGCATAGAGCGTGTAGTGTCGGCGTCAGCGCGCAACCCGTTATCCAGCGTATATTCCTTGCCTTGCACAGACGCAGCCTGCCACTGAGTGAAAACTTCAGCGTAGTAATCCTCGCTGATGTCGATGTGCTTACCAAACTCCACCGACGCACTCGCGCCAAGGTTGTCGTAATCACCTTTGGTACGAGTGCCATCACTCATCGTCACTTTGGCATCGTTGCGAAAATGATTGAGTTTGGCAACAGTATCCAGGTAATAGCCACTCTCACCCAACCACGTACCATAGACACCGATCGAGGTGCTGTCGATTTCGCCTGAACTGCCGCGTTTCAAGTCCAGATCGGACTTGCTGTACCCTGCGAAAACGCCAAACAATACTGTTTCATCCGCGAGCTGGATTGGAGTGTCCACACCCATGGACAAACCATACTGATTTTGGCTGTAACCATCGCCATAAGCGTTATTGCTGATGGAATATCGATTGCCGTAAGAGCGAACCCAGCCACCGGTCAACTCGCTGTTATTGCGAAGATCGCCCATGCGGTTATTCAACGATGCCATCTCGCCGTATATCACCGTGGGAGCCGTACCAAAAATGGCCAAGACCGAGCGTGTGGGTGTACTGACAACTTCCTTGTCAGGCTGCAAATACCAGTCGTTTCCTTCCTTGATCAATTTGTAGGTGAATGCACCGGCATCCACTTTGCTGTTGACCAAACCATATTCGGCAGTACCGGCGACGCTCTGCACCACTTTTATTGACGCATCACTGACAGGGTCCAGCCCTGTACTTGAAACCAATAACTGGTGATTACCGGCTGCACTGCCCGTCACATTCAAAAGATCACTGATGCCCCTGTTGAAGTCGGTGCCCATCTCGAACGTACCGCTGCCCGACAGATTCGCCACATCAAGCTGGAAATACTGTTGGCCGTCGCCCAGCTTCACCCTGCCGCCATTGGCGAGCGCCAGGTTACTCACAGATTGGCTGGCGGTCATTTGCCACAACGCCTGATTGCCGATGGCAAAGTTGGCAACATCATTGACTTGCCCTATCAGCGTGGAAGCATTGTCCAGCCGCAAGGCCGAAACGCTGTTCGCGGCACCTGAAACGTTGCCGGTCATAACGCTTTGATTGTTGATCGTGGTGTTGGCGACATTCTGCAAGTCGCCGGTCAACATGGAAGCATTGTCGATCAACATGGTAGATGCGCCTATGACGTTGCCCGACATATTCGCCCGATTATTGAGTGTCGCGCTGGTAACGTTTTGCAAGTTGCCGCTCAAGGTTGCATTGTTTTGCAGCGTGACATTTGCCGAGCTGCCGGAAGCCACTTCGACATTCCCCTTTAGAACGCTGTCGTCCACGACAAGGTTTGCGGAAGCACCAGGACCGACCTCAAGCAAGGTGCCGTTGGCGCCGATCAATGTCGAATGATTACGTACTGTGATATTGGCAATGGTAGGGAAATTCGGCGCATTGAAGCCCACCAAAATGGCGGAGCCGCCCTGACCTTCCACCCGCGTACCATCAAGCAGGATCGTTGATGGAATGATGGCCGACGCCTGAGTGTCGGTTCCGACGATCAAACCGTTGCGTCCACCCGTGAGGGTGCTTGAGGTGGCGGACAGTGTGCCTTCAAGCAATCGAATACCAAAACTGCTGCCTCCAGTGCCTTGCACAGTGGAGTTCTGGATATCGATATTGCTGAACCGATTGCCCGCGATCCCGCCTTGTAGGCCTTGAACTACAGATTGGTCACGCAAGGTCACCGTCGATCCTCCGACGCTGGCAACGCCACGAACCGCTGACATACCAATCCCGCCCGCACTGGTGACAGTAGTGCGACTCAATATGGCACTGGCGTTGGTCAGGAACATTCCTTGTGAAGCAGATGCTGAGGTAACGGTAGAGCCGGTCAAGTTGACAGTACTGCCCACCGTACCAGTGATAGCGAGAGTTTCGGCGCCAAGGCCTATCAACGAAGCATTGGTTTCAAGTTGCCAGGTATCCAATGGTGTAGTGGCATCAATATTTTGCGTGGTGCCTGCTGGAACGGTGGCGGCGTGGGACAATCCCGAATCAAATAAAATTGGAATACATGTAAGCAAACAAAAATGAAGAGTGTTTCTGGGAAACGCGGAATCTGATATTGAAGACATATTTAGGCCCTACTCGGTAACATTACCTGACGAACGCGGTTCCCCCCATGACTGATATGTGAGGGCAATCCGAGACGGCCGTCAGACTACGGTTTACCAAGCCAGTTATATGTAGGAAACATCCTCGTCGAGGTAGGACTTGTCTCATTTTCATGTACGAGGCTTCATTCGAAAGTAAAAAATCGCCAGCACTGATGAAAGAAAAGCCAGTTGACTTTCACCAGCGCTGACGAACTCATACGCCGAATCAAGGAGTTACTTCAGGCCGTTCAATGTCGCAATACACCAGACTCGTATTCAGAAGCGCCACAGGGACGATCGTTTCGGATGTAATGCCGTTGACCGTGTAGGCAATGCGGGCGTAACGGGTGGCTGGACGAGTCCCTGGTGCAGTACTCGGCAACTGGATCGTTTTGATCGCCTCATAATCGGTAAGACGGAACTCTAGATCTCCCGTTGGCGGCATCGGGGCGGAATCCGTGATAGTGGTGTTGGGAATATCCGTGCCAGCCGGAGTATTTGTGGTGCGCCCCACGAACGTCAGATCGACCGTTGCCCCAGTCGGGATATTGGCATCGCGGATAATCCGGATCCGCAAATTACGCGGCTGATACGGCGGCATTGGACCGTTCACCGTAACAGGATGATTAAGGCTAGGGCAGTTGATGCTGGTGATAATCCGCTCCGGCACAACAGTTCCACTCGCAGCTCGGAACGCTGACACGATAAGCTGAGGCGCGGGTACATTGATCACGATAGCAGTCACCTGGACATCGGTAGGTATCTTCTGCTTCATCACGTTGGCGCTGCCCGGGTACTCGATGGTGATGTACGCTTTGCGAGCGTCTGCCCCCGTACCGTTCCCCTCCAGGCGAATGGTTTCCCAAGGCAATGTCGTTTGCACGGTTGTGTCGCCCACCCGTACCGGAATGGGTTCGCCGACCTGTTTATCCTGGTAATAGAACTTGACGATTTCACGCCCGGTGACCGGACGGTTTACATCAGTCCACAAAGGCCAATTCATCGTTGCCGCAATACCAGCCTGTGCCGGACCCAGTGTGTTTGGTGCTGGCGCCGGAGTTCCAGCGCCCTGCACCACGACAGGAGAAATGTTGATGTTCGGCAAGTCGGGCAGATTCGGTTGCTCAGGCCCGGCATAGGAAAAGTCGACGATGGCAAACACAGACGCCGAAGTCGGGTTAGGCGTGATTGTTGAGCGCTCCAGTTCGTACCAGTACTCAAACTCCACCTCTTGAGTCCCATTGGCATCGCCAAAGAGCTGGGACATGATGTCAAAATCCAGTTCGAAAAGCAGAGGCCCGGCAGTACCAGCCGGCGGAATCGGTTGTTCAGGCAACGCAATCGCTGCCCCGGCCTGATCAGAGGTCAAGTACGGAATGATTCGATCACCCGGAAGCGAATTCAACGGAAAGTCGATTTCCATGATGACTTTGGTTGGATCAGCAGCAGTGGACAAGGTAATCGGAACACTGCCATTGGCGCCCGTGACAGGGATTCTTGGAACTTCCAATACCGGCGCAGGAGTCTTGACGCGCCTGAACAGCGTGGTAATAGCCGAGTTGTTGCTTACATTGCCCGGCAAATCGATCAGGTTGTAGGAATAAAAGTAAGACCCTTCATTCATCGCCGACAAATAGCTGAGCGGCACATTGATAACACCGCCGGTTGGCACTGGAAAGTCTTCGACCACCGCGCCTTCACCCTGCATCAGAGAAAACGTGGTTTGCGTCGAGATATAAAAATTGACCTTATCTTTGCTCGCTTCGAACTTCTGATAAGCCGTGGGAATGGTTAACTTCAAACCACCACTGTTGGCAGGATTGAGCAGCCAGGCATCATCGATAACTGGAGGAAACCCCGCACCCAAGGTCAACAGCGTAGGCCGTATACCTGTGCCGTTCGGACCACCGGGTTGGCGTTGGTAAGGCGCAGTCTGATCCAGCAGGATCTCGGTGTGGGGACTGGAGGTATCGACGTTATCGAATGCATCATAAATGAAGAACGACAATTCAAAAGGTGTGTAATCACCGTTCGCATTGAAGACCTCCCTTACCCTGGCCGGGATATCGACCTCGAACACAATAGGGAATGTCCAGTCTCCACCGGGCTCGGCGGCTTTGGTTTTCGTCACAACAACAAATGTTGGGTCGAACTCGACAGGAACTGTTCCCTTGGGAAAAAGATAAAGTTCAATCCTTGCTGCCCCGTCCGGGCCCTTATCATCAATATCAGTCAAGTGCACAGTAATTTTTTTATTAACGACCAACTGCTCGTAAGTCAATCGACCATCCGGCAAATTGCCTACAATAACAGGAGGCAACGCCAGCACACCCGTCCCAAGTTTCGCCTGCATATTCATATTCGTACGCTCCATCAACATGCCATTTATTGGATAATTAACGTTATCGCCCAATAGAAAACTACGCGACTGCAGACTGCTAACTTCTTTGGCTAACATTTTGTTGCTTTCAGAAACGTCCAACACACTTGTTACCGGCCCACAAAAATTACTTTTACCAGGAACAACCCGGTCGAACTTGACCAGGCCAGTTTCTGACTTTCCCAAAGCGGTGTTATTTCGATGCAAGGTGTAGGTGGCAAGAGCAGAAGCATCTCTTGCCATCGGCTCAATATATTTGGCGTAATGTTGGGAAGTCAGCTCAAACGAGAATCCGTCAGTTGAATTAGCATCTGCCAGGGTCAATGTTTTGGAGAACCGTCCCGCCGTTCCTTTGATTGGCCTCACGCCATTGAGACTTTGAAAACCTTCCCAATCCAGAGTGACGACGTCTTTTTCGGCAAACCGTCCAGGCTGCGCAGGCACTTTGATTTGTACTGTTTCCCACACTTTGGGTACTGAATTGCAATTGAGATACCCCCAGATAGTTGCACTTGGAAATTCTGGCTCCAACAAGTTGACGGGAATTAGTCGGCTGACGATGTACCATTGCGGCAAGGACGTATCAGGATTACCAGTGTCTTGCGCAGTAACGCGATATCTGAGCCGGATATCGCCGTCACGCTGTAAATATCGAGGTGGAAGGATAAAAAAATCAGGGACGGTCACAGGTACTGGAAGGCGTTCACTGTGAAAAATCTGTTCTTCTGCCTCGGAGGCTCCGGGTTCCAGAACCATGATTTCAATCAGATCGAAGTTACCAGGAATGACCGACGGATTCGGCCACATGGGTATACGGATGATCACGCCTTTAACGGGTGCGTCAGGTGGAAGTGCACCGCCCGTGCCGACGCCATCGATCGTTAGCGGAACCGCAAAAATACCGATGTTATTTGTTTCGATAGAGAAAGAATTCATTGGCTGACGGCCCTGTAAAATTCCGTTCGCAACGCTGAGGGAATTAAGCGCTTAGCGAACAGACTTGCCTACTGTCAGATCTGACAGGTAAAGCGACCGCTCGTCGGCGAAAGACCTCTGACGCAGGTTGGCTCGTGATTAACGCACCTTGACGTACACACGCCGATTGGTGTTTCCTGAAACCGGTTTCAATGACGTTTCAAACACTCCAACAACAAGAAAGTTGCCGCCACGATGAACGACTTCTCCACCGCCCAACGCAGCCGCGTGACCATGCTCGACGTCGCCGAGCGCGCCGGGGTCTCGAAGGCCAGCGTCTCGCGCTTCATCGGCGATGACCGCGCCCTGCTCTCTGATGCCATCGCCCTGCGCATCGAGCAAGCCATCAGCGAACTCGGCTACCGCCCCAACCAAATGGCGCGCGGCCTGAAACGCGGGCGCACGCGCCTGATCGGCATGCTGGTGGCCGATATCCGTAACCCTTATTCAATTGCCGTGATGCACGGGGTGGAAACCGCCTGCCGGGCGCACGGCTACAGCCTGGTGGTATGCAACACCGACCGCGATGACGAGCAAGAGCGCCAGCACTTGGCCCTATTGCGTTCGTACAACATCGAAGGACTGATCGTGAACACCCTGGGCCATCACCGTGACGAGTTGCACGAACTGCGTCGCGAGATGCCGCTGGTGCTGGTCGATCGCAAGGTCGACGGTCTCGACAGCGACATGGTCGGGCTGAACAACCCGCTAGCTGTGGAGATGGCGCTGATGCATCTGGAGCAGCGCGGTTATCGCAATCTGGTGCTGGTGACTGAACCCTATGACGGCACCAGTTCGCGGATCGAGCGGGTCAGCAGTTTTCAGGCACAGATTGCTCAGCGCTCGGCGCTGACTGGGGTGGTGCTGGAAACCGGCGATGAGCTGGGCGCACAACTGCAAACCTTTTTAAATACGCCCGGTGCCGGACCAAAAGCGTTGTTCTGCGCCAATGGCGTGGCAGCGCTGGCCGCAACGACTGCGTTGCGCCAGATGGGTTGCCGGTTGTTCGAGGATGTCGGGTTCATCGCCCTGGATGATCTGGATTGGTATCCGTTGGTGGGCAGCGGGATTACCGCACTGGCTCAGCCGACGGCAGAGATTGGTGCGCGGGCGTTTGAGTGTTTGCTCAAGCGTTTGCGTGGGGATGATGAGGTGGCGCGGGTGGTGGATTTTGCGCCGGTGCTGGTTGAGCGTGGGTCAACCTTGGGGATTAGCGTTGTTTGAGCTGACCTATCGCGAGCAGGCTCACTCCTACATTTGGAATGCGTTCCCCTGTAGGAGTGAGCCTGCTCGCGAAGGCGTCCGAAAGGACAATACAGAACACCTGATATTTTTTTGAACAAAAATGAAACCGGTTTCAGAGGTCAATAACAATGAATAAACCCGACGTTTCCATCAGTCTGTCCAGCTACGGCGCCGAGCTTGTGCGTCAGCGTGGACAAGCTTCCTTCATCGATATCCTGGCTGCCGCCGGGGCCAATCGCATCGAGTGGCGCGAAGAATTGCTGACGCGCGAAGACCCTGCGCAACTGGCCGAGGCCACTCAGGCGCAGGGCCTGCAGAGCATCTATTCCTCGCCCACCGAACTGTGGCTGGCCGGTCAGGCACAACCGAATCCCGAATTGATTACCGCCCTGCAACAGGCCGAAGCGTTCGGTTCGAAATGGCTGAAAGTCTCCCTCGGCTACTTCACCGACAATAACGATCTGCAAGCCTTGGCCGAGCGTTTGCAGCACAGCCCCGTGCAGTTGCTGGTGGAAAACGACCAGACCTTGCATGGCGGGCGTATCGAACCGTTTCAACGCTTCTTCAACGCTGTCGAACAGCACAACCTGCCGATCAAGATGACTTTCGACATCGGCAACTGGCAGTGGCAGGACCAGTCCGCCACCAGCGCCGCCCGCCTGCTCGGGCGGCATGTCGGCTATGTGCACTGCAAAGCCGTGGCCCGTCGCGCCGACGGCAAACTGGTCGCGGTGCCGCCTGCCGTCAGTGACCTGCATCTGTGGGAACAACTGCTGCGGCACATGGCCCAAGGCGTTATGCGCGCCGCCGAATATCCGTTGCAGGGCGAGGATCTGTTGCAACTGACCAGCGAACACGTCGCCGCCCTCGCCCGCCTCGGCCAATCGCGTCTGGAGCCTGCTCATGTCTGAGATCGATATTCTTTCGTTCGGCGAAACCATGGCGATGCTGGTCGCTGAGCAGACCGGTGATCTGGCAACGGTCGAGCACTTCCACAAGCGCATCGCCGGGGCCGACAGCAATGTCGCCATCGGGCTGTCGCGCCTGGGTTTCAACGTCGCGTGGCTGAGTCGGGTTGGCAATGATTCGCTCGGGCGCTTTGTGGTCGAGACGTTGATTAAAGAAGGCCTGGACTGCAGCCATGTCGATGTCGATAAACAGCACCCGACCGGTTTCCAGTTCAAATCCCGCAACGACGATGGTAGCGATCCGCAGGTCGAATATTTCCGGCGCGGTTCGGCGGCCAGTCATCTGTCACCGCAGTCGATTACCGCCAACCTGCTGAGCGCGCGACACCTGCACGCCACCGGCATTCCGCCAGCGCTGTCGGCCTCAGCGCGAGAGATGTCTTTCGAACTGATGACGCGCATGCGCAATGCCGGTCGCAGCGTGTCGTTCGATCCCAACCTGCGCCCAAGCCTGTGGGCCAGCGAGCGCGAAATGATCCGCGAGATCAACCGCCTCGCCGCCCTCGCCCATTGGGTTTTGCCGGGATTGAGCGAAGGCCGCTTGCTCACCGGGCTTGAAGACCCGGCGGACATTGCGGCGTTTTATCTGGATCAAGGTGCGGAAGCGGTGGCGATCAAACTCGGGCCGGAAGGCGCTTATTACCGAACGCATCTGGCGTCGGGATTTGTCGCCGGGGTGCCGGTGGCGAAGGTGGTCGACACGGTGGGTGCCGGTGATGGTTTTGCCGTGGGAATGATCAGCGCCTTGCTGGAACACCAGAGCTTTGCCGAGGCGGTGCAGCGGGCGAACTGGATTGGCAGTCGTGCGGTGCAGAGTCGCGGGGATATGGAGGGCCTTCCAACCCGGGCTGAACTCTTCAGCGAATTTGAGGCCGCCATCGCTGGCAAGCCAGCTCCCACAAGGGTTGATGTTGGCAATGCAATCTTTGACATACCAGAGATCCCTGTGGGAGCTGGCTTGCCAGCGATGAGGCCCTGACAGACAACCGATTTATTGAACCTGCTGCGACAAAAACAACAAGCTCAGGAGCAACACCCATGAAAACCGCAACCCTCGCCACCCGCCGCTGGTGGTACATCATGCCGATCGTGTTCATCACCTACAGCCTGGCGTATCTTGATCGCGCCAACTATGGCTTCGCTGCCGCGTCCGGTATGGCCGCCGACTTGATGATCACTCCGGGACTGTCGTCGCTGCTCGGCGCGCTGTTCTTTCTCGGTTACTTTTTCTTCCAGGTACCCGGTGCGATCTACGCACAAAAACACAGTGTGAAAAAGCTGATTTTCGTCAGCCTGATCCTCTGGGGCGGCCTCGCCACATTGACCGGCGTGGTCTCCAACGCTTATTGGCTGATCGTCATCCGTTTTATGCTCGGCGTGGTTGAAGCAGCAGTGATGCCAGCGATGCTGGTGTATCTGTGCCACTGGTTTACCCGTGCCGAACGCTCGCGTGCCAACACCTTTCTGATCCTCGGCAACCCGGTAACGATGCTGTGGATGTCAGTGGTCTCGGGGTACCTGGTGCAGCATTTCAGCTGGCGCTGGATGTTCATCATCGAAGGTTTGCCGGCGGTGCTGTGGGCGTTTATCTGGTGGCGTCTGGCCGATGATCGTCCGTCCCAGGCGAAGTGGCTGAGCGATGAGGAAAAGCACGACCTGGAAAGTGCCTTGGCTGCCGAGCAGGTCGGTATCAAAGCCGTGAAGAACTACGCCGAGGCGTTCCGTTCGCCGAAGGTGATCATTCTGGCGCTGCAGTTTTTCTGCTGGAGCATCGGCGTCTATGGCTTTGTCTTGTGGCTGCCGTCGATCCTCAAGGCCGGCGCGCAAATGGACATGATCGAGGCTGGCTGGCTGTCGGCGCTGCCGTATCTGGCGGCGGTGATCGGCATGCTCGCCGTGTCGTGGGGCTCGGACAAACTGCAAAAGCGCAAACGCTTTGTCTGGCCACCGCTGTTGATTGCATCCATTGCCTTTTACGGCTCCTACGCCTTGGGCGCTGAACACTTCTGGTGGTCATACACGCTATTGGTGATTGCCGGCGCCTGCATGTACGCGCCTTATGGACCGTTCTTTGCGATCGTCCCGGAGATTCTCCCTGCCAACGTGGCCGGTGGCGCGATGGCGCTGATCAACAGCATGGGCGCGCTCGGTTCATTTGGCGGCTCGTATCTGGTCGGTTACCTGAACAGTTCGACCGGTTCGCCCGGCGCTTCGTACCTGTTGATGAGCGGCGCGTTGCTGCTGTCGGTGGTGCTGACCATGTTCCTCAAGCCCGGCGCCAGTGATCGCGTCGTTGCCAAAGCCGTCGCCACGCGTGCCGTGCCGGCGCATTCCTGAAGAGATTTTTGTCATGAAAAAACAAGTCGTGTTGTACAAGAAACTGTCGCCAGCGCTGATGGCGCGTCTACAGGAACAGTGCGAGGTCGCGCTGATCGAAAGCCTCGACGCCGACGGCCTCATGCAAATGCGTGACGCCCTGCCCCGCGCTCACGGTCTGCTCGGTGCCAGCCTGAAACTGGATGCCGCGTTACTCGATCTGGCGCCGCAGCTTGAGGCCATCGCCAGCGTCTCGGTCGGCGTCGACAACTACGACATCGATTACTTGACGCAGCGCAAGATCCTTCTCACCAACACGCCGGATGTACTCACCGAGACCACCGCCGACACCGGTTTCGCCCTGATCCTCGCCGCCGCCCGGCGTGTGGTCGAATTGGCGAACATGGTGCGTAGCGGTCAATGGAGCCGCAACATCGGCCCGGCGCATTTCGGCACCGATGTGCATGGCAAGACGCTGGGGATCATCGGCATGGGGCGCATCGGCGAGGCGTTGGCGCAGCGTGGCCATTTCGGTTTTGGCATGCCGGTGCTCTATCACAGTCAGTCGCGCAAGCCGGCGGTCGAGGCGCGGTTTGATGCGCAATATCGTAGTCTTGAGGATCTGCTTCAGCAGGCCGATTTCATTTGTCTGACCTTGCCGCTGACCGCGCAGACTGAAGGTTTGATCGGGGCAGAGCAGTTTGCGTTGATGCGCCCGCAAAGCATCTTTATCAATATTTCCCGGGGCAAAGTGGTGGATGAGGCGGCGATGATCGAAGCCTTGCGCAATAACCGCATACGCGCGGCCGGGCTGGATGTGTTTGAGCGTGAGCCGTTGCAGCATGACTCGCCGTTGTTGCAGTTGAACAACGTCGTGGCGACGCCGCACATGGGTTCGGCGACGCATGAAACGCGGGAAGCGATGGCGCGGTGTGCGGTGGAGAATCTGTTGGCGGCGTTGAGTGGGGAAAAACCGGCGAATCTGGTGAATCCATTGGCCTGGCAGAGCTGAGATTTTTATTGCCTGTTAAATCGCTATCGCGAGCAGGCTCACTCCTACAAGGGTCAGGGTGAACACTGAATTTGTGTACACCTCAAATCAATGTAGGAGTGAGCCTGCTCGCGATGAGGTCAGTGAAGGCCCTGCAAAACCATCAGGCACTACGCGCCTGTAAAAGCTGCGCCGCACAGAGAGCAATCCGCGCACAGGCATCCGCCAGTTTCACCCGATCCACCACCAGGCCGATACGAATATGCCCCGCCGCACTCGGCCCGAACGCCTCTCCCGCCAACACTGAAACCCCATATCCCTCCAGCAGCCGCTCGGCGAATGCCTGGGCGCCGAGCCCGGTCTGGCGTACATCGACCATCACGAACATGCCGCCATCGGGACGGATCGGGTACAACCCCGGACACCCCTGCAAACGCTCGCACACCAGGTCACGACGCAGCCGATACTCCTCGCGCATCTGCGTCACTTCCGGCAGATCCGAGGCCAGCGCAACTTCCGCCGCTTTCTGCACAAAATCCGGCAACCCAAAGAGCATGCTCAGCGACAGATTGACCAAATGCTCGGCCAACGATTTCGGCCCGATCATCCAGCCGATGCGCCATCCGGTCATGGCGTGGGATTTTGACAGGCTGTTGATGGTCGCCGTGCGTTCAGCCATACCCGGCAAACTCGCCGGGCTGACGTGCTGACCTTCATAAAGCAGTTCGCTGTAGACCTCGTCGCTGATCAGCCACAAATCATGCCGCACGCACAGCGCCGCCAGCTCTTGCCAGATCAACAGTGACAGGCTCGCGCCAGAGGGATTGTTCGGACTGTTGAGCAGCATGGCGCGGGTCCTCGGCGTGATACGTGCCGCGACATCCGCCGGATCGACGCGGAAACCGTTCTCCGGCCGCACCGGTACCGGCACCACGGTCGCGCCGCAGGCACCGAACACGCCTTCATAGGTGACGTACATCGGCTCGGCGACGATCACCTCATCGCCCGGATCGAGCAGACATTGCGCCACCGAATACACCGCGCATTGCGCACCGGGCATGACGATCACATGGTCGGCATCGACCGCCTGACCACTGTGCCGCCGATGGCGTTCGGCAATCAACTTGCGCAATGCCAGCCGACCACGGACTTCGGAATAATGCGTGTCGCCCGCCAACAGGCTGTCGATGGCGCCGTGAATGATCGGCAGCGGTGTATCGAAATCCGGATCGCCCACACTCAACAACAGAACATCAACGCCCTCGGCGCGCAACTCCAGCGCTCGATCGTGAATCTGCCAGGCAGCGGCTCCTTCCCCGGCGATTCGTTGGGTCAAGGCTGAATAGC
Source organism: Pseudomonas sp. MYb2 (assembly GCF_002979955.1). Lineage (NCBI taxonomy): Bacteria > Pseudomonadati > Pseudomonadota > Gammaproteobacteria > Pseudomonadales > Pseudomonadaceae > Pseudomonas > Pseudomonas sp. MYb2. The sequence goes on from NZ_PCQC01000006.1 coordinate 337,532, forward strand.
GCATGCACGTCTCCTGATGGCGCGGTCTCCAGTCTTCACCCTATCTCAAATCACAAAACGCGCCACCATGGCATTCAAATCTACCGCCAGACGCGACAGTTCATGGGTGGCGGCGCTGGTCTGGTTGGCCCCGGCAGCCGATTGCGTGGCCAGGTCACGAATGTTGACCAGGTTGCGATCGACCTCACGCGACACTTGCGCCTGCTCTTCCGAAGCACTGGCGATGACCAGATTGCGCTCGTTGATCTGATGAATCGACTGGGTAATCTGCTCCAGCGCGACGCCGGCCGCACGGGCCATTTCCAGGGTGGACTGGGTGCGTTGGTTGCTCTGTTGCATCGACGAAACCGCTTCGCCGGTGCCGTTTTGAATGCCGGCGACCATTTTTTCGATTTCCTGGGTCGACTGCGCGGTGCGATGGGCCAGCGCGCGTACTTCGTCCGCAACCACGGCAAAACCACGACCGGCCTCACCGGCACGCGCGGCTTCGATCGCGGCGTTGAGTGCGAGCAGGTTGGTCTGCTCGGCGATGGCGCGGATCACGTCGAGCACTTTGCCGATGTCACGACCTTGCGCAGCGAGGCCTTCGATCATTTGCGCGGTGTTCTGCACGTCATGGGTCATGGTCTGGATTGCGTCGACGGTTTTCACCACTTGATCGCGACCCTCGCGCGCGGCGTGGGTCGATTGGTTCGAGGCTTCTGAAGTCGACACCGCATTGCGTGCAACTTCTTCGACGGCAGCGGTCATCTCGTTGACGGCGGTGGCGGCTTGTTCGATCTCGTTGTTTTGCTGCTGCAGGCCACGGGAGGCTTCTTCGGTCACGGCGCTGAGCTCTTCGGCAGCGGCGCCCAGTTGCGTGGCGGAACCGGCGATCTGTTCGATGGTTTTGCGCAGGTTGGCCTGCATCGCGGCCAAGGCTTCCAGCAGGCGCGCCGGCTCGTCGTTGCCATCGATTTCGATGACCTTGGTCAGGTTGCCCTCGGCAATGGTGCGCGCAGCGGCGACGGCGCGGTTCAAGGGGGTGACGATGCTGCGGGTCAACAACCAGGCCAGCAGCACCGTGGCCAGCGCGGCAACAATGGCGACGAGGACGATGCCGAAAATCGCACTGTCGTATTTTTCACCGGCCTGCGCCGAAGCGGCTTTAGCGCCAGCGGCGTTGATCGCAATCAGCTTGTTGAGTTGCTCGCCCATTTGGTCGGTGCCGTCCTTGATCCGCGTGTTGATCAGGCTGCGCATCTCATCGATTTTGTCCTGACGTGACAGCTCCATCATCTGGTTCTGCGCTTGCAGGTAGTTGTCCAGCGTGCTGGCGAACGTCTGATACAACGCACGTTCTTCCGCGCCCGCCGGCAGTGCGGCGTAACTGGCCTGGGCACTGCGAACCTTGTCGACCAACGTGGCGATGCGGGTCTGGGCTTCCTGCAAACCGGCCGGTTCGCGATTGACCAGCACGCGGAACGACAGGATGCGCAGACGCAGGACGTTTTCCGTCACCACAGCGAGATGCGTGACGCTGGGCAGTTGCGTCGACTCCATGTCGATCGAAGCCTGGCGGATGATCGACATGCGGTTGACGGCAAACACGCCGAGCACGACCACCAGCAAGGCGATGAAGGCAAAACCGAGGAAGGCACGGGGCGCGATATTCAGGTTACGCAAGGACATGGTTGGACTCTCGGAAGATAAAAACTACGAGCGTCCATGCCGTTATCACTGGCCCGCTAAGGGCTTCGGTCCGGCGTCACTGTTTTGGGGGTGTGGTGTGCGCGCCTGTTAGCTGTATCGGCCAGGCTTTAGGAAGATTGCGGGGCAAGATCAACTATTTTTCAGGGTGATACATGAATGAAACACTGCGATTCCAATCTTGATGCAGGAACTGCCGAAGGCTGCGATCTTTGGATCTTGCTCTTAAAAACAGGATCAAAAGATCGCAGCCTTCGGCAGCTCCTACAGAGGCGGGTCAGTTTTTGCTGGCGAGTTGCCAGACACGGGCAATGTCGGTAGCGCGCTCGCGCAGCAAGCGTGGTGCTTCTGCGCAGGCCTGCTCCAGCGTCATCGGGCCGCTGGTCAGCGCAAAAGCGGCATCGATGCCGTGGTTGTAGAGTTCCTGATAACCCTCCCCCAAAGTGCCCGCGATCACGATCACCGGCACGTTGTGCTGCTTGGCGATGCGCGCCACACCAAACGGGGTTTTGCCGCGCAAGGTCTGGGCATCGAAGCGGCCTTCGCCGGTGATCACCAGATCCGCGCCTTTAACGGCTTCAGCGAGGCCGACCAGTTCGGCGACCACTTCTACCCCGGCTTTGAATTGCGCGCCAAGAAATGCCTTGGCGGCGAACCCCAAACCACCCGCTGCACCGCAGCCCGGCTCATCGCGCACATCTTTGTCCAGCGCCTCGGCACACAGGTCGGCGAAGTGCCCCAACGCCTGATCGAGTTGCTGCACCTGCGCCGGCGAAGCGCCTTTTTGCGGGCCGAAAATCGCTGACGCGCCGTGGGGGCCGCACAACGGATTGTTCACATCGGCGGCGATATCAAATCGCACATGCGCCAGACGCGGATCAAGTTCGCTGATGTCCACTCGCGCCAGTTGCGCCAAGGCCAAACCGCCCGGTACCAGCGTCTGATTTTGCGCATCGAGCAATTTCACCCCCAGCGCCTGCATCGTACCGGCGCCGCCATCGTTGGTCGCACTGCCGCCAATCGCCAGAATCACCCGTTGCGCGCCGGCATCCAGCGCCGCACGAATCAGTTCGCCGGTGCCAAATGTGCTGGTGATACAGGCATCACGCTGCCCCGGTGGCACCCGTTGCAAGCCGCTGGCTTCAGCCATTTCGATGATCGCAGTGCGGTTGTGCGGCAACCAGCCCCACGCGGCGTCGACCGGCGCGCCGAGCGGGCCACGCACACGGGTGCGGCGCAACTCGCCTTCGCAGGCCGCGAGAATCGACTCGACCGTGCCTTCACCGCCGTCAGCCATCGGGCATTTGACCAGCGTGGCTTGCGGCCAGACTTGCGCCAGACCCAAAGCAATGGCCTCGGCAACGCCTTGGGCACTCAGGCTGTCCTTGAACGAATCGGGGGCGATGACGATTTTCATGCGAATTCTCCAGTTCCAATGCCCCTCATGCTGCCAGTCGGCATGCGCATTGACGCCGGTCCGCTGCACAAGCGGCGTGGGCGTTTATTGTTCATTTCCACAAAATACTCTGCGCCGAATGTACCGCCGCCATCGCGAGCAGGCTCACTCCTACAGGGGAATGCATTCCAATTGCAGGAGTGAGCCTGCTCGCGATGGCGTCCTTGGGGACACCGATCAATTCGGGTCGATCTGCGGCAGCAACTGCACCCCAAGATACAGCGCCAACATCCCGTCCAGCCGCAACGGATCAACCCCACTCAACTCGGCAATCCGCTCCATCCGATAGCGCAAACTGTTGCGGTGAATGCCCAACGCATCCGCACACGCCTGACTCTGCCCGTCGTGTTCGCACCAACTGCGCAGCGTCGCCAGCAATTGGCCGTTGCCGTCCTTGGCGATCACCTTGCGCAGCGGCTTGAGCAATTCATCCAGCGCATCGTCATTGCGATGCCGCCACAACATCACCGGCAAGCGATAGCGATTGAGCGTCAGCAAGCGTGAATGCGGTAACACTTCACGGCCATAGGCGAGCAAATCGCCGACCCGTCGATAGCAACGTCGCAGCCCGAGCAAGCCATCCGCCTGGCCGCCGACGGCAATGCGCAAAATGTTCCAGCCCAGACCATCGAGTTTTTCCAGCAGCCGATCATGCTCGACGTTGTGACTCGCTGGCCGACACCAAAGCAGTGACGACTTGGCCGAACTTACGCACCAACTGTCGGGATAGCGCGAGGTCAGCCAGGCACTCAGCGCATCGACGGTTTGTCCCGGCCCATGCTCCAGACCCAGCTCAAACAGGTACGGCACCCGCGTCAATTGCGGCTTGAGCCCCAATTGCTGCGCCTCATCAATCAACCGCGGCGAATCTCCGGCCTCGCTCAACAGCAATGCCAACAGATCGTCGCAGCGCTGCCGCCGCCACTGCTGCTCGGCCTGCTGATTGCGCTGGCCGACGAGCATTTCGGCGGTCATGCGTACCAGCTCAGCGTAAGTGCGCAGTTGCTCCGGCTCGCCGGTGATGCCGAGTACACCGATCAGGCGTTGATCGAGCAGCAGCGGCAGGTTGATCCCCGGTTGCACGCCTTTCAAATGCACAGCGGTTTGCGCATCGATTTCCACCACGCGACCGTTGGCCAGCACCAGTTGCGCACCTTCGTGACGCGTGTTGATACGCTCGGGTTCGCCGCTGCCGAGGATCAGACCCTGGCTGTCCATGACGTTGACGTTGTAGGGCAAAATGGCCATGGCCCGGTCGACGATGTCCTGGGCGAGGTCGTGATCGAGTTCAAACATAACGGCGGCAATCCTTATTTTCTGGCACTGGCGGTTGTTCACCCGCACAGGGTCTGGCGGCAAACCCTGTGCTCAGGCACAAAGACAATCCTGCCAAGGTTGGCCGAGACTCTCAGGGCGATCAACGTTACCCTTTGCATCGCAAAAAATCATAATAAAGAGAGAGCCGCTATGTCGCACAGCGCCGCAGCTACCCAGACCATCGACGACGATAAAAACGCCGTTTACAAACGCATCACCCTGCGTTTGATCCCCTTCATCTTCATCTGCTACTTGTTCAACTACCTCGACCGGGTCAACGTTGGATTCGCCAAACTGCAGATGCTCGACGCACTGAAATTCAGCGAAACCGTGTACGGCCTCGGTGCCGGCATCTTCTTCATCGGTTACGTGCTGTGCGGCGTACCAAGCAACCTGGCGTTGACCAGGTTCGGTCCTCGACGCTGGATTGCGTTGATGATGATTACCTGGGGCACACTGTCGACCTGCCTGTTGTTCGTCACCACCCCGACCGAGTTTTATACCCTGCGGCTGTTTACCGGTGCGGCCGAAGCCGGGTTCTTCCCGGGCGTCGTGCTGTATCTCTCGCAATGGTTCCCGACCTTCCGGCGTGGCCGGATCATGGCGCTGTTCATGTCGGCGATCCCGGTATCCGGTTTGCTCGGCAGCCCGTTCTCTGGCTGGATCCTCAATCACTTCGCCGCAGGCCAGGGCGGTCTGGCCGGCTGGCAGTGGATGTTCCTGCTGCAGGGCATTCCGACGGTGATCCTTGGCGCCCTCGCCTACTTCCTGCTGAGCGACAGCTTCGCCAATGCCAAGTGGCTGACCCCGCACGAGCGCGCGGTGCTTGAAGCGGATCAGGCCGAAGACCTGGCGAACAAGCCGAAAACCACTTCCGACTCGTTGATTGCCGTGTTCAAGAACCCGGCAATCTGGGCATTCGGCCTGATCTACTTCTGTATCCAGAGTGGCGTGTATGCGATCAACTTCTGGCTGCCGTCGATCATCAAGAACCTCGGCTTCAGCGATAACCTGGTGATCGGTTGGTTGAGCGCGATTCCGTATCTGCTGGCGGCGGTGTTCATGCTGGTCGTCGGTCGCTCGGCAGATCTGCGCAAAGAACGTCGCTGGCACTTGGTGGTGCCGATGCTGATGGGCGCGATCGGCCTGGTCATCGCGGTGAACTTCGCGGGCAACCCGGCGATTGCGATTCTCGGCCTGACCATTGCGACCATGGGCGCGCTGACCGGCCTGCCAATGTTCTGGCCAGTGCCGACCGCCATGTTGAGTGCCGGCGCTGCAGCCGGTGGTCTGGCATTGATCAACTCGATGGGGCAGATGGCCGGTTTCCTCAGCCCGTACCTGGTCGGTTGGGTCAAGGACAGCACCGGCTCGACCGATGCGGCGTTGTATCTGCTGGCGGGTGTGATTGTTGGCGGGAGTCTGTTGGCGCTGCGGATGACGCGGACGTTGCGGGCTTAATTACAAGAGCAGGATCAAAAGATCGCAGCCTTCGGCAGCTCCTTCCTTGGAATGTGTTCCTTGTAGGAGCTGCCGCAGGCTGCGATCTTTTTGCGTTTAAACGCCGCAACAATTCACTTTGCGCCCTGTTACACATCTGTTATTTGTTGAGGTTTCCCACCGACAAAAGGATTTCGGCATGAGCTATCGCACACTGGGGCATTCGGGGTTGCAGGTGTCTACCCTCACGCTCGGTACGATGATGTTCGGCGAGCAGACCAGTACCGAAGAGTCGTTGCGCATCATCGACAAGGCCTGGGATCAGGGCATCAACTTCATCGACACCGCCGACGTATACACCAACGGTCGTTCGGAAGAGATCGTCGGTGAAGCAATTGCCGGCAATCGGCATGAGTGGGTGCTGGCGACCAAGGTCGGGTTCGGCCCGGTGGACGGTGTGCCAAACCGCAGCGGCCTCAGCCGCAAGCATATCTTCAATGGTCTGGACGCCAGCCTGACCCGGTTGGGCACCGACTACCTCGACATCTATTACCTGCACCGCGAAGACCACAACACGCCATTGGAAGTGACCGTTTCGGCGATTGGCGATCTGATTCGCCAAGGCAAGATTCGCTATTGGGGCCTGTCGAACTATCGCGGCTGGCGGATTGCCGAGGTGATTCGTGTCGCCGACAAACTGGGCGTCGATCGGCCGGTGATCAGCCAGCCGTTGTACAACATCGTCAACCGTCAGGCCGAGACCGAGCAGATTACCGCCGCGCAAACCTACGGCCTCGGTGTGGTGCCTTACAGCCCGTTGGCCCGTGGCGTGCTCAGTGGCAAGTACGCGCCGGACGTGACACCGGATGCCAACAGCCGCGCCGGGCGTCAGGACAAACGCATTCTGGAAACCGAATGGCGCGTTGAGTCGTTGCGCATTGCCCAGCAGATTCATCAGTACGCCGAACAACGTGGCGTTGGCATGGTTGAATTTGCGATTGCCTGGGTGTTGAACAACAGCGCAGTGACGTCGGCGATTGTCGGGCCGCGTACGGAAGAACAGTGGGATGCGTACACCAAGGCGCAAGCGGTGAAGATCACAGCGGAAGATGAGGCGTTTATCGATTCGCTGGTGACACCGGGGCATGCATCGACACCGGGCTTCAACGATGTCAGTCATTTTGTGTCCGGCCGCAAAACCCACTCAGCCTGACGCCATCCATGTAGGAGCTGCCGCAGGCTGCGATCTTTTGATCTGTTTTTTTAAAATCAAAAGATCGCAGCCTGCGGCAGCTCCTACAATTGTGGGGATGTACGTGTGGGAAATAATGACCATCCGGCCAATATTCAGCACAAAAACCACGTATCCTTCGCGCCCCGTTTGATCACCCACCCGCGAGGACAGTTTGTCTAAAGGTATCGCTTTATCGGTTTCGGCCTCGGTGCTGTTTGCCGTCATGTATTACTACACCTCGCTGCTCACCCCATTGAGCGGCGTGGAAATTTTCGGCTGGCGGATGCTGCTGACGGTGCCGTGCATGACCGTGTTCATGTTGGTCTCTGGCGAGTGGCGACGGGTGCTGGAGCTGGTTCGGCTGATGGCCGCGAAGCCAAAACTGATCGCCGGGCTGATCGTCTCTTCCGCTCTGCTCGGTGTGCAGTTGTGGCTGTTCATGTGGGCACCGCTCAATGGCTATAGCCTCGATGTGTCGCTCGGCTACTTCCTGCTGCCGCTGGCCATGGTGCTGACCGGACGGATCGCCTACGGCGAAAGCCTGTCGTACCTGCAAAAAATCGCGGTGTTCTTCGCTTCGCTGGGTGTATTGAATGAGCTGTATCAGGTTGGCGGATTTTCCTGGGCGACACTGGTGGTCGTGGTCGGCTATCCGCTGTACTTCGTCCTGCGCAAATACCTGAAAACCGATCACCTCGGCGGGCTTTGGGTTGATATGACGCTGATGCTGCCAGTCGCGTATTGGTTCGTGCGTGGGGGTGAGCAAGGTTTGGGCGTGTTCGATCAATACCCGGGGTTGATGTGGCTGATCCCGCTACTGGGTTTGATCAGTGCCTCGGCACTGGTGGTGTACATCATTGCCAGCCGCCTGCTGCCGTTCAGTCTGTTTGGATTGTTGAGTTATGTTGAGCCGGTGCTGTTGCTCGGGGTGGCGCTGCTGCTCGGCGAGAGCATCAAGTCTGGCGAATGGCTGACTTATATTCCGATCTGGATGGCGGTTGTGGTGCTGGTCTTCGAAGGCTTCAAACACCTGATGCGCCAACGCCGTCCTTAAGCCAAACACAAAAAAATGTAGGAGTGAGCCTGCTCGCGATTGCGGTCATTCAGTCACCAGCATTGCCGGATCTGAAAACGCTATCGCGAGCAGGCTCACTCCTACAGTGTCTATCGGTGTAGCGGATTACTCGGTAGCGAGTACACCGCGACGCACCTGATCACGCTCGATCGATTCGAACAAGGCCTTGAAGTTGCCCTCGCCGAAACCATCGTCACCCTTGCGCTGAATGAACTCGAAGAACACCGGACCCATCAGGGTTTCCGAGAAGATCTGCAGCAGCAAGCGTTTGTCACCCTGCTCCGATGCGCCATCAAGCAGAATGCCCCGCGATTGCAGTTGATCGACCGGCTCGCCGTGGTTCGGCAGGCGGCCTTCGAGCATTTCGTAGTAGGTGTCCGGCGGCGCGGTCATGAAGCGCATGCCGATTTTCTTCAGTTGATCCCAGGTCTTGATCAGGTCGTCGGTGAGGAATGCAACGTGCTGGATGCCCTCGCCGTTGAACTGCATCAGGAACTCTTCGATCTGACCTGCGCCCTTGGACGATTCTTCGTTCAGCGGGATGCGGATCATGCCATCCGGCGCGGTCATCGCTTTCGAGGTCAGGCCGGTGTACTCGCCTTTGATGTCGAAGTAGCGGATTTCGCGGAAGTTGAACAGCTTCTCGTAGAAGTTCGCCCAGTAGGCCATGCGACCGCGATACACGTTGTGCGTCAGGTGATCGATGATTTTCAGACCAGCGCCAACCGGATTGCGATCAACGCCTTCGATGAACACGAAATCGATGTCATAGATCGAACTGCCTTCGCCGAAACGGTCGATCAGGTACAGCGGCGCGCCACCAATGCCTTTGATCGCTGGCAGGTTCAGCTCCATCGGGCCGGTTTCGATGTGGATCGGCTGAGCGCCGAGTTCCAGTGCGCGGTTATAGGCCTTTTGCGAATCCTTGACGCGGAACGCCATGCCGCAAACGGACGGGCCATGCTCGGCGGCGAAGTACGAAGCGACGCTGTTCGGTTCGTTGTTGAGGATCAGGTTGATCGCGCCCTGGCGGTACAGGTGCACGTTCTTTGAGCGGTGGGTGGCGACTTTGGTGAAGCCCATGATCTCGAAGATCGGCTCCAGGGTGCCCGGCACCGGCGATGCGAGCTCGATGAATTCAAAGCCCATCAGGCCCATTGGGTTTTCGTATAAATCTGTCATGGTGACGCCTCATCATTCTTATCAAATTAACCAGGGTTATTTGTCAGTCATGCGAGGTTGGTGGGTGGCGCGCAGGAGATGCCACGCACACTGCGGGCGAGGAAGTCACCGTAGATCAGTTGAAACCCGAATATCTTCATTGTCGACCCAAGGCTCTTGCGGGCGAGGCTTCTGCTGCCAGAAGACGATTATTATTGTATGCGTAACCCGATTCTACACAGCGTAAATAGGCTTGTCTGCTCTCTCTATAAAATCCGCTTTTTTGCCGACGGCGCAAGGGGTTTGTTGCACAGATAAATGCCCGCCAGGATCAACGCACCGCCCAGATACATGGCTAGCGTCAGATGCTCACCGAGCAGCAGCGCGCCCAGCAACACGGCAGTCAAAGGGCTCAAGGCGATAAACACCCCTGACCGCGTCGCGCCGATTTTGCGAATGCCGTCGTAGTAACCGATGTACGCCAGCGCCGAACCGAACACGCCTAAATAGACAAGACTCAACCACTGCGTCACGCCCAGGTCGAGCAACGCCGTCCAGCTCAGTTCGCCGCGCACCGCCGCCAGCGTCCACAGCATCAGCGTGCCGAGCAGGATCGAGTACGTCACGGTCTGCACCGGCCCGAGCGCCTGATTGAGACTGCGGGAAAACAACGAATACACGCCCCAGCCCAGCACGCAACCGAGGATCAGTACGTCACCGATCCAGGCGTCGGGCGTTGCTGCCAGCAGTTGTGGATTGCGGCTGACGATTACCGCGCCAGCACCGCCAATGCACGCGACGATGCCAATGACTTTCACGCGTGCCAGACGTTCTTTGAACAACAACCACGACGCGAGGCCGATCACCGCGGGATTCAACGCAACGATCAATGAAGCACGCGAGGCGTTGATGTACTGCAAGCCATAAAAGAAACACACGTTGTAGAAGAAAATCCCGAAGAACCCCAGCAATGCCAGTTGCAGCCATTGCCGTGGCGCAGGCCGTGCCAACGGAATTCGCGCCAGCCACAGAAATCCGAGCAACGCTGCGCTGGCAAGCAGGAAGCGCAGGCTGGCGGCGAACATCGGGCTGAGGCTACCAGCGAGAAAACGCCCGGCGACAAAAGTCCCGCCCCATACCATGGTGACTGCCGCCAACGTCAGATAGACCGGCATGTCGGTGGTTGTCGGTTGGGTTTGCTGAAGATTATGCATAAGGCTTGAATCCGGGTAACTGAAGGATGGCGTATGATCCATCTCATTCCTGTTCATCGTAAAATGAGTAAATACTCATGACTCTCACACAGCTGGAAATCTTCTCGCTGGTTGCCGAGCTGCGCGGATTTACCTTGGCCGCCCATCGTTTGGGCATTTCCCAGTCAGCGGTGTCGCACGCGCTGAAATCACTGGAGCAGGAACTGGGCGTCGAACTGCTGCGTCGGCATCAGTCACAAGTAGCGCTCAGCGATATCGGCGAACAGTTGTTGCTGCGTGCCCGGGCCATGCTGGGTCTGGCCAACACGTTGCGTCAGGAGGCTGCCGATGCCCGTGGCATGAAGCGCGGCACTTTACGCATCGGCTCATTCGGCCCGACTTCGTCGGTCAAGCTGTTGCCGGCGATTTTGCAGCGCTATCGCGTCGCCTATCCAGGCATCGAAGTGCATATGGATGAAGGACCGGATCGACAGGTGATCCAGTGGCTGGAAGAGCGGCGGATCGACATCGGTTTCGTGGTACTGCCTGAAGAGCGCTTCGACACCTTTGCCGTGATCGAGGACCAGATGGTTGCCCTGCTGCCGCTTGACCATCGCTTGGCGACGCGCTCGACGGTGAACCTCAGGGAGCTGTGCGACGACCCATTCGTGCTTACAGAAGCGGGATCTTCGGAGCTGGTGTCGCGACTGTTCAGCGCTGCTCGCTTGCAACCGAATATCCGTTTTCGCTGCTCGCAACTGCTCAGCACTCTCGACACGGTCAGTCGTGGCGATGCCATCACCGTCGTCGCTGAAAGCTCGCTACCGCAGGCGCAGAATCCACGGTATGTGAAAGTTGCGCTATCGCCGCAAGTCAAACGCCAGGTCGGCCTCGCCGTCCTTGATCAGCGCCAGGCCTCACCCGCCACACTGGCCTTTATCGAGTTGGCCACGCGGATAAATCATCCCTGAGCGGCGCAAGCGGCATCTGCCATCTATCCTCCCCGATGACTCAACTGTTTTTCAGCAGCGCGCCATTCTCCAGCCTGCATTCAAGAGTCCCCCTTCATCGCGACAGGATGCGCCCATGCCATTGACCGTCAGACCTCGCCGAAAACGCAGCACCCGCCTCGTAGTGACCCTGCTCAGCGGCCTGCTTCCAGTGGCGCTCGGCGGTGTGATTCTCTACATGCAGGCCGAGCGCACTTTGCAGCAGAGCACCCGGCAGACCGCCACCGAGGCGCTGCGCCAGTTCGAGTTGATGCTCGACAACACTGCGCAGGCGGCCAAAGACCTACTGCCACTGGCCGGAAAAACCTGCGAAGAGGTGAAACTGGCGTTGCGCGAGCAGGTCACTCGCCGACCGTTTGTACGCTCGACCAATCTGGTCTGGGACAACAATCTCTATTGCAGTTCGCTGTTCGGTGACTACAAGGAAGCGGTCAACTCCGGCGATTACCACGAGGGCAAGTTGTGGCTTATGAACGGCAACCCGGTGACGCCCGATACCGCGCTGCTGGTTTACCGCTTGGGTGAGGGTCGTGGCGGCGCATTGACCACGCTTGATGGTTATCACTTGAGCAACATTCTGCGCTTGATTGGCCGGCAAACCCTGTTGCTGCTGCAGGTCGGCGACAACTGGCTGTCCGCCGACGGCAAAGTGCACCAAGGCAGCCTTCCCGCGCTGCCGATTGCCCAAAGCATGCTGCAGTCGTCGCGCTATGCCTTCAGTGTCGCCGCCGGTTACCCGCAAGGCGAAACGTGGCGTTACATGGCGGACGAATATCCGCCGCTGTTCAGCTTGTTGATGTTCTTTGGAATAGTCTCCGGTGCGATTGGTCATGTCTTGCAAAAACGCTCGACGTCTCCCAGCCATGAAATGCTCCGTGCGCTGGAAGCTGGCGAGTTCATCCCCTACTTCCAGCCCGTCGTGCACGGCGACAGCAAAAAATGGTCTGGCGCAGAGGTGCTGATGCGATGGGATCATCCCAAAGAAGGCCTGGTACGCCCGGACCTGTTCATTCCGTTTGCCGAACACTCCGGATTGATCGTGCCGATGACCCGTTCGTTGATGCAGCAGACCGCAGCCGTACTGGGGCCGCTGTCATCAAGCTTCGCCACGCCCTTCCACCTCGGCATCAACATCACCGCAAGTCATTGTCGGGACCTGGAACTGGTTGACGAATGCCGCCAGTTTCTCGCAGCGTTCGCACCTGGCAGCATCAGCCTGATCCTGGAATTGACCGAGCGCGAACTGATTGAACCGACCGACATCACTCACCAACTGTTCGAACAGTTGCATACCTTGGGGGTGAAGATCGCCATCGACGATTTCGGTACCGGCCATTCCAGCCTTGGCTATTTGCGCAAGTTCAATGTCGATTTTCTCAAGATCGACCAGAGTTTCGTTGCCATGATCGGGATCGACGCGCTGTCACGGCATATTCTCGACACGATTATCGAACTCTCGGCCAAGCTTGATCTGGGGATTGTTGCCGAAGGTGTCGAAACTCAAGCGCAGGCGGACTACCTGACCGCGCACCAGGTCAACTTTCTGCAAGGCTATCTCTTCGGAAAACCAATGCCTGCCGCGGACTTCATCAGCGCATTAAGTCAACATTAACTTACTGGCGTTAAGCTTGACACGCCGATCGGGCGCACCAAATTGATACAAAAGACCGCTGTTGTTACATGAAGACAACATCAGGATTTACTCTGGACGCATTAACTACTACAATTTTTTCAACCTGAGCAAAAATTCGCAGGTGAGCCATTTATCACGGAGTCGTTTCAAGGCTCTTGGCTTATAGCTTTGTTTGCGGTTGGTATCAGCCAAACACACTATTGGAGTAAAGATATTGTCCAGACTCGCTGAATTTCGTGCAGCTGAAAAGGCCCTTCAGGAACAGCTCAAGCAGCTGGAATCGCTGAAGAACGATGCCGGGTTGAAGAAAGAAATCGAATTCGAAGAAAAGCTCCAGGGGCTGATGAAAACCTACGGCAAAGGCCTGAAAGACATCATCTCCATTCTCGATCCGAATCCGGCAAAATCCGCTCTGCAAACCTCGGCAGCACCGAAAACCCGCCGCGCACGCGTGGTCAAGGTTTATCACAACCCGCACACCGGTGAACTGATCGAGACCAAGGGTGGTAACCACCGCGGCCTGAAAGCCTGGAAAGAACAATACGGTGCCGCCACCGTTGATTCCTGGTTGCGCGGTTAATCTCACGCCAACAAAAAAAGCCCTGCTCTATGCAGGGCTTTTTTATTGACAATATCTAACAAATGAAATTAATTTCATCGAGCAAGTTAGGAATAGTCTGTAACGCTGCTGAGAAAAACCTTAAACGTTTCGCCGCGTGATGTTGCCATTCGCGGTCTACGTTTAACTTTGTGCTTAATCCGTTCGGGTATCTAGTCGAGTCACGCATAGAACAGATGACTAAAGTTTCAGGCTGTTTTTTACCGCCACTATTTCATCGGCACTTGCCTTATACACCTCGGCCTGTCCTGCGTAGGAAAGAACATAGGCCTTGTCCGCCTCGACTGCGGCGACCAGGGTTTGCGACAACACGTGTCGACCGTTTTCAGTGATCGTGCAAGTCGTCTCCAGCGCGGACAAAGAACCGAGCGTTGCCGGATGGATTTTGTTACAGACACTCTGGTAGCCGTCGTGAAAGAAACCCTTCTGGATGGACTTGCGCATTTCCAGCAGCACGCCCTCCAAGTTGACCTGATGGCCAGTCTCGACCTGCGTCATGGTCAACTCCATCACCATCACCTGATTGCCCTCGGCATCGTTCTTTACCGCCCGTTGCCGGGAAACCTGCGGCGACGCTTGCGGCAGCGCTTCAACCTCCCAGCCTGCAGGCCAGGTGACGTCCGGTGCATCCGCCAGCACGCAATTTGCGCCAAGAGACAAAGCGGAAAAAACAAACAGGGATTTGAACAGTCGGATCATTGCCAGGCGCACTCGCTAATTGAGCCGTAAAGTCTGAGCCTCGCTCACTTTCAGGGCAAGCCCGCCTTTCATTTGGCGATGCCGGCGGGCATGCGTATCATTGCGCCCATCACTCGCCCATAGTTATTGGAGGGCCCATGAGCCTGCACGAACTGAACACCTTTCCCGGCGTCACCGCCACACCAGACAGCGCAACCCAACACTTTGTCTTCAACCACACCATGTTGCGCGTGAAGGACATCACCAAATCCCTGGACTTCTATACTCGCGTGCTGGGTTTCTCGCTGGTCGAAAAACGTGACTTCGCCGAAGCCGAGTTCAGCCTGTACTTCCTCGCACTGGTCGACAAGGCGCAGATCCCGGCCGACGCCGCTGCACGTACCCAGTGGATGAAATCGATCCCGGGCATTCTCGAACTGACGCACAACCACGGCACCGAGAACGACGCGGACTTCGCTTATCACAACGGAAATACCGATCCACGTGGTTTTGGCCACATCTGCATTTCGGTACCGGATATCGTTGCTGCGTGCGCACGTTTTGAAGAGCTGGGCTGTGATTTCCAGAAGCGCCTGAGCGATGGCCGCATGAAAAGCCTGGCGTTCATCAAGGATCCGGATGGTTACTGGGTCGAGATCATTCAGCCTGCGCCGCTGTAAAAGCTGAAAAGCCCCTCAGCCTAACCCTCCCGAAACGTCGGACCGCCCATAGGGAGAGGGAGCTGATTGGGGGATATTCAAGAATTCCGCCGACGTGAAAGATCTTTACCGAATCCATAATCGACTCGGTCATTCAGGTCGATGGAAAACGCCAGACACCTCGGTCGGTGCCCTCTCCCTCGGGAGAGGGCTGGGGTGAGGGGCCAGATTTCACGCCCAATAAAAAACCCCATGATCACTCATGGGGTTTTTCATTCCAGGCCTGACGCTTACGCCGGAGCCGAAGTGCGGATCAAGTGATCAAAAGCACTCAACGAAGCCTTGGCGCCCTCACCCACCGCAATCACGATCTGCTTGTATGGCACAGTCGTCACGTCACCGGCAGCGAAGATCCCCGGGATCGAAGTCTCGCCACGGTTATCGACAATGATCTCGCCACGCGGCGACAGCTCGATAGTGCCCTTCAGCCAATCAGTGTTCGGCAGCAAACCGATCTGCACGAAAATCCCTTCCAGCTCGACCGTGCGCAGCTCATCAGTATTGCGATCCTTGTAGCGCAGGCCGTTGACCTTCTCGCCATTACCGGTGACTTCAGTGGTTTGCGCACTGGTGATCACGGTGACGTTCGGCAGGCTGTGCAGCTTACGTTGCAGCACGGCGTCAGCACGCAGCTGCACGTCGAACTCCAGCAGCGTTACGTGGGACACAATACCGGCCAGGTCGATGGCCGCTTCAACGCCGGAGTTACCGCCGCCGATCACCGCCACGCGCTTGCCTTTGAACAGCGGGCCATCGCAGTGCGGGCAGTACGCCACGCCTTTGTTGCGGTAATCCTGCTCGCCCGGCACGTTCATTTCACGCCAGCGCGCACCGGTCGCCAGGATCACGCTCTTGGCTTTGAGGGTTGCGCCGCTGGCGAAGCGCACTTCATGCAATTCGCCGTTCTTGCCAGGGATCAGCTTGTCGGCGCGCTGCAGGTTCATGATGTCGACGTCGTATTGCTTGACGTGTTCTTCCAGCGCCGTGGCCAGTTTCGGCCCTTCGGTTTCCTGCACGGAAATGAAGTTCTCGATGGCCATGGTGTCCAGCACCTGACCGCCGAAACGCTCAGCTGCCACCCCGGTGCGGATGCCTTTACGGGCGGCATAGATCGCTGCCGAAGCACCGGCGGGGCCACCGCCGACGACCAATACGTCAAAGGCTTCTTTCGCGCTGATTTTCTCGGCCTGACGCTCGATGGCGCCGGTGTCGAGTTTGGCGAGAATTTCTTCCAGACCCATGCGGCCCTGACCGAAGTTTTCACCATTGAGGTAGATGCTCGGCACAGCCATGATCTTGCGATCATTGACTTCGTCCTGGAACAGCGCGCCATCGATGGCGACGTGGCGGATGTTCGGGTTGAGCACGGCCATCAGGTTCAGCGCCTGGACCACGTCCGGGCAGTTCTGGCAGGACAGCGAGAAGTAAGTCTCGAAGCTGAACTGGCCTTTGAGCGAACGGATCTGCTCGATCACTTCAACACTGGCTTTCGAAGGGTGGCCGCCGACTTGCAGCAAGGCCAGTACCAGCGAAGTGAATTCGTGGCCCATCGGGATGCCGGCGAAACGCAGACTGATGTCGGCGCCCGGGCGGTTGATCGAGAACGATGGCTTGCGCGCGTCGTCACCGCTGTCGATCAAGGTAATCTGGCTCGAAAGACTGGCAACGTCTTTCAGCAGTTCGAGCATTTCACGGGATTTCGCACCGTCGTCGAGGGAAGCAACGATCTCGATCGGCTGGGTGACCCGTTCCAGGTACGATTTCAACTGGGCTTTAAGATTGGCGTCCAACATACGGGCGATTTCCTTTATTTGAGGCGAAAAAAAGCCCGAGCGAATCTCGCCCGGGCATTTTTATTGGGCGGTGCAGCGTACTTAAGAAGGTGCGGCGTACCGCCCTGAGTTGCGTGTCACAGACTTAGATCTTGCCGACCAGGTCCAGGGACGGTGCCAGAGTGGCCTCGCCTTCTTTCCACTTGGCTGGGCAAACTTCGCCTGGGTGAGCAGCAACGTACTGAGCAGCCTTGATCTTCCGCAGCAGCTCGGAAGCGTCGCGGCCAACGCCGCCATCGTTCAGTTCAACGATTTTGATCTGGCCTTCAGGGTTGATCACGAAGGTGCCACGGTCAGCCAGGCCAACTTCTTCGATCAGTACGTCGAAGTTGCGGGAGATGGCGTGGGTCGGATCGCCGATCATGGTGTATTCGATTTTGCCGATGGCTGGCGAAGTGTTGTGCCAGGCAGCGTGGGCAAAGTGGGTGTCGGTGGAAACGCTGTAGATCTCTACGCCCAGTTTCTGGAAAGCAGCGTAGTTGTCAGCCAGGTCTTCCAGCTCGGTTGGGCAAACGAAGGTGAAGTCGGCTGGGTAGAAGAACACGACCGACCACTTGCCTTTCAGGTCAGCGTCCGAGACTTGAACGAAGTCGCCGTTTTTGAACGCGGTAGCTTTGAACGGTTTTACTTGGCTGTTGATGATAGGCATTGATGACTCTCCGTCAGTGGTTGTGAATTCGATGGGTGAATCCTACCCACTCACTCGACGGATGGCTCATTGGCAAACCTGATGCTGCTGATTTGTTTTCGCTATTAGCTGACTGTATTAATAGAAGAAAACGATATCTACGACGAAGCCGGGTTATCCGTAATCCGAGCCATCCCCTGGAATGGGCTGGCTTCAACATAGCGCATCGCGGACTTCATGTCCTTCCAGCCCACGTAACTCATCAGGGATTTCAGATCCCAGCCGCTTTGATGGGCCCAAGTTGCGAAGCCTCGACGCAGGGAATGGCTGGTGTAGTTTTCGGCAGCAATGCCGGCGCGCTGCAAAGCCTGACGCAGCAGAGGAATGATGCTGTTGGCATGCAGACCTTCTTCGTTGAGATTGCCCCAGCGGTCGATGCTGCGAAAAACCGGGCCACGCACCAGCGCGGCTTCGGTGATCCAGTCGATGTAAGCCTGCACCGGGCAGAGCTTGAGCAGCGCCGGGGCTTGATAGGTCTGGCCGAGATTTTCCCGATCGCCCTTGCTGCGTGGAAGGTACAAGGTGATGCCTTTGCCGGCGTGTGCCTGCACGTGCTCGATTTGCAAGCGACACAGTTCATCGCTGCGGAAGCCGCGCCAGAATCCCAGCAGAATCAGTGCGCGATCACGATAAGCCTTGAGCAGTAACGGCCGATCCTGCTGCTCTCTCGCCGTTTGCGCCTCGTGCTCCAGCCAATCGATGACGCGCTGCAGATCCTGCAGCTGCAACGGCTCGGCCTGTTTCTCCTGCGCCGGATGCAATGCCCGGATGCCTTTGAAGACTTTGCGCACCACCGGCGCTTTGGTCGGATCGGCAAAGCCCTGACTGTTATGCCATTGCGCCAGCGCTGACAGACGCAGCTTCAACGTATTGATCGACAGCTCGCCGGCGTGAGCCACCAGATATCGCGCCACGCTGTCAGCCGTGGCCGGCAGAAACCCGCCCCACTTCACTTCAAAATGTTCAATGGCTGCGCGATAGCTGCGGCGGGTGTTATCGCGCGTGGCGGCTTGCAGATAGCGATCCAGATCGCTCATGGGCTGTTTTCTCGCTGGCGTACTGAGACTGGGATGCAGAAACGCATTTTGCCGCCTGACACTGGGTAATACCAGTATATCCCGCGTCTTTTTTATCAAAGGTTTACCTTTATTTTCTGGATGGTACACTGCGTACTTTAGTGGCATGTACCACAGTACGTAACCGTAGGAGTTCACATGGCCCGTGGCGGCATTACCAAAGCACTGGTGCAGATCGCGCGCACAGCGATCCTCGCCCGTGGCGAACACCCGAGCATCGATGCAGTACGCATTGAAATGGGCAACACCGGCTCGAAAACCACGATCCATCGTTACCTGAAAGAGCTGGACGACGGCGCACAGCCCGTTGAAGCGTCGTCAGAGCCCATCGATGATGAGTTGAGCGCCCTCGTCTCGCGCCTCGCCCAACGCCTCAAAGAACAGGCGCAAGAGCCTATCGAGCAGGCCCGCGAGCAGTTCGAGGAGCAGCGCGAGGCGCTGGAGTCGGAGCTTAAACAGACCCGCCAGGCTCTGGAAAAGCTCGAGCAAGAACACGACATTCAAGGCGCAGCGCTGGAGCGCGAGTCCGAAGCGCTTGGCAACACGCGCTCAATGCTGCAAACCGAACAGACCCGCAACGCGGGCCTGAATCAGGCGCTGGCCGATTTTGAGTTGCGCCTGCAAGACAAGGACGAGCAGATCCGCTCGCTGGAAGAAAAACACCTGCACGCCCGTGACGCACTGGAGCACTACCGCAACGCCACCAAAGAACAGCGCGAGCAGGAACAGAGCCGTCACGAAGCACAAGTGCAGCAGATTCAGGCCGAACTGCGTCAGGCGCAGCAAAGTGCGCTGATCCGTCAGGACGAGATCACGCAACTGCACCGCGACAACGAACGCCTGCTCACGGAAAACCGTGGCACGCAGCGTGAGCTGAGCCTGATGCAGGATCAGCTCAAACAGAGCAATCAGCGTCAGGATCAACTGCTGGAGCAAGCGGCCCGCGTTGACAGCGAACGCACCCTCCTCCAGGAACGCCTGCGCGTTGCGACACTGGAAAGCCAGGCACTCAAACAGAGCGTCGAGGAGCAGACACTGCTCAACCAGTCATTGGAAAAGGAATTGAATAAGGCTCAGACGAGCCTGGAGGAAAGCCAGCGCCTGGCAGCTACCGTTGCAGCAGCGCCAGACACCAGCAAAGCGAAAGACGCTTAAGCGCCGACCGGCGTACGCATGGTGACAAACTCTTCGGCGGCCGTCGGGTGCACCCCGATCGTGTCGTCGAAGTCGCGTTTGGTTGCGCCAGCCTTCAGCGCAATCGCCAGACCCTGCACGATCTCGCCTGCGTCCGGACCGACCATATGGCAGCCGAGGACTTTGTCGGTCTTGCCATCGACCACCAGCTTCATCAGGGTTTTCTCCTGGCACTCGGTCAGGGTCAGCTTCATCGGTCGGAAACGGCTTTCAAAGATCACCACATCGTGGCCCGCCTCGCGCGCTTCTTCCTCGGTCAAACCGACCGTGCCGATGTTCGGCAGGCTGAACACCGCCGTCGGGATCATCTTGTAATCCACCGGACGGTATTGCTCAGGTTTGAACAGACGACGCGCCACGGCCATGCCTTCAGCCAATGCCACTGGCGTCAGTTGCACACGACCAATGACATCGCCCAGCGCCAGAATCGATGGCTCGCTGGTCTGGTACTGCTCGTCGACTTTGATGAAGCCTTTGTCGGTGAGCTGCACATCGGTGTTTTCCAGGCCAAGATTGTCCAGCATCGGACGCCGGCCGGTTGCATAGAAAATGCAATCCGCTTCCAGCTCACGACCATCTTTAAGCGTGGCTTTCAAACTACCGTCAGCCTGCTTGTCGATACGCGCGATGTCAGCATTGAATTGCAGATCCAGACCACGCTTGGTCAGCTCTTCCTGCAAATGCTTGCGTACCGAACCGTCGAAACCGCGCAGGAACAGATCGCCGCGATACAACAGCGTAGTGTTTGCGCCGAGGCCATGGAAAATCCCGGCGAACTCAACGGCGATGTAACCGCCGCCAACCACCAACACACGCTTTGGCAGCTCCTTGAGGAAGAACGCCTCATTGGAACCGATCGCATGCTCGCGCCCCGGAATCTCCGGAATCTGCGGCCAGCCACCGGTCGCGATCAGAATGTTTTTCGCGGTGTAGCGCTGGCCGTTCACTTCAACCTCGTGCGGGCCAACGATCTTCGCGTGCGCCTCGTGCAGGGTCACACCGCTGTTGACCAGAAGATTGCGATAAATTCCGTTGAGGCGATTGATCTCGCGATCCTTGTTGGCGATCAGGGTCGCCCAGTCGAAATTCGCCTCACCCAGACTCCAGCCAAAACCGGATGCCTGCTCAAAGTCTTCGGCGAAATGCGCGCCGTACACCAGCAGCTTTTTCGGCACGCAGCCAACGTTGACACAGGTCCCGCCCAGATAACGGCTCTCCGCCACCGCCACTTTCGCACCGAACCCGGCCGCAAAACGCGCAGCGCGCACACCGCCGGAACCGGCACCAATCACATAAAGGTCAAAATCGTAGGCCATTTCTATCTCCTCGGCAGGGGATCAGCATACCTGCAGATGCTCGTTGGGCAAGCACTGCCAATCATATGGGGCGCAAAATGAAAAAACCCGCCGAAGCGGGTTTTTCTTACAGACAAATCAAGCGCTCTTAGTAAGCCTTGCCAGTCTTGTAGAAGTTCTCGAAGCAGAAGTTGGTCGCTTCGATGTAGCCTTCAGCACCACCGCAGTCGAAACGCTTGCCTTTGAACTTGTAGGCCATGACGCAGCCGTTCTGGGCTTGTTTCATCAGCGCATCGGTGATCTGGATTTCGCCGCCCTTGCCTGGCTCGGTTTGTTCGATCAGGTCGAAGATGTCCGGGGTCAGGATGTAACGACCGATGATTGCCAGGTTCGACGGCGCGTCTTCCGGCTTTGGCTTCTCGACCATGCTGTGCACGCGATAGATGTCGTCGCGGATCATTTCGCCAGCGATAACGCCGTACTTGCTGGTTTCCTGCGGATCGACTTCCTGGATGGCGATGATCGAGCAGCGGAACTGCTTGTACAGCTTGACCATCTGGGTCAGTACGCCGTCGCCGTCGAGGTTGACGCACAGGTCGTCCGCCAGGACCACGGCGAACGGTTCGTCACCGATCAGCGGGCGACCGGTCAGGATCGCGTGGCCCAGACCTTTCATTTCGGTCTGACGGGTGTAGGAGAACGAGCACTCGTCGAGCAGTTTGCGGATACCGACCAGATATTTCTCTTTGTCGGTGCCTTTGATCTGGTTTTCCAACTCGTAGCTGATGTCGAAGTGGTCTTCCAGAGCGCGCTTGCCACGACCGGTGACGATGGAGATTTCCGTCAGGCCAGCATCCAGAGCTTCTTCAACGCCGTACTGGATCAGTGGCTTGTTTACCACCGGCAGCATTTCTTTGGGCATGGCTTTAGTCGCTGGCAGGAAGCGAGTACCGTAACCGGCTGCTGGGAACAAGCATTTCTTGATCATATAAGTCCTTGAAAAGGCTGTGTGTACGAGTTTCGGCGCAGTCTAATCAGGCGGCGTGCACCTTACAATGCCCCGCACTGGCTAACCGATGCCATCATAGAGAAATATTCTCGCCGATAGTTCCGTTGACGTCTTCAGGCAGCGAACTCAGCTTAGCCCAAAGATGCCGATTAACTCGACCACCATACGCGCATCGCCCCCAATGCGAGCATTTGCCGGTATCATGGCGCCTTTGAACCAGCGAACGAGACAGATAGATGGCCGCGGTAAAAATCGTCAACGGGTATGTGATCGACAAGAAGGACGGCAAGTGGACGCTGACCACGACCAACGGCGAACACATCGCCGGTCCCTTCGACAGCGAGCAGATGGCGACTGATGTGGCGTCGGTGTTCACCGACACGCCTGCATCGGCAAAGCGTCGTGGCAAAGATCAGGACTGATCGACTGCAACATGCCCCAAGCCCTGCCCTTGCGCAGGGCTTTTTTGTACCCGCGTGCAAACAAGTGGCCAATCGCTATAACCTTTTCACACCGGCGCTGTCAGAGCGTCTAGACCCCCATGCTGAAGACGACATAACCATGAATATGAACAGATTGCTGCCCCTTCTTGCGGTATTGACGCTGAGCGGCTGCGCCACGTCCGAAACCACGTATCTGAATAATGGCGAACAGGGCCTGTCCATCGATTGCTCCGGCGAGGCCAACTCCTGGGCCACCTGCTACGAAAAAGCGGATGCTTCATGCGCGGGCACCGGTTATCGCATCGTTGGCACTGACGGCACGCCTCAACCCAAGGAAAGCGACAAGACCTTGGGTGTCGACGTCGGCAACTACAAAAACCGCAGCGTGGTGGTGGTCTGCAAGTGAGCCTTACATGTGAATTTCGGCGAACTTGATCCCGAGGCCGCGCACCACTTCGATCAAATCGTCGAGCCGGCCGAAAGATTCGACCTCATCGTTGTCATCCACCAGGAAATAACTGCGCCCGGCGCTTTTCTTGAAAAACACGATCCACTCGCCCGGATTCGCCGGGTTCTGGATAACATGGGTGGCAGAGATCAGGCCCTCTGCGT
This sequence comes from Pseudomonas sp. MYb2, assembly GCF_002979955.1. Lineage (NCBI taxonomy): Bacteria > Pseudomonadati > Pseudomonadota > Gammaproteobacteria > Pseudomonadales > Pseudomonadaceae > Pseudomonas > Pseudomonas sp. MYb2. Next base: position 360,905 of record NZ_PCQC01000006.1, read on the forward strand.
GGCGTTCCCGTACTTGCTCTCGCTTCATCGCGACTCCAGAAATGAAAATGCCGTCACAGCAAGACTGCGACGGCATTGGTGCTGATGACTGTCAGTCTATCAGCCGGAAATACACGCATTGGCCGCCTTTTGCACGTCGCGGGGACGTACCGGCACATTCGACATGCGTTCATGCAATTTGATGCTGCTGCCGCCGGAGCGGTCTTCGATATCAAATACGGCGGCAGGGCCTGAGGACAATTTCCCCGGAACGATCACTTGAACGCCATCCTTGTGCGGTTGCACCTGCAATGCGCCACGACTGTCCGCGAGTTTTTCTGCCAGGCACTGGGCATATTCATGGGGCTTCTTGCCGGAGATCACGCTCATGGTCGGCAATGTTTCATTGATTTCGGAAACATTCGCACAACCAGCCATAGCCAAAACCAACGGCACACACACCACACCCCACTTCATACAAAACCTCCGTTAAAGACCGTCCGACAGCACAAATGCCGTTTTTCTCCGGGGCCTTCTGCATTTAACCCGCATCCGACTGCGAATATCTGTTCAAAATTGTCAAACCAACGCCCGACGGCCAGATAATAACCCGTGCGGGCTGATAAACTGCGCTCATCGACAAGCTATCGTTTTGATTTTGTAGAAAAAGCCCTTCTGGAGGCGCCCATGAAATTTATTCACCAGCGCGAGCACCTCAATGAAGACGACATCGTCGTCATCCAATGCTCGCAAATGTGCAACATCCGTCTGATGAACGACGCCAACTTCCGTAGCTTCAAAAACGGCGGTCGTCATACCTATCACGGCGGCGCCTTTGACACCTTCCCGGCCCGAATCACAGCGCCGAGCACCGGTTTCTGGAACATTACCATCGACACCGTCAACCGTCGGCCGATCAGCGTCACCCGCAAACCGACCCTGACCCACTCGATCAAGATCATCCGCCGCTCCAGCACCAAACTCAGCTGAAACGCTCTGCCCAAACAAGGAAAGCATGACCGTGGCCCAAACGACCAAGTACGTCATTAAATACAAACTCAACGGTGAACGCCGTTTTGAGTTCGCTCAGTTGGAAAACGGCACTGAAGAGGAAGCCAAGGCTGAACTGGACAAGCTTCATGACCAGGAAGACTTGATCAGCGACATCGCCGTCAGCAAAGCGCTGTAAGCATCGACAGGAATTTCACCGCAAGCGGTGGAGTGTTCTGCGGCAGGGCCCTGCCTGGACTGACGTTCTTCGGCCATGAGTCAAGGAGTCAGCATGTCGATGTCATCTTCCCGACAGGAATCGCTCGACAGGGCAAGCCTTGTGCAGCGACTGGATCAGGGCGGCGGTGCGATCCTCCGTTCGCTGCTGCAGACCGAACCGTTTTGCGCGCAGGTGATCATGGCCCGCCACGGTTTCGGTCGTGGCGAGTACACATACTTGCGCTGCCCCTGCCAACACCAGTAGCACGGCTGTCTTGCGCACTGCCCTCGCGTTTCGGGTGACCGTACGTCACGGTGTCATTCGCCTGCACAGTGGAAACGGCATACCCTAGGTATCACCTTCACGACGCGTCATGACCTTCATGCAACCGAGCAATTTCGATTTGTTCGCCGACCACGAACCCGAACAGCATCCACGCGCCGAACAAATTGGCGAACAGTCATGGCTGCTTCGCGGTTTTGCCCTGCCGGTCATCGATCAACTGCTGAAGGCGCTGGACGGGATTCTACTTGCGGCCCCTTTGCGGCACATGCTTACGCCCGGCGGCTTCAGCATGTCGGTGGGCACCAGCAGTTGCGGAGCATTGGGCTGGATCACCGATCGCAGCGGTTATCGCTATTCCAGCGCCGATCCGCTCAGCGGCTTGCCATGGCCGGCGATGCCAGCGGTGTTTGCCGATCTGGCATATTCGGCGGCAGCGCGAGCGGGGTTTGCAGATTTCACGGCAGATTCCTGCCTGATCAACCAATATGTTCCCGGCGCCAAGATGTCATTGCATCAGGACAAAGACGAAAAATCCTACGCGGCACCGATTGTTTCGCTGTCACTCGGGTTACCGGCAATGTTTCTGTTCGGTGGTTTCAATCGCAGTGACAAAAGCCAACGGATCGCGCTGTTGCATGGCGACATGGTGATCTGGGGCGGCGTTGATCGGCTGCGCTTTCATGGCGTCTTGCCGATCAAGCACGGTCACCATTCACGTCTGGGTGAACAACGGATCAACCTGACCTTTCGCGTAGCGGGCGAAACAGCCAAAATTTGACCGCAAGGCCCGGAGTGTTGCGCTTGCTGGCTCTGGTTAACCTGAATCAAACAGGTCAACGGATCAACCCACATGAAAACGCTTGCACCTCCTCTCGACATCGAAACCGATCCACGCTGGATCGCCGTGGTTGCGCGTGATCCACGAGCAGACGGGCTGTTTGTCTATGCGGTGAAAACCACCGGCATCTATTGCCGCCCGAGCAGCCTTGCGCGGTTGCCGAAACCGCAGAATGTCGAATTTTTCGAGAACGCCGAGCAGGCCGAAGCGGCAGGCTATCGGCCGAGCAAACGCGCCAGCAAGGACCGAACCGACGTCAGCGCTCAACATGCCGCCACAGTGGCGACAGCCTGTCGGCAGATTGAAGTCGCCGACACGCCTCCGGCGCTGAATGAACTTGCCGAGACCGCCGGCTTGAGCCCTTTCCATTTTCATCGGGTTTTCAAAGCCGCTACCGGCCTGACCCCAAAAGGCTATGCCGCCGCCCATCGTTCGCGTCGGGTGCGGGAGCGCCTGGCAGACGGTGGTTCGGTCACCGACGCGCTGTACGATGCCGGTTTCAACTCCAACAGCCGTTTCTATGAATCAGCCGATCAAGTGCTAGGCATGAAGCCCGGCGATTTCCGCGCGGCCGGGCAGAACAACGACATTCGTTTTGCCGTTGGGCAATGCTCGCTCGGGGCGATTCTGGTGGCGCAAAGCCAACGTGGCGTCTGCGCGATTCTGTTGGGTGACGACCCGCACCAACTGGTCTGTGATCTGCAGGATCAATTTCGCAAAGCCAACCTGATCGGTGCCGATAGCGGCTTTGAGCAACTGATCGCCGAGGTCGTGGGATTTATAGAAGCGCCGGCGATTGGCCTGGATTTGCCCCTGGACGTCAGAGGCACGGCTTTTCAGGAACGCGTCTGGCAAGCGTTGCGCGAAATCCCGGCAGGCAGCACGGCCAGTTACGCTGACATTGCCCAACGCATCGGCGCCCCCACTTCCATGCGCGCCGTGGCCCAGGCTTGCGGCGCCAATCGTCTGGCAGTAGCGATCCCGTGCCATCGTGTCGTGCGCAGCGATGGCAATCTCTCGGGTTATCGCTGGGGCGTCGAACGCAAACGCCAGTTGCTTGAGCGCGAGACGCTGGCCTGATGGACGCCGATTTAGAGCGCTACTGACTCGGGGACGACGCTTACAGGGTCAGCGATTGACGTCCACCACAACCCGCCCGCGAAGCTGTCCGGCGAGCAACTTCGGCGCTACGTCAATGGCCTCACTCAGGCCGATTTCATGACTGATCAATGCCAGCAAGGAGAAATCCAGATCCCTGGCCAAACGCTCCCATGCTTGCACACGGCGTGCCTTGGGTTGCGTCACGCTGTTGATACCGGCCAGGGTCACGCCACGCAAAATGAACGGCGCCACCGAAGCCGGGAAATCCATGCCTTGCGCCAGACCACAAGCGGCGACGGTGCCTTCGGAGCGAGTGCTGGCGCAGGCATTGGCCAAGGTGTGACTGCCGACCGAATCGATCACCGCTGCCCAGCGTTCCTTGGCCAAGGGCTTGCCAGGCGCTGACAACGTTGCACGATCGATGATTTCGCCGGCGCCCAGTTGCTTGAGATACTCGTGCTCGGAGACGCGCCCGGTAGACGCGACAATTCGATAGCCAAGTTTATTCAGCAGTGCGATGGCAAAACTGCCAACACCGCCATTGGCCCCCGTTACCAACACTTCACCCTGCTCTGGCGTCACGCCGTTGCGCTCAAGCGCCAGAATGCACAGCATCGCCGTATAACCGGCCGTACCAATGGCCATGGCTTGCGCCGCAGTAAAAGCTTTGGGCAATGGAATCAACCAATCGCCATTGAGCCGCGCCTTCTGCGCCAGACCGCCCCAGTGATTTTCGCCGACACCCCAGCCATTGAGCAGCACCTGATCGGCGACTTTATAGTCGGCGTGGGAACTGGCTTCGACAGTCCCCGCCAGGTCGATCCCCGGCACCATCGGAAACTTTCGCACCACCGGGCTGCTGCCCGTAATTGCCAGGCCATCCTTGAAATTCAGCGTGCTGTAAGCGATGCGCACGGTAACATCGCCTTCGGGCAATTGATCATCGTTGACCTGTTGCAGGTTGGCGCGATAACCGCTGTCGTCTTTGTCGATCAGAATGGCGTTGAACATGACGGCCTCTCTTGGCTGGTTTCAAGATCTCGCCCCTTGAAATACCACATCGCAACACGTTGCCACACTCGACTTTCCGCCAATCCATGAATCCGCCAGGTATTTCCATGGCGGGCGGCTATGCTTTTTCGACGGTCGTACTTTCGCCGTCATTTGTTTTGAGACCGGCCTGTCGATGGAGCTGACGATGTCTTGCCCGCGTTCGTTGTTCGTGATGTTGATCCTCTGCCTGCCGGCCTTCGGCAACGCGTGGGCGGCCCCCAACGCTACGCAGCCGCAAGCCGCGCCAATGGTGCCGTCGTGGCCGCAGGTCATTACCGGCGACAAGGCCAGATTGACGGTCTATCAACCACAACTCGACAGTTGGGATGGCTACACCCTCAACGCCCGCGCGGCAGTCGAAGCCACCGGCAATGATGGCAAGTCCACTTATGGCATCGTCCGGTTCAGCGCGCACACCTTGGTCGATAAGGCCACACGCTGGGTCGCTCTCGATCAATACAAAATCATCAAGGCAGATTTTCCGGCCGATGCCAGTCAGGCCGACACCTGGCTCGCAGCGCTGCAAAAAGATGCCGAAAGCCGCAAGAAAACCATTTCACTCGATCAACTGGAAGCTGCTGTCGGCGTGCTCTCGGCCGAACGGAAAGCCGACAGCGCACCACTGGAAAACACGCCGCCGACCATCATCAGTTCCGAGGTTCCGGCACTGCTCGTCTATATCGATGGCGACGCCGCGTATCGCCCTGTAGAAGGCACCTCGCTGCAACGTGTAATCAATACTCGCCCGTTATTGTTGAAGGATGAACAGGGCAAGCACTACCTGCATGTCTTCGATGGCTGGATGGTCGCTGACCAGTTGAACGGTGATTACACGCACCTGCCCTCGCCACCTGCCGACCTGGAGAAAGCCAAGCAGGCCGCCATCAAGAGCCGACAAGTCGATCTGCTGACCGGGCAGAGCGATCCGAAAGACAAGATTCCCAGCCTCGCCAAGCCGCCACAGCCGAGGATCGTTGTCGCCACGACGCCCACCGAGTTGCTGGTCACCGATGGCGCGCCGCAGTGGCTGCCCATTCAAGGCACAGGCCTGTTGTACGTGAGCAATACCACCGGGCACATTTTCAAGGAGATCGGCGACCAGAACAGCTACGTGCTGATTTCCGGTCGCTGGTTTCGCGCCAGTGACATGAACGGCCCGTGGACGTTTGCCCCGGCGGACAAGCTGCCGGCAGATTTCGCCAACATCCCCGATGACAGCGCGAAAGAGAACGTCAAGGCTTCCGTTGCCGGCACCCCTCAAGCCAAGGAAGCGGCGATTGCCGCAACCATTCCACAGACCTCGGCAATCAAGAAAAGCGCGGTGAAAATGACTGCGCCACAGTTCGACGGCGAACCACAACTCAAGGCGATCGACAGTACGCCGCTGCAGTATGTGGCCAACAGCGCCACGCCGATCATCCGGGTCGACAACAACAGTTGGTGGGCGGTGGAAAACGGTGTCTGGTTCACAGCAACAATGGTGAATGGCCCGTGGACCGTGGCCAGTTCGGTGCCGGCGGTGATCTATTCGATCCCGCCGAACTCGCCGATGCATTACCTCACTTACGTCAAAGTCTATGAGTCCAGCGGCGATACCGTCGTCGTCGGTTATACGCCGGGCTACCAGGGATCAAACCTCGATCCTGCGACAGGCGTCGTGGTCTACGGCACCGGATATCCCTATACGCCGTGGGTCGGCAGTGTCTGGTACGGTCCGCCAGTCACCTACGGTTTTGGTGTCGCCATCCGCTATACCCCCTGGACCGGCTGGACCTTCGGTTTCGGCTTCGGCTGGAGCTGGGGCGGCAGCACTGTCGCGATGGGCTGGGGCTGGGGCGCCTATCCGTGGTGGGGCAATTACGGCTGGGGCTACGCCTGGGGGCCGCACTTGTATCCAGCACCTTTGGCCTGGGGCGGCGCCGCTTACGGTTATCACGGCGGCGCGGTAGCCTGGGGGCCCGGTGGCTGGGCCGGAACCACCGGCAACATTTATCATCAGTGGGGTGACCGGGCCACAGTCAGCCGCTACGGCGCCGGTTACAACGCCTGGACCGGCAATCACTGGGCCGGACAGGTCGGCGCTTCCTACAACTCACGCACCGGCGTCGCGGCTGCCGGTCAACGCGGCGCAGTCCACAATGTCTACAACGGCAATTACGCCGCTGGACGCAGTGGCGTGGCGGTCGGACCGAACGGTGGCGCAATTGCCGGCGAACGGGTCACCGCCGGCAATGCGCGCAACGGCACGCAGGTCACCGCCAATCGTGGCGCCGTGTATAACCCCAACACTGGCAACACCACCCAATATCGCGGCATTCGCGCACGCAACGGCGGCGCTGCACGTGTTGGCGACAACGTTTACGCGGGCCACGATGGCAACGTGTATAAAAAGACCGACAACGGCTGGCAGTCGATGGTTGGCGGCGGCGCGACCCGCAGCGCCCCCATCAACAACAATGCGCAATTGCAGAACCTCAACCGCGACTCTGCGGCGCGCAACTTCGGCAACCAACGGACCAACAATTTCCACAACTCCTCGCAATTCATGAACCACTCGTTTGGCGGCGGTGGCGGCGGGTTTCACCGACGCTGAAAAACTGCATGGGTTGTTCTGAATTTCGCACTGGATGCTGATCCGCTTTTACTGTTAAAAAAACGGCTCTGCCTTTCACCGTTCGGAGAACAGCCTTCATGAGCCAATGGCCAGACACGCGCATTCTTGATCTGCTTGGTATCGAACTGCCGATCATCCAGGGCCCGATGGCCGGTGCGACGAATTCGTCCATGGTTATCGCCGTGTGCAATGCCGGTGGCTTGGGTTCAATGCCCGCAGCAATGCTGAGCATCGAGCAATTGCGCGACGAGCTGAAAACCATTCGCCAACACACCGACAAGCCCTTTAACGTGAACTTCTTCTGCCATCAGCCACCGGCGGCGGATGAGCAACGCGCACGTGAATGGAAGCATCTGCTGGAGCCGTATTACCGCGAACTGCATGCCGATTTCGACGCACCGACGCCGGTGTCCAATCGCGCGCCGTTCGATGCGGCAGCGTGCGAAGTGCTGGAAGAATTTCGACCTGAGGTTGTGAGTTTCCACTTCGGTCTGCCAGAGCAATCCCTGCTCGATCGGGTCAAGGCAACCGGGGCAAAAATTCTTTCCTCGGCCACCACTGTCGATGAAGCAATCTGGCTGGAACAGAACGGCTGCGACGCGATCATTGCCATGGGGTATGAGGCGGGTGGCCATCGCGGCATGTTTCTCAGTGATGACCTGAGCAGTCAGGTCGGTACGTTTGCCTTGGTACCTCAGGTGGTCGATGCGGTGAACGTACCGGTGATTGCCGCCGGAGCCATTGCCGATGCTCGCGGCGTGGCGGCAGCGTTCGTATTGGGGGCGTCAGCGGTACAGGTCGGTACCGCGTATCTGTTCACACCGGAAGCGAAAGTCAGCGCCTCGCACCACAAGGCGCTGCGCACGGCCAAGGAAAGCGAAACCGCGATCACCAATCTCTTCACCGGACGTCCGGCGCGTGGCATTCTCAACCGGGTCATGCGTGAGCTCGGCCCGATGTCGCCAAAGGCGCCGGCATTTCCCTTGGCCGGCGGTGCGTTGATGCCATTGAGAGCGGTCAACGAAGCAGAGTTTGCCAACCTCTGGGCCGGTCAGGCATTCACTTTGGGCCAGGACTTGGGTAGTGCGCAATTGACCCGGCAATTGGCACAAGACGCACTGGCGAAACTCACACGCCAGTAATGTCGAGTTGAGTGGGGAGTCGAGCGCCCCCCACTCTGGCTTTAATCAGCACTTCCTGTTTGGCGGCATTTCGCTATATATTTATTTATATAGCGAACTTACCCCTCGCATCGGCGCAGTCCACTTCCAACAATAGCTGCCCTATGCACTCGCCAACCACGGAGCTGTTACATGACCATTCGTGTCTCTCGTTTTGCCCCTGCCGGCCTGGTTTCCTTGCTCGCGGTCTTCGCCGCCAGTGCTGCTCAGGCGGATGAAGTACAGGTAGCTGTTGCCGCCAACTTCACCGCACCGATCCAGGCGATCGCGGCCGATTTCGAAAAAGACACCGGGCACAAACTGGTCGCAGCCTACGGCGCCACTGGCCAGTTCTACACTCAGATCAAGAACGGCGCACCGTTCGAAGTGTTCCTCTCGGCTGACGACACTACCCCGGAAAAACTTGAAAAAGAAGGCGATACCGTTAAAGGCTCGCGCTTCACCTACGCCATCGGCACCCTGGCACTGTGGTCGGCCAAAGAAGGTTATGTCGACTCTAAAGGCGAGGTGTTGAAGAAGAACGAATACCAACACCTGTCCATCGCCAACCCGAAAGCCGCACCCTATGGCCTGGCCGCCACCCAGGTACTGGAAAAGCTCAAGCTGACCGAAGCGACCAAAACCAAGATCGTTGAAGGTCAGAACATCACTCAGGCGTACCAGTTCGTGTCTACCGGCAACGCCGAGCTAGGCTTCGTCGCCCTGTCGCAGATTTTCAAGGACGGCAAAGTCACCAGCGGTTCGGCGTGGATCGTGCCTGCCAGCATGCACGACCCGATCAAACAGGACGCTGTGATCCTCAACAAAGGCAAGGACAATGCTGCCGCCAAGGCACTGGTTGAATACCTCAAAGGCCCGAAAGCCGCTGCGGTGATCAAGTCTTACGGCTACCAGCTTTAAAATGTCGCTGACGAGTGCCGATTTCGCGGCGATCTGGCTGACCCTGAAACTGGCGTCCCTGACCACTGTCATCCTGCTGGTTGTCGGCACTCCGATTGCCCTGTGGTTGTCGCGCAGCCGTTCGTGGTTGCGCGGCCCGATCGGGGCGATCGTCGCCCTGCCCCTCGTGCTGCCACCCACCGTGATCGGTTTCTATCTGTTGCTGATGATGGGCCCGCACGGCTTTCTCGGTCAGTTCACACAATGGCTGGGGCTGGGCACGCTGACGTTCAGCTTCACTGGGCTGGTGATCGGTTCGGTTATTTACTCCATGCCGTTCGTGGTGCAACCGTTGCAAAACGCGTTCTCGGCGATCGGCACCCGCCCACTGGAAGTGGCCGCAACACTGCGTGCCAATCCTTGGGACACTTTTTTCAGCGTGATTGTGCCGCTGGCGCGTCCCGGTTTTGTCACCGCGGCGATCCTCGGGTTCGCGCACACCGTCGGTGAATTCGGCGTGGTACTGATGATCGGCGGCAACATTCCCGATAAGACCCGCGTGGTCTCGGTGCAGATCTACGACCATGTCGAAGCGATGGAATACGCTCAGGCCCACTGGCTCGCCGGAGCGATGCTGGTGTTCTCGTTCCTCGTATTGCTGGCGTTGTACTCCAGCCGCAAGACCCGCACAGACTGGAGCTGATCGATGATTGATGCACGTTTGCAACTCGCCTACTCAGGCTTCAGCCTCGACGTCGATCTGCATTTGCCGGGACGCGGTGTCAGCGCGCTGTTCGGTCATTCCGGTTCGGGCAAAACCACTTGCCTGCGCTGTATCGCCGGGCTGGAGCGCGCCGAACGAGGCTTCGTGCAGATCAACGACGAAGTCTGGCAGGACAGCGACAACGGCCTGTTCGTGCCACCGCACAAGCGCGCCATCGGTTATGTGTTTCAAGAAGCCAGCCTGTTTGCGCATCTGTCAGTGCTGGCCAATCTGCAATTCGGTCTCAAGCGCATCGCCAGATCTCAACGCCGGGTCGACATGGCACAGGCCACCGAACTGCTCGGCATCGGGCATCTGCTGGAGCGCCATCCGCAGCACCTGTCCGGCGGCGAACGCCAACGTGTCGGCATCGCCCGCGCCTTGTTGACCAGCCCGAAACTGCTGCTGATGGATGAACCGCTGGCCGCGCTCGACAGCCAGCGTAAAAACGAAATCCTGCCGTACCTGCAACGCCTGCATGACGAACTGGATATTCCTCTGCTGTACGTCAGCCATGCGCAGGACGAAGTCGCACGGCTCGCCGACTACCTGGTGCTGCTCAGCGAAGGCAAGGCATTGGCCAGCGGACCGATCGGCGAAACTCTGGCACGCCTGGACTTGCCGATGGCGCTGGGCGACGACGCCGGGGTGATCATTGAAGGTCAGGTCAGCGGCTACGATGCCGACTATCAGTTGCTCAGCCTGCAACTGCCGGCCACCGAAATAGCCATACGAGTGACACACGCACCGATGGCATTGGGGCAGGCCTTGCGCTGCAAAGTACATGCGCGGGACATCAGCCTCGCGCTGCACAACGATGAGTTCAGCAGCATCCTCAATCGTCTGCCGGTGACGGTGGTCAGCGAGCAGGCCGCCGACAACGCTGCGCATGTGCTGATTCGTCTCGACGCTGCCGGTACGCCGCTGCTGGCACGGATCACGCGGTTTTCGCGGGATCAGTTAGGCGTGCATCCAGGGCAGCAGCTCTGGGCGCAGATCAAGGCCGTCGCCGTCCTCGCCTAAATCATTCGGCACGACGGCCACCGCGCGCGGTCAATCGTTCTACACACCGCCGCGCCACCGAAGGAAGCCGCCATGCCCGACACCGCGCTGACTGACGCACTGCCATCCGACCTGCATTATGTCGATGACATCCAGCCCGGCATTACACGCAAGAAGCTGCGCGGCAAGTTCAGCTATTTCACGCCGTCGGGCCAGCGCATCATCGCTCTCGATGAAATCGCACGCATCAACGCCCTGGCCGTGCCGCCGGCCTATACCGATGTGTGGATCTGCCCCGACCCGCGCGGTCATCTGCAAGCCACCGGCCGCGACGCCCGGGGCCGCAAGCAATATCGCTATCACCCGCGCTGGCGCGAAGTGCGCGATGCGGACAAGTATTCGCGCCTGCGCGAATTTGGTGTGGCGTTGCCGAAACTGCGCAAACAGCTGGAAACACTGTTGGCCGCACCCGGTTTCAGCCGGGACAAGGTCATGGCCACGGTGATCACGTTGCTCGACGCCACGTTGATTCGGGTCGGCAACACACAGTACGCCCGGGATAACCGCTCCTATGGCCTGACTACGTTGCGCAGCCGCCATGTCGAGATCAACGGCAGCGCGATCCTCTTCCAGTTCCGGGGCAAGAGCGGCATCGAACATCAGATCACCGTCAAGGATCGGCGTCTGGCGCGGATCATCAAGCGTTGCCTGGAAATTCCCGGGCAGAACCTTTTCCAGTACCTTGATGAAAATGGTCAACGGCACACGGTCAGCTCGTCCGACGTCAACACCTACCTGCAAACCCTGACCGGCGCCGACTTTACCGCCAAGGACTATCGCACCTGGGCGGGCAGTGCACTGGCTTTGGCGGTGCTACGCAAGCTGACTCACGAAACGGAAACCGAAGCCAAGCGCCATGTCGTCGAGATGGTCAAAGGTGTGGCCAAACAGTTGGGCAACACGCCGGCGGTGTGTCGCAAGTGCTATATCCACCCTGCCGTGGTGGAAAAATTCATGCTCGGCGCCCTTGCCGATCTGCCGCGACCACGTATGCGCAAAGGGCTGCGAGCCGAGGAAGTAGCGCTGGCGATGTTTCTCGAACAGATGAGCGAGATGACGGGCGCGCCTTGATTATCGCTGTAACGTTCTCTAGGCTAGCCATCTTCCTCTCTTCAGGACGACCGCAGACGTGAACAACCCAGCCTTCTAAAAATGCCCTCGCGACACGCCTTTTTTGGCGCGTGTCTGTTTTCACGAGATTTTTTGGAGGTGCCGATGACTCACGTCTCGCGTACGCGCGCACTCGTCTCCCTGAATCAATCGAGCTTTCATTTTGCCAATGGCGGGATGATTTTCGACGCCCTGAATCTGAAGTTCGATCAACTGCCAACCGCTATCGTTGGCCGCAACGGTGTCGGCAAAAGCGTGCTCGCACGCCTGATTGCCGGATATTTGCGCCCTACTGCCGGCACGGTCACACGCTGTGCAACCGTGCATTACGTTGCACAATCGTTCATCGCCCAACCAGGGCAGACCGTTGCCGAGGCGACAGGCAGCGCCACGGTACTGGCAGCACTGCAAAGGATAAATGAAGGTCGGGCCTCGGCTGCCGATTTCGACCTTGCCGCAGAGCGCTGGGATCTGCCGGACCGCCTGCGCAACAGTCTCGACGAAGCCGGCCTCGGCGATATCGCAACCACCGATCTGACGGAGCGCCTCAGCGGCGGCCAACAGGCGAAAGTCGCCCTGATCGGCGCGCTGGTGAGCGACGCACAATTGCTGGTGCTCGATGAGCCGAGCAATCACCTCGACAGCAGCGGTCGCGAATGGCTGATGCGCAGGCTTGAACAATGGCGTGGCGGCTTGATTATCGTCAGCCATGACCGACAGCTGCTCGAGCGGATGCAGCGCATCGTCGAACTCACGCCGTTGGGCGCGAACGTTTTCAGCGGCGGCTATACCCAATTCGTCGAGCAGCGTCGAATCCATCAAGCCGCGGCGCAGGCTCAGCTTGATCAGGCGCGCAACCAGCGCCAGCGTGAGCGATCACGGCTGCAACGCGAACACGACACGATCCAGCGCCACGCTGCCGGCAGTCGGCGTAACGCCGACACCGCTAACGTTTCCGGCTTCGAACGAGCGGCGCTCAAAGCCGCCGCGCAAGAGATCATGGGACAGGTAAAAGTCGGCCATCAAGCACGCAAATCCGATCTCGACGCGCGCGTTCGCGAGGCCTACGCGAAAGTCCTGCCCGAGGAAGGCGTGCTGATTAACCTGCCAGGAAGCGCGGTACCGAGTACCCGACAGGTCTGCACGTTGATCGATGCCTGTCTGCCGTGGTTACCTGTCGACGCACCGACAGCCCGCCTGAACCTTGCCCTTCATGGGCCAATGCGCATTGCCGTCAGCGGGCCGAACGGTTGCGGCAAATCGAGCCTGTTGCGAATGCTTGCCGGCGAGCGGCGAATGCGTCACCCATGTGCCTTTGGCCTTTCTCGATCAGCAATTGCGCCTGCTCGATGGACGAACTGCAATTGTCGAGCAGTTGCAGGCGCAACGGACGCCGTTAGACGAAGGCACCTTGCGCAGCTACCTCGCGCACCTGCAACTGGATGCACGGCGGGCAACTTTGCCCTGCGCGTCACTGAGCGGCGGCGAACGCCTGAAAGCGGCGCTTGCACTGGCGTTGTGGCGCCAGGTGCCAGCGCAATTGCTGTTGCTCGATGAGCCGAGCAATCACCTCGACCTGAGGTCGGTGGAAGCGTTCGAACACGCCTTGCAGACTTTTCCAGGGGCAATTGTCGCGGTTTCCCACGACCCGGCATTTCTGAAGGCGTTGAATCCCAGCCATGTCCTGAGTTGGCACCCCACTGGTTGGCAGTGGCAACCGACGAGCTGAACTGTGTATTTTTTGCACGATTGCCGCGGCCTTCTATAGTTGATCTGACACGAATCAGCTGCGGTGACGCCATGGAAGACATTTTCGTCGTGAAGCGTTGCAACAAGATCATCATTCACGGTCGACGTGCCGGAGAAAGCCAGCATGATCCTGCCGAAGCCCTTGGCTGGTTCCGCATCTGCGACACGCGTACCGGCGGGTTCATCGGTGACGGCTATGACGCGCAAGAGGATGCCCAGCGCGAATGCCAGCGCCTCAACAAAGTCAGTTCGCCACTACCGGCCCGCCAGTCCTCCGGCTGATGCCGAGCAAAAGCGGGTCTATACTCAAACCAGCTGACGGAGCAGCGCCCCAACGGCAGAAGGCTCGCGACTCGCGGGCTTTTTGCTGCAGCTCAGGTTTCGTAAAAACGGAGGTGTTTCATGTCCGAAAAAGAGTCCATCACCACCCTCCTCACCCTGCTCGACGCCCGGCAGGCACGCCTCGCGGCCGCTTGCAAAGAGATCGCCGACTGGGTCGATCACCAAGGCGGGCACCCGACCGCCCTGCGCATCCGCGATCGTCTGAACGACATCGAGAAAGACGCACCATTGATCCGCAATACGTTGTCGGCGCTCAAGCCTGTCGATCGACCGCTGCCACGGTTCAGGTAAGCGCTTTCACGCGCCAGAGTTACTTGCGGGTGTTCTACCGGTGTTTCATTTTGATGAACACCGGCTGTCGTGCGTGGTCGAAAAAGACACACGTCACGAAGGAGGCATCTGATGGTTATTCATTTCAATGTAGATGGACATCTGGCCTGTGGTCACAAGGGCCAACACCTCACGGCGAGCCGCGAACTCAATCGCGTCAAGTGCCGCAGCTGCCGCAATACCGATGCGTATAAACAAGCCCGCAAGGATCAACGCAATGCGGCACGCCGAGCGTCGCGCCAGACCAAAACCAGCCACAGCCTGGTGAACTGGCGTACCGAATGGCAGGAACGTCTCACTGCAATGGGCGGCCGCCAGCGTTTACCGCGCGGCTTTGCTCAACAACGCTTCGTTTGACGCACAAAAAAGGGGTCGAATGTTTCGGCCCCTTTTTTATTCTCAGTGTCCCGTCCGGAATCAGGTTTACCGCTTCTGATCTTTTTTCAGGAGGACGTACTGGAATCAGCAAAAAGGCGCAGTCAGCGCGGATACACGCTGACCTTCAAATTGTCTGTCTTCGATCAAGTCGAAAAAGGCGAGTTGAGTATAAAGAGGCTCAGGAGCGCTACGTGATTCAAGGCAAAACGACCGTTCTGACGCGGTGACTCAAGCATGGTCGGCAAGATTGGAGCCCCAAGCGCATACATCGGGTCGCAGAGGATGGAGCCTATGCTCGACAAAAACCGATTCGTTGTATCGTGACCACCCGCAACGTGTAGTTGGGCGTGGCGGCGCAGTGTTTTGTCGAATGTCTGATCCAAGTGATCCGCCGGTGTGCGCGTTCGGCGCGGGCGGAGGATGTCAGGTTGTTTGGTACCTTGGAGTTGTTGGTCTGACGCGGGGGATTGGCTTGAGGTTCAGATGCTCTGATCAGCTGTTTCTGCACAGAAGAATCCCACGACGGGCGGGACTAAAAATCAGACAGTGGCATCGTGTTAACATTAACGCTTAACCCGCGCTGGATGGAAAGTTGCAAAAATGAATAGAGACACCTCTTTTTTGAACGGTATCCGAGCCTTCGCGGCTTTTTGGGTAGTCACCGGACACTGTTTCATTTGGGGCGGTTCATGGTTGGAGATGTCGGTTCCAGCACCCAAAATTGCTGTTGACCTCTTCATGGTTTTATCTGGACTACTGATGGCTTATACCGTTCAGGCTCGTGAAACGACCGAGCCGATGTCAAACCCTGCCAACTGGCTACGGTTTTACGTGCGTCGTTATTTCCGATTGGCCCCTGCGTATTATCTTTGTCTGTTTCTAGTCGTCGCCCTCGCGCCAATTTATCTTGGTGGTTATACACATCTGCGCGAATTGAACCCCTCCCTCTGGCAAGGTGATTGGGTTTATGATCCAGCAAGAACAAATTACACCATTGGCAATCTGCTGCTTCACATCTCGTTTCTATTCGGTCTTTTTCCCACCTATTCTTTCTCGACGTTTTTACCGGACTGGAGTCTCAGTCTGGAAATGCAATTCTACGTCGTATTCCCTTTCATTTACCTGGCGATGAAGCGATTTGGCACGGGGAAAACAGCAATCGCGCTGGCGCTCTTCTCGTACGCATTCATGTGGCTATTTGACCAAGCGGTAGCCGCTGGCAAAGCCAATTTCTTTTTTGAACCCTCTATGTTGTTCTTCAAACTGCCGATATTTGTCGCGGGCATATTGATTTATCGCGCCGCATCAATATCGAACTCATCGAAATGGCACAGAGCCGCTTACGTGTTATTGGCACTTCTAATGTGCACTAAGCTGGGCGACATTTACCGATACCAAGTACTTTACCTCACCGCTCTGGTGGCGTTGATCGCAATCATGCTGGTGCCCTATCGTCCTGTAGCACGTTACTTGACTGTACTAGAGACGGTTTGCCGCAGCAGGGTTGTGACATTTATGTCAGATGTTTCCTATTCAGTGTATCTGTTCCATGGCCTATTCCTTGCCATCGTTGGCTCCCGGATCGGCATGGCGGCAAAGGGATCGGGATGGTCACTTATATCCGGCACGCTGGCAATTTGGCTAATCGTAATATTGCTCACCTATACCTTTAGCTATCTGGTTTACCGTTTCGTTGAGCTGCCTGGTATTGCCCTCGGCAAAACTATTGCCGGTCGTATAGGATCAACAAATGCTGCGGAAGCAAAAGTTAGCCAATAAGCGGTTCTGGAAACAAGAAGATTTCCAGCATCAAAATTTTAACGGTGGCACGCCAGCGTTAACTTTAAACCTTATGGACAGTTAGACGAATGGAAAGATTGTTCCGTTTTTTCTCCGGCAAAAAAGCCAAAATCAACGCAACCGCGAACGAAACAGCTCCTGAACGAGTTGAGGAAACGCCAGTCAATGTGCAAAACGCCCATGCGTTAATGTGCGAGGCACTTCTCGACAAAGAGTTCTACTTGAAACAATACCCGGACATTCAGGCGGCGGGGGTCGATCCGCTTCAGCACTATATTGATGCAGGACATGGTGAAGGCCGTTACCCATTGAACCTGCGCTCCGCTGATGCGATGAAGAGAGTTTCTCTCGCACTGGAGCACAATTCATCGGATCAGATGGCGCTTACACTGCATATCATTCTAGAGCTGGAAAGCGGAACCCATGAGCGGATTTCAGCCGCGGCTACGCTGTACAGTGATGCCTTGCCAGACAGCACACCAGCGACATCTCTAGCAGGATATTTTGAACAGGCAGCCTCGTTCCTCTTTGGCTGCTGGATAAGGTACGAAAGCACAATAAGCATCGATGAGATCAAAGCGCTTACAGCAAAACTCCTGTCGTTCTTTCCTGAGTCGCAGGTCCTTTCCGCGATATACGCAGATTTGCTGTTCGAGGCGGGGGAAATAAGCCTTGCAGAACAGGAATTTGCCAGGAACCCGGAGCTTCACGGCTTGCAACCCGAACTGGAGAGCATTTGCAGAAGCGCCAAAAATCAAATACTTGACGCAAAAGCAGTAAACACTGCGCCACCATCAGAAACACGCCTCTTGCTCCTTGATTCAGCGTTCCCCTCGAAAATTTCATCTTTTCGCTATGGGGAGTTTTCCACCTATATGACGTCGATTAAAGACAGCTCCGTGCAGACCCGCCCCGACGCAAAGCTGTTCAGCTTTGGCGAGCAGAGTGCACTTTCGAATCAGGTCGATGACTTCTGTAAAGCAAACGACATCAGCAAGGAAAGACTCCGGCGCTTCGATAGAAATCACATCGGCAACCCCAAGGTAGCCTATTGCGTATTCCTGAATCTTGCCGATATTTTCTTCACCCAGATTGGTGTGCCCTCAGCTGATCATCTTGTTTTCACTCTCTATCCAGGGGGTGGTTTTGCCCCCAATTACCCGCGATCCGATGAGTCGCTGCGGCGTCTCTGTGATAACCCAAAGGTTAAAAAAATAATCACCACCCAGATAACCTCCTACCGGTATCTGATAGACAAGGGTTTCTGTGGTCCCGAACGAATAGTTCATATTTTTGGCGGAATCATCCCTGAACTGTATTCAGAGATGCCTCCCCTGCCGCGCTCTATCAATCATTCTGCCATCAACGTTTGCTTCGTTGCGCAGCGCTATTCGGCCATCGGTGCAGAAAAGGGCTATGACGTTTTTGCAGATGTTATTAAAGCTTTCTCGAACAACCCATCAATCAACTTCCATGTCGTCGGCGGGTTCGACGCGACAATAATAGATCTGGGCGATGCGCGTAACGTAACGTTTTACGGAACAAGGCCCGCAACGTTCTTCCCGGACTTCTATGCTTCCATGGATGTAATACTCTCGCCAAACATTCAACATTCCGCACTTGATCCAGCCTACCCGGAATCCTTTGATGGCTTCCCGACTACCTGTGTCGTCGAAGCGGGCCTGCAGGGCGTTGCGATGTTACTGACTGATTTCCAGAGCATGAACCAGAATCTTGATGGCTCCCGTATTTTCGCCCCTGAAGAGATGGAAATCATCAATCGTGATTACGCAATGATCTGCGCTCGCCTCCAGTACTACATGGACAATCGAGAGGAACTTTACCAACTCGGCCAATCTGGACGCCAGGCCATCCTCCGAGAGTTCAGCTTCGAGCGCCAAATGGTTCCAAGAATCAAGCTACTTGAGAGCTACCTCGATACATAGTCCATACAGCCAACTCCGCTCTATACAGAATCCGGCAACGGCGCCTGTATAGAGCGGTCTTTGCAATTTTTACCGTTCGCCCCGGCAGAGATAATCGGCGGATTGCAACACCATACGGCTACGACGAAAATCCCCTGATAGGCCAGCGCCTTGAGCAGGTAGGCAAACCCCTCTGCGAGCATCAAGCCGTACACGATTACCCCGACCACCAACGCCCACAGCAAATACGAACCGCGCACGCCAAAATGCCCGAAGAACGCCTGCATGTTCAACGTTGCCAGGTAGTAATTGGCGGTGTTGATCCGGGTTTGTGTCGCCCAGACAAACAGCAGTCCCCACAAGCTTCCTCAATCGCGCCTAGGTGATTTTGCGCAGCGTCGGCCAATGGCAATCCTTTCAAACCTGGTGCATCGCCTGTGGTTCGCCTTCCTTCAGCTTCTTTGCGAGGGAGGTTTGACGCGGCGCGCGAGGCTGCACGAGTAGAGAAAAAACGTTTGTAAGATCTTCGTGGCTGGGCCGGCGCTGACAAAAGCAGAAACAAGCGGCGACATCATGCAGGCCAAGTACCAGCTCAGGGACTTCCGCAGTAATGAGCGAGAATTAAATCTGGAAAGGATCGGCACAAAAATCAGCCCGACCAATTAGGTCGCGGAGCAGACTCAAAAATTGCGGAAAACAAATAATAAGGGCCTGCATGAGAAACCTCACGCAAGCCCTTGATATTCATGGTGCCCGAAGCCGGAATCGAACCGGCACGCCCTTACGAGCGGGGGATTTTAAGTCCCGAGTGGAAATCAATCAGGCCGCGCGTTGTGATAGGTTTTCTGGGCCGCAATCAAGCTCAAAAACCTGCCATACAGCCCAATGTTTCCGCATTCCGTAAAACGATTGCGGCCCGAATAAAAGCTCTCAAATCCGCGTAGAATTTCTTATCTTATCGGCTACTGTAAACTCGTAGTATGCCGATTCTGCATGATTCAGCGGTTTGCCCTCCTCCGGCGTTCTGCCGACAATGAATCCCCTGCTACTCTGGTTTCTTCACGGAGGAAACCAAAATGCCGAACTCAGATCTGCTCCCTTCCCTGCTCTTCAAGATCAACGAAAATCAGCTTGCCCTCGAAGCCGCCATCATGGAGCTGTCGAACTGGGTCGAACAACGCGGATCGGCCGACGTCGCCGAGAACGTCCGCGGCGCCCTCTGGGCAATCGACAAAAACGAAGAATTCATCAAAATGACCTTGGCTGTGTTGATGACTCCCGACTGACAGTTCGTCGCCTCCTCCTCGCCTACTCGCCGCGCCTCGATTACTGTACATGCATACAGCATTTGTACAGCGAACCCCGTTCCATGAATTTCGACCAAGCGAAAACCCTCCGGCTCCAGCGATGGCGTGCACATCTCGACGACCAGGACTTCCGCATGCAAAACCCCGAAGGCCACCGTGAAACGCTCTATGAGATGACGGCGGCGCTACTTGATGAGGGCTTGATCGATGAGCTTGAGCGATTCGACATGAACGAAATGGCAAACGCGGCGTACTGGCACGCCGTCGAGGAGCTGCAGAACTCAACCGGGCACTACCGCGGCGCCTCGACCTATGACGTCGTGCAGATCGACAACGGAAACCTGCTGGGCACTATCAGCCGCTCAATATTCAACTTCGCCAATGACGAGCCCCGTGGTGCTTCCTTCGCTTACGGCGGGAAGGTCTACTCCGACGCGGATGGTGTACGGCTGACCCTGGGGCTTTCCCGAAAGGTTGGGAAGATTTCAGGCTTGGTGCTGGAAATGAATGGGCGCCGGTATCAACTGGTCGAGACCGAACGAATGATCGCCGGCATCACCCACCACCCTCTCTCTGACGCTGACGCCTATCGAGCGCTTATAGATGCAGCGCAAGTCGCGCATGAAGAACGGGATCTGCGCGCTTTTGAAAAGGTGCGTCCTCACATTGAGTCGGCGGCCTTCTGCATGTGTCCTGCCTGCCTCGATCGCTTTGATGCGCGTGACGACTGCCAGACCTGCGCCGGAAATGGCTTTGTGACAAAGCCCGCAGCAGTGGGTCTTCGGTCAAAGATTGAAGATTGACGATGTGTGGAGTAGCTGGCGTTTTTGGTCTGGGGGTTTTAAAGGGCTTCAGGGGGCATTCCACCCCCTAATCCCCCCTCAAAAAAGCAGGATTGGTACAAAAAGTGGTACGGGAATTACTTCACTGCGGTGCTGTTCCACGCGCCAATTCTTATCAGAACTGCGGCGTCACCATCGTCATTCCACACTCCAGAGCTCAACCCCCAATACACTTTGTGCCAGACAACTCCATCATCACCCTTGACAGTTACGTCCGTACCATTTCGGGTATAAAGCACCACTCTATCCCCCTTCTTTACTTCCTTCGAGTTGAACCACTTAGAGTGTCTGTGCTTATTTGAGAGCCTGCCGCTCTCGGCGAACGTTGCGTCAGAAATCATGTAGTAGTGCAGATTGCAATCTTCTAATGCGGTTAACCTAACTCGCTCTTCTTTGTGATCGCCATGACCATGAACGGAATCGATTCTTAATTTCACTGCTGACTTCCTTTTTAGCTGTAAAGCACATAGAGGGCAGTCAATTTAATCCAGAGAATATCAATCTGCCAGCAAAGGTCGTTTCAGTTCGTTTTTTGCTCAAGCGCCCTGACGTAGTCCTGGCACGCCTGCAGCGCGATCAACCCCCGGTCACCGTTGTCGGTGATGGCGACAATTCTTTGAGCATGCGCCGGGTCAAGTCGGGCGCGTACGACTGCATGATCCACGCCGCCGGCGCCGGGGGCGGCAGGCACTGAACAGCCACCGGCTGAACCCGTGTCGAGGAGGACTGACAGCCGCAGATCAGAAGTGGCAAGGCGATCGCGCAGGCGATCTTGATTCTTTTGGGCATCAGTCATTTTCTCGAAGTGTGCTTGCTCGCTGGTCGCCAGCCTCTGCTCGAGCGCTCGGCGCTTATCCTGCTCGGCCTGCTGTGCTGTAGCGGCAGCTTGGGTGAGTTGATTGAAGTCTTCAGTGTGCAACCGGGATTGCTCGGCCAACTGTTTGCCGTAGCGCCAGTCCTGAAGCTGCCAGGCGCTGCCGAAGCCGGCGAGAACCAACACCAGCACGCCTAACGCTTTCCAAGGAACGACCATCACGGCACATCCTTGAAGAAGACGTGCCCGCCCAGCTTGAGCGTCTGCTTGGCCTTCGCCGACCATGCCGGCGCCTTGATGCTGGTGGCGTAGTAATGCGTGGCACCGCCGGTTGGATCCTGCACCTTTCCGTCGATTACCTGGTCAGCAACGATCCGGCACTGCGCCAGCTCACGAAACGGAATCTGCTTCACGCCGATCAGGAACTGATAGTTCGGGTCGGTCTTGTTCCAGCAACTGAACTGATAGGGCTTCTGGCAGACGCCGGCATAGCCCTCCCCCCACCACGAATTTGCCTTGCCGTCATTCACGCGGTTTTTGATCGTCCAGGCCACGGCAATCTGGCCGGCCGTCCCTTCGCCGCGAGCCTCACCCCACAGCGTGCGGGCGAGGACGTCGCGGTCTTTCTCGGTTGCAGTCATCAATTTCTCCAGGCAAAAAAATACCCGCTCGATGGCGGGCCGCGTAATGCAGGCTTGAATCAATTCATCAAACGGCGCCGAACTCCTCTGGCGCGGCGACGATTACCGGGGTAGGAGGCTCAGCCGGCCAAACCGGTGCGGCATACCAAGTCGGCTGCACAGTCACCTTGCCCAGCGCGAACTTGTACGTTTTCCACGCCTTCAGGTTGAGCACCAATGCAGCCTGTTCGGCTTCGTCATCTGCGGTTGCCTCGCCGATATCGATGCCGAAACCGATCGTATCGATTCGGTCTTGAATGCGGCCGATCTGAGCGACGGCCTTCGCGTTTTTTAAGGAAAGTTCTGCTTTGGCGAAGGCCAACTGCTCCGCCTGCGCGGCGGCGTTCTTCATGGCTTTGGTAATGAGTTTGGTCCAGTCGATACTCATGACTGCTCCTCGATGATCGCCTGATCGTTGATGACGGGCAGCGCCGGCGGAAAAGCAATTTCGCCATCTGGAACATTTTCCATTGGCAGAGGAAAAGCCTGCTCGGGACTGAAGTTTCGCGGGATCGGGAAAAGCAACGTCAGGATCAGCTCGCCATCTTGCTTTTCGACATCGGCCGGAAACCATGGGGAGTTGATCGCCTCGGCCGGCAATGTATCGCCACCCCCCATGGGGGAGAAATCGAACAGTTCTCCGTTGATGATCAATGAATCGCCCGATTTTGTGGCGACAATTTCCTGCTCGCTGCGTACTGGGGACAGATGAATTTTCATTAGAACCACCGACCGTAGGCTATGCGATGAAGCGTCAATGACAGCGAGGAAACTTGCACCTGGCTGAAGGGGTAAACAGCAGACCAGAGTGAG
The DNA here is from genome assembly GCF_002979955.1 of Pseudomonas sp. MYb2. Lineage (NCBI taxonomy): Bacteria > Pseudomonadati > Pseudomonadota > Gammaproteobacteria > Pseudomonadales > Pseudomonadaceae > Pseudomonas > Pseudomonas sp. MYb2. The sequence continues at coordinate 383,960 of NZ_PCQC01000006.1, forward strand.
CTTGTGCTGACCCCGGTAGTTGCCGCCCACACTTGGCCGGTACTTGGCTCAAAGTACTGATTGGTGGCCGGAACACCGACGAATGCGGCTGGATAGACCTGCGACGGTGCCGGGGAACCATTGAACACCGCGCCAGCGACCGCAAGGATGCTGGTAGATGCGTAAACGGTCGACGAGCGACAGATCATCGTGCCGTCTGCGAACTTTGTGAATGTGCCGTTGGCTGTCGTACCCGTCTCAATAATCGAACCCGTTGCCACGCCTGAAGACTGGCTTACCGTGCCTACGATATCCGCGAGCGCCGCCTTTTTAAGGCCAAGGGCGGTGCGCGCATCCACCACCGTCGCGGCACCAGTTCCGCCCTGCGCGATCGATACGGTTTTGTTCGTTCCGGACAGGTCGGCTTTTGTTGCCTGGAGCTTGCCGAGCGCCAGAAGAATGCTGTCCGTCGAAGCAACCGCGCCTGGCGTTACCACATCGATCCCGCTCAGGGTGATCGCCCGAACACCTGAGGCGGTCATGTATTTGTTGGTAGCCCCCTCAGGAAGTCCGTCGGTGTTGGTCAGGTTAAGAGCGGCGCGAACCCCGGCAGTTGTTGGTGTTTGACCGAGAACAGCCAGCACGCCACCGAACTGGTTGACGAGAGCCCGAAGAGCGTCGGCCGAATCTTTGACGTAGCCCTGCATCGGTGCCAGTGCATATGCGCCGCTCGCATTGGCTGCGCCTTGGTAGATCGGCGCGATTGACAGAGCGGCATCGCTGGCAATATTGGTCACCTCGTACCAGCCGCCGTCCGGGCCACGGAAAGCATCGCCGACGCGGGCGTTAGCAATGAATGCCGTGCCCGTGCCGATCACAGCATTGGAATTTTGGACGACAGAAACCGTCCCGGACTTGTACCAGGGCATTGAGCATCTCCAGAAACGTTAGGGAATCAGGCCAGCAATTTGGCGCAGAGGAATGGGCGGTGGCCTTGGTCAGTCCAGGCAGTTGTAGCCAGGCTATACATCATGATTCGGCCGCCTGCGAAATCGACACCGAGGGCGCACCCTCCACCTGACGCGTCGTTGTGACAGTTCATTGCGAAGGGATTCAAAGAGATGTATTCGCCCACACCGAGAGCCTTCGCAATAGTCCATATATACCGACGACCCACGGTCAGTTGCTCCAACCCCAAATAAGTCCAGTTACCAGCGGCGAAGGTCACCACAACCGCCGGGGCGCCGCTGTCGTAAACCAATGTACCTCCTCCATCCCACAGCCGCATTCCGTATGCCGCGGTTCCCATAGAGGCCCAAGCCGCAACAAAATAAAGGCCGCTTAGGCTCCCGTCGACCACCGAGGCGCGCATTGAAAAACCGGTCCAGTTTCCAGGTCCACCCGTGAACCAAACAGCAATTGGAACCTGAATGGCGCCGGTCTGGTTTGGGCGAATGAAAACCATTGGTGGGTCAACGCTCGTCACTGCCCTGGCAAATGTTCCAGACGCGACAGTGCTTCCGGAATACGCCCCAGTGGTCAGTACACAGAGTCTCGGTGCCTCTGAGTCGATTTGAACAAACGAATTGTCGTTGATGCTCTGAAAGCCATATGTCATGTCCCGTACCTGATTGCATACCCCTTCGCGACAATCCTCGTCTGAAGCGTCGAGGCGCTGGCCGATGGGTTTTTCGGGCGCACCACTACTTGACCGACAGCGGTCGTGACGTAGGGGTATGATTTTATATTGCCGCTACCATCAGTCTCCGACGACTGCACATCCTGTGCCCTTGTCGGAATGATCATGAACACGCAGTTGGCCGGGTTGAAGCCCGGAATATTCAGCGTGTAACTGGGAACGGATCCACTGAAGTCAATCACACCCTGCCAGATCACTTGGTAGGTAAAGCTGTTGGTGTCCATTCCCAAATTGCCGTTCTCGTCCCAGACCCTCGCTCCATAAGTCATGCGTCGAGATCCCCTAGTTGCACGCGCTTCACACCGTTCTGATCGAACACTTTGATCGCACGATTAGTCATTGTTAAACGACCACCACCAGGCGCCGGCCCGTTAAATTCAAGATTCCCAAGCTTATCTAGCCGCCACCCCTGGACACCGGAAACAAAGTTGTCTGACTGAATAAAGGCGCCAATTTTTGCGTTGACGATTGACCCGTCTTTCACCAGCAGCGAATTAACGAATACTTGTCCACCCTCTACCGCGAAAGGGATCGTAAGCGCACCGCCAGCGATGCTGTTGACGATGGCAAAGCGATCGGCACTCACCAGGAACTGGCTTTGCAGTCCTGCTCCGGTGTTTTCAATCCCGAGCCCGATGCCGGCAGCGACGTACTGCCCATTTGCCGTGATCTGCATCTTCACCGACCACATAGTGGTCAGCTTCCCATTGGTATCGGCGAACGCTGTCGAGGTTTCCTGAATGGCGGCGGTGTTCTCTCCGACTTTCACGTTGACCTGAGTGATCGCCTGCGCAGTGGCTTCCTTGTCCGTTGCAACAGTCTTCCGCAAGTCAACGACGTTTGCTTCATTCTCGGCAACCGATGCCGTCAAGGTCTCGGTTTTTTGTGAAATCGCGAAATTCTCCGAGGACCTAACTTTCTCCTCGCCGGCGATTGCGGCTGTACTACCCCACTCTTTCAGCGCCCCATCAAGATCGCCCAGCCCATCATCATCACGCCAAGAGGCACGCAAAGCGTTGAACGCCGATGATGTTGCGGTTACTTCGCCGTCGAGCTCAGTAATCTCCGTGGTGTGTGTTGAAACTTGCTCTGCAAGACCGCTTGCTGTTTCAAGAAGATCACCTACGTCTTCCCAGTAGAGTGGATTTGGCGGTGGCGTGTTTACTGGAACCGGCTGCAAGGCCATATAAATCTGACCGCTTTCAACAATCATCTGCCCTTTCAGATACACCTGATCCGGCTCATATCCCTTTAGCCCGTCAAGCGCATCGATCTGATCCTGTAGGCCCGGTATTTTGTCAATTTCGTCGACTATGTCCTGGCCAAGCTCTGTACGACCCACCTTGCCTGCCATTGCGGCGAGGTAAGCAGAAACGTCATTCGAGGTCTGTGCCGGAACATAAAGGAAGGAGCTTTTACCGTATGCGTTCGAGGATCTGATGAAATAATAATAATTCGTCCAGAACCCGAGGCCCGTGTGGGTGAAGGTCAGACCTTGCCCCAGATATTCCGCATCAGCAGAGGTTGCCGTCGGCGATGTGCTGAAGAAGTATTCGTAGGTGCCGCCGTTCAGACCGTTTTGCGAGTTGCTCGGAATCAGCACGATGTTGTCGATCGAGGACTGCACCACGCAAGATTCTGGAATAGGCGGGCCATTGATGCTGACAGTGATGGTCGCCTCGCCCGAGCGCGCCATTGGTCCTACCGCAGCAACACTCATGGTGTAATTGCCGGAGGGCAAGCCGTTTATAGCGATCTCGGTTGAAGTGGCCGGAACGTTGTGCGACTGAATCGCGTTATAGCCCTGGCGAACAATGACGATGTATTCCTTCACGATCCCTGTAGGTGGCAGCCACGACAGCACTCCTTGCGTTACCTCGGCCGTAGTGTCCTGCGTCCATGTCAGCGCGCTCGGCGTGCCGAGACCGCCGGCCGGCAGATTGATGAAGCCGATCGGATTGTACGGCTGCCCAACAGCATCATCGAAGATTGCCGCCTCGTACTGTTTGACCTGGACATTGCAGCCTTCGCTATCGCCCATGGACCAGTCCGAAACGATGAACTCTCCCAGGATGTTAAGGGACGGCAGGTTGACCCGCACAACGCGGCCCGGCCGGCAGTTATAGCCAGCAAAGTTCATCGGAATGCTGATCGCGCCGCCCGCGCGGCGCCGGCGCAACTCCATGTTCGCCAAACGCTGCGCCTGATAGGGGTCGGTGACGTAGGAGTAAGTCAGCGTTTCTGCAGCCTCGCCGCCGTCCTCAACGATCCATTCGGCGACACTGACCTCGGGATAGTCCGTTTCTGTCCACGACTGCAACGGGTCAATGAACGTGCCACGGACGGTGTTGATTGCCGAGTCATTGGTGGGCTCAGTGCTGCCGGTGACTGTGCCGATCACCATGTCCTCAGTGATCTCGAAGTCATAAGGACCGTAGTAGGCGCCAGCCTGAAGCATCCAGCGACCACCAACACGGATCAGGTGACCACCACAGGCTGCTTCCAGCTTCTGGAGAACACCCGTGCGCTGCTCATCTGCGCCAATCACGCAGCCGCTGCGATAGCGCTGGCTGGTCGAGCCATCGGCATTGGTCAGGGCCTCGTCGCACACATTGGCAGCGCTGGCGAAGGTTTCGAACACGATCTCGTCGTCAGGCACTCCGCAACGTGCGCGCAGGAACCAGAGCAGGTGCAGAGCAGTATTGGCGCTGTAAACGGCGGTGCCGGTGCGCGGGTCGTAAACGTCGTTGCGGCCGCGCACCACGAAGCGGGTGTCCGGAATGCCCGAAGGGAATTTCTCTGCACTGTACTGCAGCGAAACCCGGACGAAGGACAGACCTCGGCCGATCTGGCTGTCTTTCCAGTCTGGGCAGTTGGCCTTCAGGAAGGCGTTTACCTGTGTCGGATTGACCACTAACTCATAAGTTGCCTGCGCGCCGTAGCTGCCAATTTCTTCCTCCCCCAGATAGATGTTTTCGAGCGCAGCAATTGGGCCTTCGGATAGCACGTAGACCAGGTGCAACCATTCACCCTCGCCCTGCGCGCCCGGTTGTTCCTGCGCCCAGACCAGCACGCCACCGGTTGAAACGCGACCGAGGATGAAGCGAACTGGAGCCTTCGATGAACGCACGGTCTGCGCCGAAGGCTCGTTGTCGCGCAATGACGATTTGGTGTTGAGCTTTTCCTGTTGCTCTGAAGCATAAAAAGCCAGCGCCGCTCCGGCGACTGCACCCCATGGGCCGCCCTGCGCAAAACCAACAACGGCACCAACGACAACCGAAGCAATTTTCCTTACGCCGCCGCTCATTCAACCCTCCACGCGGCCAATGGCTCGCATACAACGCGTGCTGCGCCGTCGTCGGTTGTTGCCCAATAATCGCCAGCCCAGAAAACAGCCATGCTTCGGCCGCCGGGCGCGTCATATAGCACCACGTCGCCGCGCTGGATGAACGTCAGCGGCACCCTTGCAAAATGGGCATCCCATGCAGCTTCAAGGCTTCCGTGCTGCTTTTTTAGCTGCCGCTTGGCGCCGGTTTCCGTGGTGTATTTGCCGCGGTAGTTCTCGGCCGGATCGACTCCACATATCGCTGCCGTACAGTCAGCCGCGAACAGGCAACAGTCAAATTCGCCCCATAAAAAAGGCCGCTCTTGGGCGGCCTTGATCGTGTCGTTCAGACGGGTTGTCCAGTCTCGGTAGCGCATGGCTAGCTTCCGTAGGTGAATGTCGGCGCGTCCTTTTTCGAGCCCCAGTAAATGGGCCACTCGGACATTTGCGCGATCGCGTAGAAGAAACGGTCGCCGTCGTGTCGGGCGCGGTGGTTCTCGTCGGTGAAGCGCTCGGTGCCGGTGCGGCTCCACTCGGCCATCCGGTCAACCACGGGCACAGTGATGCTGTTGCCGTCTTGGCCGTTGCCGGCGAACGAGAACTTGGCCGCGTCCATCCGCCCGGAAAACAGGATGTCCGCCGCGTAGTTGCCGGCCTCGTCAAACACCACGAACATGACCTTGGCTATCCGGCCCCGGCAGCCGCGAACGTTCGTTTCGGAGAGGATGTAAGAATCCAGGCCGCTGAGCGTCAGCTCGACCGACATTGGAGAGCCTGAGTTATCGCTTTCCTGCGATTGGCTGACCTGGCCGAAATTGCCCACTCCCTGATAAGTTATCCCGTTGACCACTAAATCACCGGTACCGGTGTGTGCGAAGACCATGCCGTCGACAAAGTCGAGCTGCACCGCGTACACCGGCATGAACTTGCCAGTGGCGATGATATTCACCACGCTCTGGCTGAAAGGAAATGCTGAGGGCATCAGAAGGCCTCCCTGAATTGGTAGCTGCCGTTCGAGATCACCGGCTTGATGGACATCGCCCATGTATCGGTGGTCATGCGCATTTCCGAGTAGGGGTTGAGGTACTCGACAGCGGTACCGGCCGTGAGCGTCTTGCGGATCCGTTTGTTGAGCAGCACGGTCACCCTTCCCTGCGCATTTGCTGATGCAGGATCGGTGACCTCGAACATCTCGCCGGCGATGGTGATGTAGTCGCCAGCTGAGAACACAACGGCATTCGCCGGCGCGCCGCCGATGACCATCGATCGCGCCTGCGCGTTTCCGGTTACCACGCTGAGAGCGCCGACGCTGTTGGTGCGCCGGCGGGTGAAGGCTGGCAGGTTGAAGGTGCCCATCATGCCGTCAAGCCTCCCGAGGAAAGATGACAGCTGTCGATCCTCCTCTCGGGTCAGCAATCCGAAGGTCAAGGTGCACTGCCAGTAAGCGCCCGGGTAGCCGACGATCTGCTGGGCGTTCGAGAGCGTCGAAGTGAACGCCCTGCTGTTGTTGACGATGCCCCACGTCATTTCTGACGGGCGCAGCGAAGCCGGCCACGTGAGAGCCATGCAGTACTCCTTAAATTGCTTAGCGCCGCGCGATCAGCTGGCGGATGGTTCCGTTCATTTTCAGGTCGCGCACGACCAACTCGTAGCCGCCCTTCGCCCCCTGCATGGCAGCCTCTTTCACCAGATTGACAGTGGCGTCATCCGGAGTGCCTTGGAAGCTGAAGCTTTGCTGGAAGACCGGAGCGGTGGACGACCCCGATGAGATCGGAACGACATTGGAGGTGGGCCCAGCAGCATTTGCGCCGACGTATCCGCCATCTGCGTACCCTTTGGCGTTCGCGTTCATGCGCTCGAGGAATTCCCGGGCGCCTGGCTGGCTAACCGCCTCCTTGCGAACTACGAACTCACCGCCGTGCACCACGCCCTTCGGCTCGAACTTGCCGCCGTCACCGGTATAGCCGCCGTCGGAGAAACCGAATTGCGAGCTGTAGCCGGCGGCTAACGCGCCGAGAGTAGACGAAGTGGCAGCAGCAGATCCGGCGGTTAAGCCGCTTCCCGCAGCAGATGCACCGGCACCGGCAAAGCCACTAAACAACGTGCCAAAAATCCCGACAGCAGCCTTGCGCACTTGGATGCGGATCAGATCTGCAATGATGCCGTCCGCCAGATCCTTGAACGACAGCTTCCCGGTCTTAACGAACTGGATGATGCCGTCTTCCATGTTGCTGAAGGCGTTGGTGAACAGGTTGCGGGTCTGGCCGGCAACGTCGCGGGCCTGCTCGGAATAGGTCTGAAACGCCGATGAAGCACCGAGCGACCAGTCAGATTGGGCCTCGTCCACGTCCGTGTAGTACTGCTGCTGCATTGCGAGGCGGGTTTGCAGCGCTGAGCGGAGGGCATCAGTCTCTTCGCTGTAAAGCTTTTCGCTGATGCGTCCCTCGTTGCGCTGCTGCTGCAGAGCATCCATCTGCGACTGGTACTGCTGCTCAATGCTGAGCTGTTCCTGCAAGCGCTGACGCTGCTGGTCGCCCATCCCCATGCCGGCGAGGTTGTTGTCCAAGCCCGTCTGTGCCTTTACCAATTGGCTGGCCAGATTGGTCTGGAATGCCGCGAGCTTCTGCGTCTCCTCCGTGGATATCTTCTTGAGCTGGTTTTCCTTCTCAAGCGCGGCGTTCTTTTTCAGCTGGGCGGTGATCAGCTCCTGGTTCGCAACCAGGGCCTTCTGGTCGGCCGTCAGGATCTGCTTACCCTTGATGTCGGCGAGCTCCTGCTCCCACTTCACCAGCGCCTGCCCGGCGGCGCCAAGCTTGTCTACCTCACCTTTCTGTACGCCGATCAGCGAGTTCTGCTGTTGCAGAACTGCATATTGCTGGCGGGCTTGGTCGAGCGCCTTCATGCCGGCGTCTTCGCGATATGCCTTTGGCTTCTTCTCTGCCGCATCCTTAAAGCTATCGCTTTCTCTGACGGCCTTCAGAGCTGCGGCTTCCTGTTCTGCGGTGATCGTATAGCCCGCAGCCCTGGCCGCGTTGATTCGTTTCAGCTCATCCTCAAGAGCCTTGTTCCTCTTTTGCTCCTTTGTGAAGTATTGCTCTTTATTTTTTTCGAAAGCCTCATATGCGGCCTGACCGTCGCGCTGAATTTGGGCGTTTCGTGCGGCAGCATCAGCTGCGTCCTGCTCGGCCTTCGACTTTTTGTTATAGGCATCCAGTTCAGCCTGAAGAGAGGCGATTCGCTCCCTTGCGTTACCGTCCTCATAACCAGTATCAAGAGTGGACTTCAGGTAATTTATTTTTTGCTGGATGGCTTGAACATCAGGACCGTCGTTCGACTCCCGCCCGATATTCAGAATGGCATCCCATCCGCTCTTGGCTGCACCAGCAAGATCATTCCACGCTCTTTCTAGAGAGCCGAGATTCGCCTTCATCGTTGCGGCGCGCTCGCCCAGCGCCCTCGCGTATGCTTCCTGAGCTATAGCCGCGGCCGCCTCCTTCTCACCCATTTGCTGAGCGGCACGGATTTGCTCGTACACCGAAGCAGTCAGAAAGTTGTACTTGTCGTTTAGCTCCGCTACCGCCTTCACAGGGTCGTCGGCAAGCCGGGCAAACTCTGCAACGGTCTCAGACACTGCTTTGCCGGTGGCTTTTTCGTACGCAATTGCGGAAGTTGCGATTTGCTCAAAGCTTGAGCTCGCGATCTTCCCGGTACCGGCAAGTTGAGCCAGCGCCGCAGCAGCGTCAGCCGTGGTGCCGACGGCTCCACTAACGCGCTTCGCCATCTCTGCCAGCGCGATCGTCGTGGTGCCGGCGGCATTGCCAGTGGTGACGATGGAGAGTCGATAGGCATCCTGCTCTTTCGAGCCTTGGTAATACGCCAGACCCAGCACACCAACCGCAGCTGCAGCCACAGTGAACGGGTTGACCAGGCCGAGGATGTAGCCGCCCAGCGCTTTCGCGGCAGGTCCAACACCGCCGAACATATCTTTGAGTTGGCCACCCTGTTGCAGGAAAACAGTGAGAGGCGCCTGCCCGCCTTGCAGCGAAACGGCGATATCGGTGAACTGCGCAGGAACGCCCCGCAGTGCGGCGGCTGTTGCTTTTGCTGTCATGCCGGTTTTGCCAAGGTCCGTGTTGAAGCGCCCAAGATCTGCTCGAGTGGTATTGATCTTCGCTTGATAATCTGAAAACGTATCGGCGTCGATCAAGCCAAGCTTTCGGTTTTTGGCCAGCTCCTTCTCTTGCTTGTCCAGCTCACCCAGCTTTCGGGTGACAGGGTCGATGCTCCCCAGCAGCTCTTCCAGTTGCTCCTTCTGCGTTTTGACCTTTTTGCCCGTGGCTTCCGAGGACTGACCAACGCTATCGATGCCGTCAGCCAGCCTGTCCATGACTGGCTTAGCCCGAAGCCCGGCACCTTCGAGCGCCTCAAGCGCCTTGCGTGTGTCAGCAGCCTTTTGCTCGGCGTCCCGGCTGTCGATCTCCAGAACCAGGCGGGATGTCTGAGCCATTGTTTTCTCCAGGCATAAAAAAAACCCGCCGTAGCGGGTTTTGTGAGCGATTGGTCTATCCGTTGGCATCCAGGCACTGACGAAACGCATCGTTCCTGAATTCATTGATTGCTTCAGTCTTGTTTCTGTCGACTATTGCTACCGGTCGCTCGTAGGCTTTGAGGATCATAGAGCGCGCAAATTTGCTGCCGTCGCCGATTTTATCGAGCGAATCCTCAAGTAACTGACCGTTCTGGCGCGCTGTCATAGCCTGCCCGGCCAGCGCAGAAATTTTCTTGCACGAACTGTCTTCAGCATGGGCTGAAAGCGCAATGCACAATGATGCTAGCGATGCCGCAATTAATCGTTTCATGCCGCCTCTCTACTTGTATTTATAGGGCTCTGGTGATGTCAACAATGGTTCAGCCTTGTCCCACATTCCGCGATATCCGCGAACTGAATAAGAGTATCCAGGCTTCAAATCGAGCAGCATTCCTCGCAGATCACCCCCGGCGCACGCAGCATTGTTTTTGATGCTCAGTTGGACTGGGCCGGGCTTGTGGTACAGCTTCACCGATTTCCCGCTGCTCGTTTCAGCTGCCAGTCTTTCGTTGAGAAAAACCTGCATACCTGCACCGAGGCAGCTCAGAGCGCCTGCGTCCTGAGTGAAAACAATGCGAGCATCACTGGCCGAATTTGACTTCCCAAAGGCAAAGATATCGTCTGCCGGGACCTGTGCGGCCTTCTCAGGCGAAACGCGAGTAGTTTCGCAACCCGCCAGAAGCAAGAACGCCAGCCCAAATGCTATTTGTCTTTTCAAAGACACCCCCTCCCTGTTTGAAAGAGGAATCTAGCACCAAGTCGAGGCCCTCAACAAAATCACGATTTCAAAAGCTGAGTAACCACAGTGACAACCGCAGCCTTGATTGTGTCGAGCGTCAGGCCAATCCCTTTTTCTTTCAGCAGCCCTTTTGTCTTATCCCAGACCGAAGGTGCTCTGATGCTGTCGAGCAGCTCGCGACCTTTCCACGTTAGCCCCAGCGCGAAAAACTGGGGAGGGCCACTCAGAAATCCAGGGTCGTTACCTTCGATCAAGCCACCCTCTTCCATCATTTTCATGTGTAGAGCTACCCAGTCCGCTGGGAATGGCGGCATTTCCTCAGCCTTCCTGTGCTCACCGTTTGCCTCTTCGAGATCCAAAAGGATCATCCGGATCAAATCCCAATTACGCTGCATGTCTTCCGCTCCATGGCTATGAATTTTCATTCTAACCATCGTCGCCGGCCAAGCACACAGCATCCAGCGCAAACATCACATCATCGATCTCATCGCGCGGCAGCGGCGAAGGGTGCGACTCCAGCCAGTCGGAGATCTCCCGCGCCGACAGTGGGAGCGGGAACGCACCGGCCATGCCGGCGATGTACCGGCGGCCGCGAGAGACGTTCCGGTACAGATTGAGCAGGTAGGCGGTGAGCGGGTCATTCTCGGGCTCGCCAGGGATCGCCATCTTCAGCCGCGAGTAGACCGCCCGGCGCTTCTCGCTTTCCCCGCCCCACTCTTGCTCCCACTCGAAGCGGCAGACGGCTTTCCCACCGACTCAGCTCGCTCTTCGGCGGCATCGTTGGCAGCCAGCGCGCCTTCGCGCAGCACGAAGATGAAGAACTCGATGTTGTTTTCGAGCAGCTCGGCGGCCACTGGAGGGCTGTATTTGATCGGGTTGCCCTCGGCGTCCAGTACGCCTTCCCAGTCCTTCACGATGAAGTGGCTGAGCAGCATTGCGTGGTTCTGATGCTCGGTCATTTCGCCGGCAACCACGCCCACCTGGCCCTCTTCAAAGCGAGCGTCGTTGCGATGGATCCGGCGGCGCATGCGCTCAAGAGCGACTTGGTATTCAGGGTTGTCGATGCTGGCGAGCAGAATTTTGGTGTCGTCGTCGAACTTCGCCCAGCGCTCACCGGCGATCGCCGGCTTCTTCTTGCCCAGTTGCAGAGCCATTTCAATTCCTCAACGCCACGCCAATAAAAGGAATCCCCCGGCCGGCGTTTGAACCGAGGGAGCCAAAGGGTTTACGGGGTTGGATCAGCCGCTTCGCGGGTGATGGTCGGGCTGAGCTTGGCGACGGTGTAGTTCAGCGTGACCTCGATCAGGTCGCGCTTACCTCCGTTCGGAAGCTCGCCGTCCACTTCCACGGCTGGGAAGTTGAACGTGTACTTATTGCCCAGCGAGTCGGTGATCGGGAAGACAACTGCGATCGGCGTACGGGTGAAGGTGTTCTTCCAGATTTCCCACGCGCGCTTCGACCAGGCCAGCGTGATGCTGCCGGTCACCGCCGCCTCGGTGGCGATGTGCGCGCCCGGCCCCAGACGATCGGAGCCAAGGCAGCGCTGAGTTTGCAGGCTGTTGTCGAGGTTCACGGTCATGGCCGAGACACAGGCAACGCCTTCCAGCGACTGGCCGTTCACCAAGATCGTGCCGACGTTGTTGTTCGACAGGAACGGCGTGGTGGTCGGCGCATTCGGCGAAACGACAATCGGCGTGTCGCCATCGGTGTAGTCCAGGCACGCCATGTTGAACGTGGCGGTCACCTTCCCTTCCGATGGGATATCGAGCGCGAAGGTCGAGACGTGCGCGCCCTTGAACACGCCATACACGCCGACGTCGTTGTAGCCCTTGGCGATGCTGAAGGTGTGGCGGGTATCGCCCACGCGCAGGACGTCAGCCGTCCAGACGCCGTAGAAGGCAGCTTCGAGCATCTGGTCGAAAGAGCCGAACGAGAACTCGGCCGTCAGATCGCCGCCGATATCGATGCTGGTGGCCACCGAGCCTTGGCTCAGCCGGGTGTCGGTGATTTCATCGCTGACTTCGGTGTTGACGGTCGGGGTCAACGCGTTGCCGGTGAGGCGCAGCGTGTCCCAGGTGCCGACGGGGGTAACGCCGGGCGTCACCTCCGCAATGATGTGGCTTACAACTTTTGCGCCAGAGCTCATTGGAGCCTCCTATTCGCGGGCATAAAAAAACCCGCAGGCGCGGGCGATCTGAAGTGGTAAATCTTCGAGGCGTTGAGATAATCAACGCCACTTCACTAAGGGCTTCATCGGCAATGGAATGGACATTTGTGCTTCATGCAATCGGTAGTCATCTCCCAAGCGCGGAGGCAATTGCAGCATTCGCCGGCGCAGGATCAGCTATCGCAGCAGTCTGGACGATAAAAAGGACAGCGAGCGCTAGAGAGAATGAGCGTTTGCTAGCTTATGCGGTACTTACCCTTGAGCGCTCCTTTGCTGCGCTAAGTGGGCAGAGCCGCCCTGGCTCTCCCCCTCCTTCCGACAGACTTGGCTGGCTGACGGCGGCTAGGCTGGTCGAGGAATACAAATCTGCGAAGGAACGCATGAAAGATCCGCTAATTCTGCAAGAGTGTAAAAGCCACGAAGCGCACTGGAGAAATCAGTTTAGGAATAAGCTCGAACTGATCTCGGAAGGGCCGATGGACTATTACACAAGGGCAGGCTTTGGCAAGGAGGTTCAACAGACCTCAGCCATCATCGTTCACAACTTCGCAGATTGGCCGGCAGACAAAGAGGATGAGCTCGACAAGTATTTGAATCATGCTGACGCGATAAAGAAACTAGGCGTATCGAACAAATGGTTCGTCCTACGCCACTACTGCAGATTGCTTTAACCGGCGCGGAACCTGATATTGACGTTGACCTGATAGAAGCCTTCGAACTCGCCAGCCACCACTTGACTGGCTTCCATGCACTCAAGGTCGCCGGACATCCAGTAGGCGAAGTGCGCTTCAAGCGCGTCGGCCAGTTCGTTGATGGCTTTGGTGCCAGTGCGCTCGCGCGCGAAGCACTGAATGCTGATCTGACCGGGCTTGCGTGTATGGGGTCGGTCGGCCATGCCAGCCATGAAGGCCGAGGCGTATTGAATATTCAGCCGGCACCAGAGACCGGTCGCCGGGGGCGTAAACACTTCCGGCTGGTTCGGGTAATCGATCCGCGCCTGGTCAATGCCAGTGAAGGCGACCATGCGTGCGGTGATGAGCGCCCTGATCTGCTCGAAGGTCATTTGTAGGCCTCGGATACGCCGATGAACGCGAGGTCATAAACCCCGCCGGGCGCCTGCGTGGAATGCCCCAGTTCCAGCATCTCGCCGTAGGGGCTGTTCGTTTGGATGTAGATGACGGGAAACTGGCCTGATGCCTTGATGAGCATGCTGCCCTTGCTGATCGTCTCCCGGCCGGACGGGTCGATGTTGTCGGTCACGGTCATGTCGGGCGCGCCGATCGATACCAAGTGACTACCTCGGAACGTGCCGCCGATATAGCCCTTCCCCACTGCCTGCGCTTTGACGAAGTAGTTCTCTTCGCGCTCGCGCTTGGTCAGCTTCTTGAAGGCCCGGCCACCGGTGCGCGCCGTGTTACGTGCGTCGACGTTCGCATCATAAGCATCTGCCAGCGCCACGTTCTTCGTGCGCAGCGCCACGTTGCCCTGCCACAGGTCAGGGTTCCCGACCGGGGAGCGATTCACCACCTCCGTGAGCATGGCGGTCGCGATGACGCGCGCCATCTGAGTGATGTCCTCGCCAGCCTGATCGGCGAAGTCCGTGAGGCTATGGCTCCAGCCCGCCTTGTTCGTCATCAGACCTTCCTCAGCTGGATCTCGTAATGGGCGCCTGCCGGGTCGGCCTGGACGTTAACCACGTCGAAATCGTTGATCTTGTGGCCGATGTCCGGCACCCCGCCGATGGTTTCGTTGGTCAGCGCGATCAGCAGTTGGTCGGTGGCGCGGATGTTCACACCATCAACTTGGGCGATCTTGAAGGCGTCGAACACACCTCGGCCGGTGTAAGCAATGACAACAGGGTCGCCCGCCACCTCGGTGACCGGATCCCACGTTCCCGGCAGTGTCACGCCGCCACTGAATGGCTTCACGGCGTCCGCCAGATCAGTGTCGAAGGCCTCGGCCAGATCCGCCTGGATCTCTTCACGCAGGCCCATGGGTCACCTGTAAACATTGAAGCTGAAGCCGCTGACACGCCATGGCGCGAGCAGCCCCAGCGCGAGCTGGACGCCATCGGGCAGCGCGGTGGATTTGCTGGTGTCGATCGAGGCGAACGTCTTGCTGGTGGTCACCGACCCGGCCTTCACAGTCTTGGCCTCGAGCGATCCCTCGGTCTGTTGCTGGTACAGCTTGCCTTCAGAGGCGACAACCGCCAGCTCGGCGCCAGCCTGCTTCACCTCATCGGGAATCGCGGTCATGTCGATGCCGACCAGGTTCAGCGAGGTCATGTAGGCATTCGCCTGCAACACGGCTCGGGCTTTCTTGTCATCTGGCGCCCATGAAGGCCCGAGCTCGGCGTCAACGTCCGCCACGGTGATGTAGGTAGCCATCAGGCCTCCGCTTGAATGAGTGGGGCCGAAGCCCCGGGTATTACTGGTGGGCCTTCAGCAGAGCGAGCAGCTCAGGCTTCGAGTCGTTGACCTTGTAGCCAACACCCTTGGCGTCGAGCTGTTCCTTGATCTGCACGACGGTAAGATCATCGAGAGCTGAGCCGTTGCTCTGCGGTGCAGGAGTCAGCCGCACGACTTCTGCGCGGAGCGATTCAACTTCACCCAGCAGTTCATCGCGCTTGCTCTTCAGTGAAGCGATGCCTTCGTGAATAGAGGTCAATGCATCGAACAGCCGAATCGGCAGTTCGCCGGCGCCAGGATGTTCCAGTGGAGCGAGACCCTCGGCCGCTTCGATCAACAGCACGACGCTGTCGCGCTCTGCATTCAACTTGTCGATCAGCTCCTGCAACGCTGCGCCATCAACACCTCCTTGGCCGTCGATCACCAGGACCGGCACCGGAGCTGCCTGTCGCAGTGTCACTTCAGGCACATCAACAGCTTCACCCTCGCGGTCTTCGGTGACGTTCGCGTCGACGATGCGCAAACCGTATTCCTTAGCCAGCTCTTTCACGTTTTCCCGATACTGGTGGAACGGGCCGGGCAGATACCAGATTTTGTTGCTCATGATCATGTCCTCGCGGAACCGGGCACGCAGCCCGGCTCAGCAGTCAGGGTTACTTGGAGGCGTCACCGATCAGAGCCACACCGGCGGTGTGCTTGATGCTGGTGGCGGTCTTGTCCCAGTTGGTGCCGGTCGCCAGTTCGGCGTCGGTCGGAGACTTGCCGCCGGCGGTGGTGTCCCAGGTGTAACCCTTGAGGCCCAGGCCAAAGGTGTAATCGGTTTGGAGCGTAGTTTCGATGCGCTCTTTGCCGTTGGTGGTCTGAACGTTGCTGATGATGTCGCGGCCGTCGTGCACCATCGCTGCGCCCTGAACCAGGGACAGAACGATTTCCTTGTTCGGCGTACCGGTCTGCATCAGCGCCGGCGCGTCAGTGACCACCGAGATCTTGCCGAGGATGTCCACTACGCGGACGTTGCCCGCTTGGAACAGCTGCTCGCTGTTGGTGAGCGCCTGACCGACCAACTTGTGGTAGGTGGTGCCCTGCATGATCTGGGTGACCAGCGACTGGCTCGCATCGCCGAACTTCGCGTGAGCGTTGTTCAGTGCAGCCTGGCTGATGCCGGCAGTTGCAGACACGTCGTTCACGGCTGCCGCCTGAGCGGTGATTGCGGCGACCAGTGCAGCGATTGCGGTGTTCAACTGATCCTTCAGCAGGATCTCGGCGAACGCACGCGATGCCACTTCGATGCCCTGCGCGGTTGGGCGCTCCAGCCAGGTCATCTGCGAAGGCTCGTACCGGATCGGGCCGAAGCCGCCAGCCACTTTTACCGAGGAGTTTTTCAGCTCGGTCAGGTCGGTGATCGGTGCGGCGCCGTTGGCGGCATAGCGATCGACGCGGCGCTGGGCGGCAGCCAGGGTCTGGAAGAACGACTCCTGGAGGAAGTCGCCAGTGAAACCGTCAGGCGACAGCAGGATGGCGCCACGGCTGGCTGCGTTGAACGCGACCAGCATCTGATCCAGCGTCTCGATGGTCGCCGGCATTACGTATTCGTTGAAGACCTGCATTTGCGACAGGGACATGAGTGATTTTCCTTATTTCTGAGGGAGGTCTGGGAACCGGCTCGCGATTGCGGCCTGTCGTTCCTCTTTGGTGCCGCCGATGTTTCCTTTTGCGGCCCCGCCGCCTTTCCCAGCACCGCCGGCCCCGCCGCCCGATGCCTTGCTGCCAGCGATCAGCGGACCAAAGGCCGGATCGTTAGTGAATTCTGCTTTCAGCTCGTCCAGCGTTGCCGCCGAGAGCTTGCCGGCCGCGTCCAGCACGACGACGGTTGGTTTGCCGTCGCGTTGCTCAACGCTGAGTCGGCGTTCGATGTGGGGAAGCAATGCCTTGGAGCTGCCCGGAATGGCCAGAGTGGTCGCGATCTCGGTAGCAGTACGACCCACGGTCAGATCCCGGATCTGGCCTTGCAGGGTGGCGTTCGTGCTTTCAAGTTGGCTGCTCAGCTCAGCTTCGCGGCGCGCGTACTTCTCGGACCAGGACTTTTCGAGCTCTTCGACATTTCCGGACTTGCGTAGCGCCTCTTCACGATCCAGGCGTGCCTGGTCCTCGGCGGCTTTACGTTTTTCGGCCTCTGCCTTCTTCTCGTCCAGCAGCTCTTGGACTTTGGATTTCAGGCCGGAAACATCTTCCGGCTGTGGCAGCCCTTCGATGCCAAGGACGAACTTGCCGTCTTTCTCGACGTACAGGGCCTGGATGGATTCGTCGACGCCTTCGAGGCTGTCCAGTTGGAATTTCAAGGTCATTGCTGTCTCCCAGAGACGTAGTGCAGGCCCTGCCTGCGGGCATAAAAAAACCGCCTCGAGGGCGGCTTTGATTAATCTTTTCAGTTAGCTTGGGAAGTCGACTTCTATACAACGCACACGATTAGCAATGATCGCTCTCGCTTTCACCTCGCTTTTGTGATCGCCTTCAACTACGCCAACGTTATCAACGGTGTAGTGGAACATCCCGTCATCTGTCTCCAGTGGCTCTAGGTCAAATTTCGAAAGGAGTCGTTTGTGATCCTCTGGCGTATAGATATGCACACCATGCGAACGCTGATCACGCTCACCGTTCTTCCCCTTTTTCACCACGACCATCTCGCCGGTTAGGTACCCAAACTGAGTTGTCCCGACTGGAATGATTTCCTTTTCTCCAGCATAAACCGCTAGAGCCCATATCAGCCCCCAACCCTCAAGATCATTGAGGTTCTTTTTAGTCATTCCTTTGCTCGACATTAGATCGCACCCATCTGGACAGTGCTCTCGACACTACATACTCGCTGCGGCAAAAGCCATCGGCTCTCGCTCTCGCAACTCCCTGAGGGTCAGCGTCTTGCCGTTGTCGTCGATGAACTTATCCAGAGTTAGCTCACCTTTGCTAAAGAGCGCATACCGGTTCGGCCCGAGAATATCGCGCTGAAAGGCCGCTGGCTGACGAGCCAGCCATTCCTGATAGCTCGTCTTGCTCGACACAAGCGCCACCCCGTCAGGGCCGATTGAGGGCCGCGTCGAGCCTTTGATTTCGCGGGCAAACTCGTCCTTCAGCACCGGAATCAGCGTGGTGCGGCAGCCCCAGTGATACGGAGGCTTCGGTCCATCTAGCGGGATCACCGTCTGGTCGACGCTCATGCAGAAGAGCGTGGTCTTCGAGTCCAAGGTCGCCACCCTGCGCATTCCTGCGAGGATGTCGTCGTTCGCCTTTAGCGTTTCCACTCGCGCTGTGCTGGCGATGTGGTTGGTCATGGTCCGAACCAATGCGCCGGCCTGGTCCTGCTGCAACTGGTGAATACCAGTCAGGCGTCGGCTGATCTGCTGGCTGGTCTCGCCCAGGCTGGAACCGATCTGGATCTCGCCAATGATCTCGGCGGCCTTCTTGGTTCCGAACTGGTCGAGTGCGCCGCTGATGCTGATGCGCTGAATGCCCTTGCGCGCTTCGAGCTGCAGCGGATCAGCCAGAGCTGCGGCGGAGATAATCTCGGCTGATGGCGCATTGAGCTGAACCACCGCACGGACAACCTTGCCCAGCATCGTCGCGTTGAACTGGGCCTCGTAGGTGGCGAACTCGCCGAGGTCTAGCTGAGCGCGCCCTTTAAGATCGTCGTAGATGCCCCGCAAGTCGCCCTGAAGCGTTTCGATCTGAGTGTTGTACCGACGCGTACCGTAAGCGCTCAGGCCGTCCGACACGCGCTGCTTTGCCGTCTTGATGGCTTTGCTGATGAACGACGCGACGCGCTTCAGGTTTCCGCCAGCGTATCGCTGGACGTAAATCTGGTGACGCGTGGCGGCGTCCTCAAGAAAGCCTTCATTGCTCATCGTTTCCGCCTACAGGTGGCGCGCTGGCCAGCTCTTCGTCGATTTTCTCGTCAGTGCGATCCGCTTCAAGCAGACCGCCCTGACGCAGGTTCACCCGGACATCCGACTTCGCAATGAAGCCCTGCTGCCACAGCTGCACCTGGGCGAGGATGTCTTGCGCGGTCATCGTCTCGTCGAAGAACGACTGATTGAGCCAGAACACCGTGCCTTTCTCGTCCGGCGCATCCATCATGAAGCGCTCGGCGTCGAGGATGGCTCGCTTCAGGGCCTCGGATACGTTGCCAGCAATGGTGCCCAGCACACTGTTGTCTGAGCTGTACCGGATTCGAACTGCCTCTGCCGTCTCGGCGCCGCTGCCCTTCTGGACGACACGGGCGCCGATCATCAGCATCTGCTCTTCCTTGTCCTTCATCAGGGTTCGGGCGAGCTGGGTTTCGGTGGCCTGCAGCATGACTGCGGATCCGGACTTCCCGAGGTTGTGGCCCCGGCGCGAGCCAATGTGCATACCGTTCGGGTTTAGCTTCGCGAACTCGTCGGCTTCGATGCTGGTGGTGATGAACAGCGTCGGCTGGCTACTGATGAAGCCACTCTCCTCCACCGTGGCGCTGTTGCCGTAGTGCAGGATGTTGACGTCGGCCAGGTCTTCCAGAGGCGACTTGTCGATACTGGCGTCGTTGTTCTGGGCGCCGTAGAAGCTGAACGGGATGTGATCGAAGGGCTGGCCAGCCTTGTCAGTAGGCTGCGCCTCCTCGACGCTTGCTTCGCCTTCCTTGTAGACCCGCTGTACGTATTTCCCATCGACCAGCAGCAGGACTCGGTTCTGTGTGCATGTCTCGCGGGACAGATCGGTAGCGTTGAACTCAGAAACGCATTCCCGCAGGTTCACGTACACCAGGCGTTTCACGCCATCGATCACCTGCTCATCCCAGTCGATAATCGACAGGGCGTCGTAGTGATGGATCAGGGCGCGCTTGGTAGCAAGATCAGCCATCGAGCTGACGCCGCTTTCAGTGGCCACGGTCGGGAAGTCGACCAGAAAGCCGCCTCGCCCGCTGTCCAGGCACTCGCCAACCGACTCCTTCGACAACTGCTCAAGGCTGGTGCCGTCGCCGCTGGAGTTCTCATTTAGATAATCAACCGCGGTCGGCAGCGATAGTTCGGCAGTCTTGCGAAACACCGCACCCATCAAGCCCGTGCGAGTGCGCCCGGTGATGTTGAGGAACATCGCCCGCTTCTTGTACTGCTTGTACCGAGCCAGATTCTCCGGTGATTTGTTTTCCGGATCTGGCATCGGCAGGTATTCGTCGTGCTTGCGCACCTCTCGCGCACCGGCTACGCAGCGTTTCACCAACTGCCAGCCAGGCAGGGCTTGTGCGTACTCTGCCCGGGGAGTGCTGAAATTCGCCATGGATGGCCTCAGAAGCTGAATGTGACAGGAATGTGAGTGACGGGCCTGATGATTGGGTAGTCGTGGTGAATGAAGTAGCCGCCTGCGTCGTTCGCGTGGTCGACGCCTGACTTCTTGTCTGGCTCGCCATTCGGCGCCCATACCTGTTGTTCCAGGCCGTCCGCATATGTTGGGCAGCGCAGCGGGTTGACCAGGTACCGACGTTCACCATTGGCGTTGCAGAACATCGCGTTCATGGCGTTGATGCGGTCTTTCACCGGCGGGTTTGCATCTGGCGCGATGACGCTGAATCCCGCTTGGCGCAGGATGGCAATGTCCGTTTCGCTGGCATTCACCGACTTGCGAGATCCACCCGAAGCGTCCGGATAGATACGGATCTCGCAGGTTTTCTCGTAGTCCTTGCCGTTGTAGCGCCAGTAGCGCTCCTTGATACGGCGAATCATGTCGGGCGTGTCGAAGCCATCGATCAGCTCGTCGACCGCCCGAGGCTTGTCGTCTGCGCGCTTGACGTGCGTGATCGCCGCCATCTTGCCGACGTTGAAGTCCATGCCGATGAACAGCGGCTCGCCGGGCTCTACCGCGTCGAAGCAGCTATTCAGCTTCCGGTCGTATGCGTGATAGATGGAGCCGGCGTTCAAGTTCACGAACTGACCGTTGAGGTAGGCCAGGATCAACTGCGGTGGGTACGACTCCATCAGCGAGGAGATGTAGTCGGGCGGCAGGTTCAACTCATTGTCAAACGTGCTGGCCTGCACCAAGCCGTACATGCCTTTCAGCGAAGGCTTCTCGCGAATTTGTTTCACGAACTGCTGGAAAACGAACTTGAACCCCTCAGGGGTTGTGGTCACGTCGACGCCGTTCTTCAGCCCTGGCACGTTGTACCGCATACGGGCAATGATCTTGCGCCAAGCATGCTCCGCCTTCAGTGACGGCAGAACATCCAGCTCATCCACCAGCGCGTGACCGATCTTGAAACCGACGATGGTCTGCGGCTTCTCCATCGAGCGGCAGATCGTCGTGCTGCGATACTGTCGGCCACTGTAGAAGTCGACCTCTTTGTCGCTCTCTTTTGTTTTTACCTTCAGGCCCCAGTCGTAAGCCACTTCCTCAATGGTCGGAAAGAAGATGTCGCGGATCTGCGGGTAAGTCGGCGCGAAGTAGCCAGAGTTGATGCCAGGCCATTCCCACACATGCTTGCACAGCGCCGCGCAGCCGACCCAAGTCTTGCCCGAGCCGAACCCGGCAACAAAGCCACGGAATTTATGCGGAAGCTGGAGGAAGTCAGCCTGCGGAACATTCAGGCTCGGCATCCGGCTTCCTCGCATTGATCACTTGAACCTGCACCGAGGTCGGCACCGAGGGTTCGTCTTCGGTGTCAGTCTTCTTCTGCCGGTTGACGTAGACGTCGCCGACTTCCTTGGCCGCCTGCTCGAGGATCTGCATTGCGAGGCCGATGTTCTTCATCGTCTCGGCCCGCTCGACGAACCGGTTCATGGCGCGCAGTCGGAACGCTCGGTTGGCGATCGGGATCTCTGCCGTCTCCTCGCGGAAGCGCTGGCGGGTGTCGCTGAATAGGGTTTGCCACTTCACCGCCAGCCCCTTGCTGCATGCCTTGGTCGGGTCGTGGCTTTCTACTTGTTGGCGTGTCAGAACCACACCGAATTCGTTCTTGACGGCCTCGGCCACCTGAGACGGTGTGTCAAAGCATGCCAAAGCCTGAACGATGAAGCTCTTCACCTCATTTTTCAGGGCTGCCATAAATTATTTATCCGTCTAGGGCCTGTCTAGAATCAGGCCGACTTGAGCAGACAGGTTCCGCAGGCCCTCGCAATATTCATTTTCCCTACCTCAGCAGGATTGTTTGCAGCGTCCACCAGCTCTTGCACTTGAGGGCTCGCCCCATAGCGACGCACCACACCGACGAACTCTTCTACGTCGTGTCCGCGCATCTCAAGCTTGGGCAATCCTTCTTGGGTGAACTTGGGTGCGCCGTACTGATCGGTCGCTTGAGCGATGTGATACAGCTCATGTTCGACCAGTGCGCAGAAGTCAGCGTCAGAGCATTGGGCGCAGTAATCGGCAGCCAGGGTGATGATGTAGGCCGGCACGTCGCCGAACCAATCCAGCATCTGCTGTTCCATCCGGGCCTTCTGCCAGTCACCGGCGCGGAACGCCACCTGCTCGGCCTGTCCGACCACAGTGCGCCCTTTCTTCGTGAAGGCAGCAGACGCCCACATAACTCTCACGTCCGCATCGATCAGATGGGCGTGGTCTTCGTTGTGGATGCTTCCGGTGTCAGCGAGGATCTCGGCTTGAAGCCACTCCCACACCTCAGGAGCAGGGATCAGGCGGATACCGAAGCCGGACAGCTCAGACAGGTCGAGCAGCGACTCCGGCGGCATTGGCCTGTTCATGGCTCACCTTGCACTTGTAATGATGGCTGGATGCCGGTATTGGTGGGATTCAACTCACAGCAAGGAAAGCAACATGTCCGAAAACTTCAAAAATCTGCGCAGGCATTCCGGGATGAGCGAGGGCTCTGCCGAGGCAAAACGTGAGGCTGCAGTAGCAGCTGCACTTACCCTGATCCAGTCCAAGGTCTCGAATTCTCCCACCAATGGAGCCGCGCTCGATTATGAGATGAGCAGCCTGAGCAAGTATGCCGACCAGATCCAAGAGGCGTTGAAAGTGAAGTGATTCATCCGTGCCGCACCAACCTGCGGCACACCGGTGTCGCGACACAATTTGCACTCTCGCGAAACGTGTCGCGACCTACTTGCTCTGACTGCGCTTGATCTGCGCGTCCACCTGGTCTGCGCAGGTGTCGAGCAGGTTGATGGCTTGGTTCTTCAGCTCCCACAGCTGGCCGTTGTCCGCGAGGTCTTCATCAGCTACTCGCTCGCAAGGCACCAGCTCAGGGGGCTCGACTCTTACCGCCGCTGTCTTTGTTACCACTGCCGGCTTTCCCGCGCAGGCCGTCAGGCAGAGGCTGAGCAGCCCAATCACGAACAGGCTTGCTGTTGCGTTTGAGTTCTTCAAAGTTCTTCTCCGCCTTTCTGGCTTTGGCCTGACTGGCCTGTAACCGTTTGTTCAGGTCTTTCTGGTAGTCGGCGTTGCGCTGGGCTTCGGCGCGCAGCGTGGTGATCGTGGCCTGGCTTTCGAGGTTGGCGGCGAGAGCGTCATCCTTGCTCTTGGTCTCGATCTTCATCTCGCCGCGCAGAGCGATTACCCGGTACTGCTGAATCCCGACGAGCAGGACGGCGACCAGGGCGATGATGATTGCTGCAGCGAAGGCCTTCATGCGGCATCCGCCTTGCGACCGAGGAATCGGGTCACCAGTTCGCGTATGGCTGTCACGCCAAGGAAGCCGATCGTGCCACCGGCAGCGATCGAGAGGCTTGAAGGCCAGGCCATCCACTCAATAACGCTGGACGCGACCAGGCTCAGCGATCCGCAGATGAGCGCCTCGAAAATAATCCGGCGCAGGCTGGTTTCTTTTCCGTCGTAGATGACGCGAAGCAAGCAAACGGTGATGGCCATGATGACGCCCGCCATAAGCGGATTGCTCAACGCCAGCCAGAGCTTGGCCCATGTGTCTGGCTTGTCAGGCATGTTTGGCATCCGGGTTGCCTCCCCCTTGGGGAGATTGATAAGTCCGGCGTCCGCTGCACTCCCAGCTCGGAGCAATGGGTGTGGGGAGCCGAAAACGAAAGGCCTCAATCGCGGGCCGAAATTATTGAGCGTTTACTGGGTTGAGCGCAGCCAAGAGCAGCGCCTGCCCTTTGTGCAATTCAACATGCGCGAGGCTGGTCAGCTTTGAATCCGCGAACGAGTGCCGCTTCAGCAAGTCTTCCATTTCTTCGAGAGCAGCCTTCAGGCCTAGCGCCTTCTTGAGCACCTTCTCATCGTGTTCGCCGCGAGCCTTCAGGACTGCGTCGCGAACATGTTCGAACGGCAGGCCTTCGCCAGATGGACTGGCTTTTTTGCACATGAATTCGGATGGCGTGTACACAGCTCCGAACACATGTCCGTCACGGTAGTAGAACGGGCTTTCGTAGCCGATCACGAACAGCGAAAACTTTTCATGCTGGTCGGTGTTCATCAGTTGCCCAGTAACCATGGAGAACTCGTAGCCCGGTAAGTCGGAAAGCCGAGCCAGAGCTGATTTCAGTCGATCGACATCGCCACCGACCACTGCGTCAACTACACACCGAACCGCCTGCTTCTCTGCCTCGGACATTTTCCTGCTCCTCAAACGAAAAAGCCCCTGCGAATGCAGAGGCCCTGAATAGGTGCGCTCGTCTTTCCGAGCTGTCGGCCAAAAGCTTTCTCAACGTCGACGCCCCTTTGCATCGATCTCGCTGATCCAGTCTCGCGCCACTCTGCAAGCATGTGAGGTCAGAGTGCTGGGCTGCCGGTGTTGTTTCCGTACGTCGCACTGTCCGGCTATCGACGTCCAGGCCTTCCAGAAGGCTGCCCTGGCTACAGGTAAATTCAAGGCAATAAAAAACCCGGCACTTGGCCGGGTATCTTCGACTTGACTGTCTCAATCTGGTTTTTCTTCATAATCTTCAAGATCGAACCAGGCGTCCGAAGCCTTAACCACAATGATGTGTTCTTGGATATTCATCTGGTCCGATAGCTTCTTGTGCTTTTCAACGGCTTTCTTGGCCCGATCGAATACAACTTCAGCACGGGTTTTATCTGGTAGGCCAGATATGAAATACGTTGCATCGGGAAGCTGCTTCGTTTCCCCGCTTATACTTTTGATGGTCTGAGAAAACCCTTGCTCGGCCATGCGCTCATGGAAGTCATCGTATTTGCTTCCGTTCGAAAGCTGTACACGAGCTAAAAACGCCGCTTCTTCGTCCGGCAAAAAGGTAGTGTGAGGATCTTTAAGAATCCTGATGAGGCGGCTTCTGAGGTGTCGCATCTTGACCATCCATAGTTAGGTGATGGCACCGTATATATGGTTAGCGCGATGAATTTCAAGAGCAAAAAACCCGGCGCCGTGGCCGGGTTTCGAAGTTGTCGTGCGCTGGATGTAAGTTGCGCAGCGTGGGAAAAGTACATCAAATTCCCCACCATTGCAACACCTTTATGCTGCATCCTCTGATTTTTCTGCGTGAATAACCTGCCACACTGGCTCTTGAGCCTGAATATCCACTTCCTCGATAGCCTTTCGCAGGAAAATCCAGATTTCTAGCCAGTCACGATCCCAGTGCTTGGGCTGGATAGCGATCCCGTACAGCTTCATCATGGCGTCAGACACTCGAGCAGGTCCCCACGCATCACCGCCGCTCGCCTCGGCTCTGTAGGACTGCAATGCGCAGGTGATCAGGCAGTGCACCTTCGCCGCCTTGGCATCAGTGAGCGCACTGAAGTCAGTATCCGACCAGATCAGCTTCTCGGCGTTGAGCATGTGAACAACGGTCATGCACGGGTGGTAGAGGTAGTGCCCTAACTGCTGCACCTGGAACGGCAACGACTCGATCGCCTTCTGCACTTTCCCCATGGTCACCAGATGGGCAGCTCGATGTGTCGACCAACCTATTGGCGTGCGGCGCGTCTCGGCGATGTGGATCTTCTGGCGAACAGCCATGATGCGCTCTTCCTTGTCCTCGCCCTGGGCGGCGAAGATGATTTCTCGAAGCGCGGCCTTTTCGTTCCGGACGACAGTCGCGGATTTTGCCCGGTCAGCCGCTGCTGCACTGATTGAGGCATTCGACTCATGCTGTGCGTCTGTCCACGCTTGACGTGCGTTGATCAATTTCATGCTGCCTGCCCCTTTTTCAGTTCTCGGGTCTTGGCCCGGTATTCAGCCTTGATGGTTTTGATTTCTTCGACGGTGTACTTGCGGGGCTCATGAGGCCCTTCGAGCCATTCGACTTTTTCGGCGCCGATTCCCTGTAGGAGTGAGATTCGGTAATTCACCAAATTGCCTGACAAGTGCGTGTTGCATGGGGCGCACTGCTTCCAGACATTGAGCGGCTCGAATCGCAACTCAGGGTTCGCTCCTACGGATCGGTAGTGCCCTGCGTGGTATTGGCCTTCATGGTGGCGACCGCAGCTCACGCAAGGGCGATCAGCATCGCGCAGGCGGATCCACTCGTTGAAAGCTGCTTGTGCTTCGCGCATGTGCTCCGCCCTGCTCTTCAGCTTTTCTTTGCGGACCTTGATCTCGCGGCGGTCGCGCTGGGCAATTGCCTTCCGGGCCTTGTCCTGATTCTTCGGTGCATCGATCAACGCGCATGCCGGGCTGCAAACCGCCTGCCCCATCCGCGATGGGACGAATGAGGCCCTGCAAGTAGCGACTCGGCATTTCTTCGGTTTGAGCTGCTTCCTTGCGATCGTCATGCAGCCTCCTGGCTCAGCAGATCATCGAAGTACACGCCCTGCTGTGCGAACCGCGCGACGATGCGGTCGGTGTACGCCACGCCCTGAGCGCGATTGAACAGGCTGGTCACCGGGAACCCGTCCGGGCCGAAGAGTTTGCAGCCGCCCATCATGGCCAGCTTCGTCTCGTACGGGAGGTGGCGCATGACGCGGTACCACTCCGCTTGAAACCCAGCATCCTCGTTCAGCAGGATCTGCACGCCGACGTGCAACTTGCAGTACCGGCGGGCGTCAGCCTCGTCGCCGATCTGTGTCATCTCTGCGATGCGTTTGTACATCGCGAACCACAACCGATTCTGTTCGAGCGTGCGGTCCTTACCAGGGCGCAGCGAGACTACGACGAACTTTTTGTCGCGGTACATCGCACTGAGCTTGGTGATGGCCTCGGAGAGCCTTGCCGCGCTGTTGACGCTGATCTTGTCGGTCATGGCTGCGTCTCGACGTTGGAGTTGCATGCAATGGCTGCACATACAACCCTTTCAGTCCAGGCATGCTGGGTTTCGCGGGATACGTAGAAACCACCACCGAGCTTCTCAAGGCTCAAACCAGACCTTGAAGCCTCTATTTCGAATTCCTTTTTCTCAGCATCCCAATCAGGTTCGATCAAGAATTGAATGGTCATCAGAACCCCTCCTTGCCGCGCTGCGACTCCCATGTGAACGGCAGGACAATCACGCCGCCCTCGCGCAACCGGTCAGCGGATCGCTCGCCCATGGCCGCCGGCAGTTCTTTCACGCCGAGGTTGGAAATCACGATGGTCGGGAGCATCTTCTCGTAGCGACCGTTGATGATCGAGAACAGGCGACTCAGTTCGAACTCGCTCGGGGCTTCCTTGCTCGCGCCGACCTCGTCCAGCACCAGAAGCGTCGGCTTGATCAGCGCGTCGAGGATGCTGCCTTCCGTCTGGCCTGATACCCCGTCGAAGGTGGCGCGGATGGCGTGGAGGATGGCGCCGAGAGTGCGGTAGGCAGCGGTGTGCGTGCTGGAGGCCATAATGGCCTGGGCGATTGCGATTCCGAGGTGGGTTTTACCAGCACCCGGGTTGCCAACCAGAATCACGCAGCGCCCTGCTTCCAGGTTTGGCTCGAACTCTTCGACGTACTGTCGGCATTTGGCGAGAACCTTCTTCTGGGCACCGGTCGAAGCCGTGTATCTGTCGAAGGTGCGATCCTTGAAGCGTTTCGGGATCAGGGCGTCTCCGAGCTTCCAGGCCAGCTCATGGCGCTGACGCTCGGCTTCCTGCGCCCTGTCCGCCTCGGCTCGCAGTCGCTTGCACTCAGGGCACGGCGTGCGGAAGGTATGGCCCATGATCCGGGTTTCGGTCACCTGGTACTCGCCATGGTCCTCGCAGACAGCCACGGAGGTGGCTTGCGGGGTCGCCATGTTCGCCAGCCGAACAACGTTCTCAGAAACCAAAGCTGCCAT
Source organism: Pseudomonas sp. MYb2 (assembly GCF_002979955.1). Lineage (NCBI taxonomy): Bacteria > Pseudomonadati > Pseudomonadota > Gammaproteobacteria > Pseudomonadales > Pseudomonadaceae > Pseudomonas > Pseudomonas sp. MYb2. The sequence continues at coordinate 411,990 of NZ_PCQC01000006.1, forward strand.
CCTCACGGGCGATCAGCCCGTCGGTGTAGTCGCGGTCGGTGAAGCCGTGGTGGATCGACTGGCCGCCAGCGGATGGCTGCCGCGCATCACGGATCCGGTTGATCACCCAGGACGCCTTGAAGCCCTGCCAGCCAGCAGAAAGTGCTTCAGTGATCGCGGTTGCAGCGGTGATGCCCGACTCTGCGCACTTGCCCAACTCGGCGTTCACAGTCGCCCAGACGGTTGCGGTTACCGCTGCGCGCTTGGCCTTGCGCTGGGCCAGCCAGTCGCCGAGCAGTTGCTCAGGGATCTGATGCGGGTTATCAGCCAACATCTGGGCCATGCCGAACGGAGTCTTGCGGTCAGCCTTCGGTGGGCGGGCCATAACTTGGGGTGGATTAATCTCTTCCGAAGGAAGAGTTAATAGGGGTTCTTTCTTTGTATAGAGAAGGCAAGTTGCCGATTTGGTCTCACTCGAATCAGATCTCAGTGAGACGATTTGAGCTGAGTGAGACGATTTGGTCTCAGTGAGACGGTCTGTTTTTTCTTCGTAGAAAAGCCATTCCGAGGCTGGAGAAATGCCGATATCGCCACGGCTGCCGCCCACCCGGTAAATGATCCGGCGCTCGAGCAAGTGGCTGATTGATTTCGACGTGACATCGCGACGCATATTGGTGAGCTTGCCGATCTCGTCAGCAGTGAGACGCTTGGTCTCGACCTGGTACCCGATGGTCTGACGGGCTATGGCCATCAAGACGCGCAGATCGCGCGCTGGAAGGTCTACCGTGGCCAACGACTCCATTAGGGTGTTGTCCATTCGGGTGAACCCCCTGGACTTGTCAATGTGAATGATGTTTGTCATATTGGCTCCGTCAGTTACATCGAATCAGCCGGGCCGCAATCCCGGCTTTTTTGTGCCCGTCGTTTGGGCTCTATTACCGCTTCCGAAACGCTTGAATCGTCCCGCTCATGGCCTTAGGCCTGGTCCTTCGCGTGAGCTCCTGCTGAATCCCGAGCTTTGCCAACTCAACCGAGGTCATCCCCCGCTTTGCGGCCTCAGCCTCCAGCAATCGCAACTCATCCGGATCAAGCAACTCATCAAGCTCCATGCCTTTCTGTTCTTCTGGCATATGCCCTCCGGTCCCTATCGAGTCCCTGCTGGGTCCCTACGGTTTCACTTCAGGCAGCTCGGTCGTCGCGAATAGAATTGCCAACAAGACCAAGCAGCCATGACTTCAAGACCTCTCGGGCGAGTACCGCCTTTTTGGTGCCGTGAATTTGTGCCGCGCAGGTCAAAAGGTCTTCGAACTCTTCATCGAGCAAGACCTTGATCTGATTGACGTGCTTGTGGTTTTTCCGTGGTTCGTCTGCCATTGGTGAGGCTCCTTGGGTGTTCAAGTTATTCAGGCCGCCGCTGCCAGCTCTGGCCAGATGACGCTCCAGTCATCCGGGCGCAAAAGCTTCCTGGTCATGAGTCCAGAGGTCTCGCGCTCGAGAGATGCAGCAATGGCGGCGGATGCTTGCTTGTTGCCGTAGGCAATCTGTTTCAGGTAGCCACGGGTGGTTCCGGTTCGCTCAACCACCTCGTCAGAGGCGGTTTTGAGCCAGTCCAGGAGCTGGAGGTGTTTTGTACGCATCACGATTCTCCTCGTTGATGCGTCAATTATTACCGTCCAGTAATGAACAAATCAATACCAGTTGGTCATTTACCAGAAAGTAATGAAACTAGAGAATCCGTGAATGGAATTACGTGAAGTGCGCAGGCACAACCTGAAAAGGCTGATGGACAAACAATTCGGTGCGGGTGCGCGGGGCGCGCAATCTCGCCTGGCAGAAATGCTCGGCAAGCCGCAGAACTTTGTTTCAAGATGCCTCTCTGACCCTGCAAAGCCTGGGGCCAAGACGATAGGTGAGGATTTTGCTCGAGAGATCGAGGAAGTATTCGAGTTACCACGCTACAGTTTGGATAACCCAAACCTTGGCAGCGCGCCGGGCCCAGAAGATGATTTCCCCTTGGCCGAGGTGGTTGTTCGACCACGCTACCTTGACCAGAACTACGAAAAGGCGGCACCTGGCCTTCGACGCATCGCGGATGAGATTGCTAACCGCATACTCCAGATGCCGGAGGACCGGGCGCTTAAACTGAAGCAGGCTATAGAACTGCTGGTGCCCGCTGATGACGTCAAAAATTGACTACCCACCGCTATTGGGTCATGGGGTACATCCCTTTACCCCGCTCCAGCTACGCCAGCTAACCGTAGAAGCATTCCCAGATTCCAGGCGACGGCCTCCGTTACTCAGAAATTTGTTTACCTACCTAGACCGACTGTCGGCGACTGCCCTTGTTTTTGAGGTCTGGATTGGTGGCTCACTCCTCTGTCGGAAGCTGAACCCTAATGACGTCGATCTGATCATCGTGTACGACGCAGAATCCACCAGAAGACTCTCCCCAAAGGACAGGCTCCTGATCGCCCCTCTCCTGCATCCCAGATATGTTCTCAACCAGTACCAGTTGGACGTCCGAGGGGTCAGCTCGAGTGACGACAACGGTATTGCCTTTTGGTTGAATAAATTCGGTACGCAGCGAGACGACACCACCCCGCAGGGCCTGGTATCAGTGAGGCTAAAACCATGAAAGAGCAAGTAAACACAATCGACTGGCTTGAGCGCCAGCTTGCTCAGGTAAATACCTTTATCGAGCGAGACACTGCTCTTCTGAAAGAAGACCCAGACGACTTCGCTGTTGAGTTGTCTTTGAATTCTTGGAAGTTCGAGCGTGAATCACTCGAGGATGAGTTGCGACTTGCGAGAAGAGAACTTGTACCTAACTCGCTAGAGATTTTTTTTGCTCAAGATGATGGCTTATCGCTATCGAGCAAAGAAATAGATGACGCATTCCAAATATTGATTGACGATCTGATCAAAGCAATCTCCCTTGCAGATCATTTTAGATCGACAGGGAGAGGGCCTAATAAGGGACGCGGGAAGACACTCGATAAGGATTTACTCTTTTCTTATAAGAGAAAGGACAACGAAAACGAAAAATTCATTTTGTTTGAAAAAACAAAAAGGGAAACATCTGTATTAGGCCCGTTTGAGTGCGCAATATTAGGAATACTTAACACCCTAAATGCAGATACATATCACAAGCTATTTGAAAATTTTTTAACCATCGGATTGGATTGTGCAATCCAATTGCGTGACATGCTTGCAGCGCTTGACCGGCGAGGCCTTAGCCCTAGGTTCGCATGGGCATCTCACGATCACGCTTTGTTTTGGCATGGAGATGTGCAGCATTCAATAAAATCATTCGAGCGCTTATCAGTTGTAGAGAACATAAAAACAAGATCATTCCTGCTTACCGGCTCAATCATAAGAAGAGACGAAAGTGGAATTTTAATGAAGGTTAAAAACCACAATGGCCTTTTGAGAGTATTTTGCTCTGACATACAGCATCACAAGATATCAAATCCTGATGAGAGCAAAATAATCTCTATTGAAGTTGTTGAATACGATTTATATATAAGCAATGAAACCGAGAGATTGATTGCACTACATGCAGTCATTTAATAACAAGGCCCGGCAATCCCGGGCCTTGAATTTGAGTATGGACAACGTGGATGAATACATGGAGAAGTCTTGGCTTCTGGGGCAAGGCATGGGCCTGTGTTTGGACGATGTTCCTGGTGCTGGCGTCAGCCGAGTCTGACCTTAGCTGGATGGGGGGAGGCTCATCCGGCCGCAAGCGGGTTTTCAGTGCTGGCTTCGTTGTGCTCTGCACCCTCGTGGCTGTGGTTGAGCTGATAGCGCTGAACCATTTCTATAGCGGCAGATAAAACCCGGATGGGTACCTCGATTCGGAAACATGCATAAATCGGGTTATCGCCTGGTTCATCCGTTCGCTGTCATGAGCTGGCTAGCTCAAGTCATAGAGATCGAAAAACCAAACATGCGCGACATTAGGACTGTTTATACATACAGTTTTTGATGATTTTTTTGGAAAGGAAGCCTACGATGAACGAAAGCACCGACCTTTACACCGTTGACAGTCTTCTGATTCGTTACGAGGGAAAGGATGCAGATCGTCATGTCATTGACATGATGGCTCTGGGTGAATCAATGCAAGGATTTGGTCGAATCTACAGCGTCGTCGGCCATTTTGTGGCTACCGGGTCCTACGCCAAGCAGTGGCAAGCACTTGAAGTCAGGGCTTTTGCAACTGAGCCAAAGGCTAAGTGCTTTCAGTTAGCTGTTGAGCTGCAAAGCGTCATGCAGTCACAGCTAATGTCCGGCTTAGCCGGCAGTATCATTACCGCTATTGTCTCTTATATCGTTGCTAGGAATAGCAACAAGGGCGAAGAAATGAAGCATCTGAGGGAGCTGCTTGAAAAGCAGCTCGATTCACAAACTGGACGTAATGATAAGACTACGGACCGGTTGCTTCTGACTATCGAGAAACTTGCAGAAAGTTTGAGATCATCACTCAAACAAGCTGTATCCCCTGTCGGGCAGACGTGCCGCAGCATTGACATCATCCCGAGTCCGGAATCGGGAGCGCAGCCTATATCTATTGATCAGGCAACCAAAGACGCGATCCTTGCGGATGACGATGACGCGGAGCTCACAGGCCTTAAATCCTTTGTGGTCATCATCACGGAAATGGATAGAGAGCGAGGAACAGCGAAGGTCAGGCTTCTCGGACAGGATGGCGAGCCTGAAGCGGATGACGATGGAACGAGCCGTGTCAACGCCAAAATCACTGACCCTGCTTTTGAGTCGAGTGCAAATGTTTATATTCAACATTTTGCATCTGGTGAAAAGCTTGAAGTGCGGGGTAAGGCCAGCATAAAAGAGGGTGTGATCAGGCAGCTGTATTTATCCGATGCCGGCTGAGCCCCCCATATAGATTCATGCACCCGTTAATACCAAGCCCGGCCCAGCGCCGGGCTTCTTGTTTCTGCCCTCCCCGACCTGACCCATGGCCCGCCACTGAGCGGGCTTTTTTCGCGCTCGCCAAATTTTATTACCATGCGGTATTGACATAGAATATTACCGCACGGTAATTTGAACCATCGCAGCGACACACAGCCACTGCGAAGGGGCTCAACAGACCCACCGCTCTTTCACAATTTGGAATCTTCGCGGATCGATCCCCGGAAACGGGCATAGCGCGAAACACAAACTTCGATCTCCATGCAGGCTCTGGAACCTGCCGGACTCCCCATATGGGAGGACGCCAAACCATGCAAGCCAGCCGGCGAATAACACCGAACACGAAATGTGTGACGCCGGCCAGGTGGGGAAACCGCGGCGCCGAGCATGGGATGGAAATCGAACCAGGGCAATTTTTGCCATAGTTCAAAAACAGATTTCACTGGCTGGCCTTGGCGACAAGGCCAGACGGGAAATCAACCGGAGACGGATATGGGAAACAACGACCTGAAGGACGCAGAGCAAACTCTGCAGCGACTCGCCGCCGCCTTAAACAAAGCGCTCCGGGAGTATGCGAACCACGGGATGAGGGTAGATATGGATGTCGTGAGCAGTTCGATAATCGGATGTGTTTCGGTGCCTTCGGTTTTGCTGAATTGCAGCATCGCCATCCGCAACCTCGACTGAACAACCAGCGCCACGACAGCCTGTCGTTAACTGCCCGATCCTCTCTATGAGAGCGCATCGGGGTGTGATCGGAGCGTGCCCAAGTGGGCTGCAGCGCTAGGATCGCAAAGACCCGTGAATGTCCTGAGCCGGTATGAGCGAGACGGCCAATACTACAAACGCGGCGGGAACCAAGCAGGGGTAGCGCCCTGGTGTTCCGATCACACCCCGATGCGGACGAAACTGCGGCCTATAACCGCCCACCTGCATCAAATCCCAGAATCGGTTGTTATCGAGCGCTGGCGAATTGAACACGGCCGTGGAACTCGGCGCCGGAAACGTAACCGGCAGCTCCGCAAGCTTGAGATGCTCCTAGCGGCATGGTCAAATAAGTAATGGCCTTTTGCTACGGTAATCTCAGTTGAAACAGAATCGCGGAATAATCATATTTTTCTCGGCAATGACTTTGCTCTTTATCTTGGTACAGGTATGGCATGCGAAAACCGTTCCGGAAGAGAAAGTGCAGGAGCGGGAACGACAGCTCAAAGGTCTCGCGCTCATCATGAGTGTTCAGTCCGGAAAAGCATCTGATGATTCGACTCGCGTCGACTCGGTGACCTACAGCGATGAGGTCATGCGTATGTCTTACACACTCACAAAAGTAGCGAAGGACGAAATCGATACCGATGAGTTCACCAAGGACGCTAAAGCGCTTGCAGTCTCTGCATTCTGCAATGAAAAAGGTTTAGGACAGTTCGTAAAAACGGGTCTTTCCATAAACCTTCTGTACAAGGATTCAACCAGCTCACCGATAGTTGAGTTTCAGATAGGCAAGTCCGACTGCCTCTGAAGACTGCCCACTGAAGCCCGCCTCTCTCGCGGGCTTTTTTCTGCGTGTCGTACCGCAATGAGTCCGCGCAGCTAGTCATCAATCTCCCCGACCAATCCCGAATGCACTCCCCTTTGCGCCCAACGGCAACCAGCGGAGCGGATGAGTGCATCCGAGTTTTGTTGGATCAACACCCGCCACCACGGAGGCGATCATGGGAACCAGCTATGCAGACAGTGCGCAGGCCCGAGAGTGGGACAGGCGCTACGACGACTGGGGGCGCCCGAAAGCGCCGCAGGTCGAAGACTTCCACGACTACGAAGCTGCCGCTCTTCAACGCACTCAGCATCAGAAGTTGATGGCGGCGCAGGAGTTTATAGACCGCAAGGCGCGGGCCACGCGAGTCGCTGCAGCGGTGGTCGCCTACGGCGAATTCTGGGGGCTGAAATGAACGTTCAGCAGCGTGACCACCAGACGGCGATCACTTGGATCGAGGGCGAGATCAACAACATGATCAAAGACCTCGGACAGCCCAACGCCAGCGCCGCCGCAACATCTGCGATCACCCTCGCCTTTCTGCTTCGCGCAATTGATAACGATGAGCACCGGCATTTCCGGGCGCGCATCGATCAGATCTACGCCTCCTACAACGCTTCGATCACGCAAGGAGTTGCAGCATGACAACGCCACCGGTAAAAACGCTGGTTGATGAGCAGCTCGACGACATCGAGCGCCGCATCGCGATACTCGGCTTCGGCCTGCCCTTCAACGAAGTCATCGGCCGCAAACGCGAGGATCTGGTGGACAGCCTCCCGCAGCGCCTGTCGGTCACCATGAAAGGCGGACGCATCGCAGTGAGGGCTCGACCATGAATCTCGTCTACTGGATTCTCGTTGCGGTTCTGGTGGCCGGTGCAGGCGCTTACGGCGTCGTTCGCGATGGCCAGGGCACTTGCCAGGTACCGCGCTCCACCACCTACCACGTGTTCCGATGACCAGTCTTCAGCGGGCGCGCCGCACCCTGATTCGGCGAGGCTCGTTTCGAGTCATCGCGCTTTACACCTTCCTGATGCTGCTCAGCGCCCTCGCCGACCGCGTCACTCAATAACCAACACCACCACAAGCTGCGCCTGGCGCGGCAAGGAATCGTCATGTCCGCAAACGCCAAACAAGCCGCCGTATCGACCGACCTCGACACTAGCGAAACCAGCGACACAAAGAACTCTATTGCTCCTGCGGTTGCCGCCACCGACATCGCCGAGTATCGGCCGCATGAGGAACAGATCGTCCGTTTGGAAACCAGTTACGCGAAACTCGTCGTTGACTGCTCGACCAGTGAAGGACTGGCAAATGCCAAGGAAGTACGAGTAGACATCCGCGACGTGCGCTATGCCCTGGCAAACACCACCAAAACCGCGCTTGTTCCGTATCAGCAAAAAGTCAAAGAGGCCCAGGCTCGCGTCAACCAGGTGAAGGAATTTGGCGAGGCGCTGAAGGATCGAGTTCTAGCGATTGAAGCGCCTGTCGACGAAGCCATCAAGGCCGAAGAAAAGCGCATTGCAGACGCTAAAGCCGAACGCGAGCGCATCGAAGCTGAGCGCGTCGAGGCCATCCGAGCAAAAATCACCCGATTCAGCTCAGTCGCTGCTGCATACGCAAGCCGTAGCGCCGCAGACGTTGCGAACGTGCTGCTGAACGTCAAGGAGTCGGTAATCCTGCCAGAGGAATACGCCGAGTTTGAAGCTGAAGGCACCATCGCCCGTGACAACGCTATTGAGCAGCTCGAAACACTGCACAGATCTGCCGTCGAGCGCGAAGAGGCTGCCGCAAAACTGGCGGCCCAGCAGAAAGAGCTCGATGAGTTGCGCCAGAAACAACGAATTGCCGATGAAAACGCAGAGAAAGAACGCCAAAGGATCGCAGCGGAAGACCGCCAGCGCATTGCTGATCAGCAGGCAGAACTCAACCGGCAGCGCGAGCAACTGCAACGCGATCAAGACGCCCAGCGTTTGAAGGACGAGCAGAACCAGCGTGACCAAGAAGAGCTTGCCCGCTTGCGCGCCCAAGCTGCCGCACCGGCCCCAATCATTGCAGCGGTAGCGCCGCTGATCGAAGAGAAAGTCGAGGTCGCACCTATCAACACTCCGGCGATCGCTGCTGAATTGGACGACGTGACCACCACCGCGCCACCGGTCGAAGACATCGTCGAGGTCGTCGCACTGGGCTTCGACGTAAGCGTCGACACGGCTCGCGCCTGGCTTCGTGCAATTCGCTTCTAACCCTTCCCTTCCCCTCTAAAGGTCGATGAACAAATCGTCAGCCAAGGAGAGCGCAATGAACGACTCAGACACTCAAGCAGCGACCGGCCTTGCCACTTACCAAGATCCGTCCCACAACGCGGCTGCACTCATTCTCGACCCGGGCACCATGAAGTCGATGAGCGACCTCGCACTGATGATGTCGAAGGGCGTGACAACTGTGCCCAAGCATTTGAAGGGCAATCAAGCTGACTGCATGGCGGTCGTCCTGCAGGCCATGCAGTGGCAGATGAACCCGTTTGCGGTTGCTCAGAAGACATTCATCGTGAACGGCGGTGCACTCAGTTATGAGGCGCAGCTCGTAAACGCAGTGATCACCGCCAAAGCACCTGTCAAAGGACGCCTCAACTTCGAATGGTTCGGCAACTGGGAAAACGTCATCGGAAAGATGCGCGAAGTGACCAGCCGAACCAAGAAGGACGAGGACACTGGCGAGTTCAAAAAATACCGCGTTCCGGGGTGGAGCTTCGACGACGAGAAAGGACTCGGTATCAAGGTCTGGGCAACATTCAAAGGCGAAGAAGAGCCGCGTACCTTGGAGCTTCTGCTAACCCAAGTTCGCACTCGCAACTCGACACTTTGGGCGGAAGATCCGAAGCAGAAAATCGCCTACCTGGTAACGAAAAAATGGGCGCGGCTCTTTTGCCCGGACGTCATCCTTGGGGTCTACACGCCCGACGAGTTCGAAGACTCCTACGGTGGCGAAATCGATATCACACCTACGAAGCAAGCCTCAAACACCGCTGCCGCAGCCGAAGTGTCTTTTGGCCCAAAATCCCCATCACCGGAAATCGACGGTGTATTCGCTGACCTGCTGGTCGTTGCGAAGCGACAGGACATCGATGCATATGCAGCGGCTTGGGCAGGTCTCAAGCCTAAGCAGCGTGCAGCGATCGGCTTGGAGTGCCACGAAGCACTCAAGAGCATGGCGGCAACCGTTGATGCTGACTTCACCAACATGACTGGCCCCGGCGAAGACCTGTCGCAGGTCGAGGAAGCGGCGTAGTGAGAACGGAACTGCAAGGTACTGAAAAGTGGCATTCAGACCGATCCGGTCGAGTGACAGCCAGCCGCTTCAAAGACGTAATGGCTTGGGGAAAACCTGACAAGCATGGGAAGCGCGAGCCGATGGGCGCGCGGACCTCCTACATGCGCGAGCTGTGCTTCGAACGACTGGCAAAGAAGTCCAAGCACAACGTCAGCAGCGCTTCCATGAAGTGGGGTCACACAGAAGAGCAAAAGGCTCAGGACGCCTACGAGATGCTGACCGGCAACATTGTCGTGCCGTCGGAATTCATCGTTCACCCGAAGTATGACTGGCTCGGCTGCTCGCCAGACGGCCTGATCAACGATGACGGTGGCACCGAGTCAAAGTGTCCTTTCAACGAGGCGATCCACGTCAGGACTTGGCTGGAGGGCATGCCCGAGGAACATATGCCGCAGATTCAGGGCTGCATGTTCGTGACGGGCAGGCAATGGTGGGACTTTCTGTCCTTCGATTCCCGCCAAGACGAGGAGTGTCAGCTCTATATCGAAACGATTTACCGCGACGAAGACTACATCGCCAACCTGCACAGAGAGCTCGTCCAATTCAACCTGGAGCTGAATCGCATGGTGGATGAGGTCGCGGACAAAGCACGGGCACAAGCCCATAGATTAGGAGCTTGAGCATGATCAGCCTGAATCTCAACGCAGTTCGAACGAAACAAGGTGAGTCTGACCGGATCGCGGCGGCGACAGCTGACTTCTGGAGTCGGCCCGGCAGCAGCTTTAAGAAGCTGCCGCCAGCTCGAATGAAGCCGAAGCCTGAGCGGCGCGATTGGGTAGACCCTGAAACGGTACTCAAGCGGCGCCCGAAACCGATATCGGCGGCTGACCGCAAAGCTCTGCGAAAAATGGCGGACTCGCTATGAAGTCGAAACGCAAACCCAACAACGGTTTCGCCCGAGCTGAACGCAGTTGCAGGGCGCTGCTGCGCACCAACCACGTCGCAGTGGTGAACATTGACCCCAGCGGCAGCCAGATCATGGCGAACTGGAAGAGCTGCCGGCAGATCCGCAGTCTGGCGATCGCCAACGCGATTTTCGACTTTTCCTACCGCTGGACGATCTACATCGGCGCCATGTGTCGCGACGAGCGCGGCGCCGAGTACATCAAGTCGGTGGAGATCTCACCCGAAGGCATCTACAAGGTCGAGCGCCTGACCGATGCCATCGAGCATTACTACCTGGAGCTGCGCAACAGCGCGAACCCGACTCATCTGGTGGCATCAGGCTGGATCGCCATTCCGGACGAGATCTCAATGGACGAAGCCCAAGCCGCGAAGCTGTTCTACGCCGCCGGCGCCTGGCATCAGGTGAAGGTTGCAGCATGAGACGTTTTCGCACCCAACAACGCAAACGACAGACTTGGCTGGGCTTACCGGCCAGCGGAATTGAAGAGGTAGGCAATGGCCAAGACGCCCACCGAGCGCAAGCGCGATCAGCGCGAGCGGGACAAGCTGACCCAGGCGGAAAGAGAAGCAGAGCTACTGTCACGACGGATTGTCACGAAGCTTTATCACAACGATGACGCCGCACTGAAGCGGGTAATGGCACGGTGCAGCATCGACGAAGAGCAGGACCTGATCTCGCGATTCATCCGCGGCGCTGACCGCATGAGCGACGAACAATTGGAAGATCACATTCGCATTGCGTGACGCTCCGCCGTGACATACCAATTCTTCTCGCTACATCCGTCAAAGGGGCATTTTACTGAATGGCGGACATGAAAAAGGGCTGAACAAGTCAGCCCTTCAAAATAGTGGTGCGGGGCCCGGTTTCCCGGAGGCTATCTACTACAAGCCAAACGATTGATCCGCCAACACTTCTCTGCTTTTGCATGGTCCCGCAGCACAACCCCAGCACAGATAAACATTGGTAGTACTGCCATAAGAACCCCCCAGTAAGAATTGTCATTTATGAAAACGAACAACGTTACGAGGCCAGACAGAACAGATAACACATCAATGGACTTCACGTTTAAAGCAGCTTGCATCGACTCGGTTGGGTCAAACATCGACCACGTATGCAAATGCTATCACCGTAACCGCAGTGATAGCAATACGCCGCAATCTCGTTTTTTAGCATTGGCGCCATTCGACAAGCGCGCCGCATGCATTGGAGTACACCATGAGCCACAACTGCGCATACGTCCGGCAGCACTATCAGGTGCCCGCCAAAATCGGCCGCTGCGTCATCGCCTACGGCAAGCCCGGCGTCATTCTTGCAGATCGCGGCCACTACATCGGTGTGGTTCTGGACGAAGACCCGAAGAAGCGCATCGGCAACTACCATCCCACCCACGAAATGCAGTACGGCGAAATGGCCGAGACGCTGCCGCTGAAAGAATGGCTGGTCTTGCCGTTCAAGCATGACTGGGACGATCTCGACTGGAGTCGCGACGCCCGCGAAGATCTGGTGAGGGTCTGGGCAGCTACGCGAGCCCAAGCCAAATACAAGGCCTATGAGCGGCTGCAGGATTACTGCCACAGCATCAAGGCGATGTTGCATTTTAAAGTGCGGCGCGCCTGATTCGGCCCATGCTGCGCAGAAAACAAATAGCCTCATCGAATATAATTAAACGGATTATTTTTTGAGAAGTCCCAAAAACACGCCAAGACAAAGCTTCGCGCTATCAAAAAACCATTTACTGGCCTCTGCCATCTCCGTGACTTGCGAATTACTGCACACCAAACCTGCTATTGCGCAGAATAAAAATACTACCAACACCGCAACTGCGATCCAGTTGTCGGAGAGCTTGATCAGAAGATATTCCTTCACAGACGGCTGACCAGAACCTTGACTCGCGCCCTGAGAGGATTTCGTATAGGTTTGCCATTCCTTCATGAGCGATTACCGCCAACTTCAGTCTCAAAAAACTGGTAACTAAGCCTGAAGTTATCACCTTCAAACGGCTTATCTACTTGGAAGAAAAATTGCAGATCCACTTCTTTAAGAGTAGCGATACTCGCTGGAGACGTTAACCCAGAAGAGCCTTGCACAATATTATAAAACTCTAAATCGATTGAGTTTCCTTCTGTTAAGTCATTAACAACAAATAAAGCTTTTGACTTCTCAGGATCGTGCCTCACATAAAAATTTACAAGCAAAGGAACAGAAATCGTCTCTGTTTTTACCTCGAAAACTATTGGCTTATTAATAGTTCCAAAGCTGATTCCTTGGGCGATTGCGCGAAATGCTGGATATGGCCCTTTACATGTAACTTCAAACATTAAGACCTCGTATTAACTATAAGACTGGACACCAGCGTCGATCATAGCACACACCCGTCAATCCATTTATCAACCAAAATTTTAGCTAAGAGCATCAAAATCTTCTGTAAACGCGACTCAACATCAATTTATTGCACCGGGCATGCCCCGGCATAGGGTGCCCCATGCCCACAGAAAACAAAACGGCCGAGCCGCTGCAGGTTGAGCGCTCGACTGTGACCAAGCTGGTGATCACCGGCGCGCCACGGCTCGATCCGATTACCGTATTCCTCGAAGACTTCGGCCGCCGCGACTGTCCTACTGAATCCGACCCGAGCTATCAGACCGCCCAGGGCAAGATCACGATCAACTGCTGGGACAACAGCTGGAACGCCTATTGGGGTGGCATGGGCCCGCGCACGGTGGCGGAGTTCGTGGCCGAGTGTGATTGGCACTACGTCCTGAACTGCCTCGATCGCGGTATCAGCAGCACGCGGTTCAGCGGGAGCGCCCTTCACACCTTCGCGAAAAAGTGCATCGTCCAGCGCCGCCGGCAACAAACCGGCCGACATGACTGGGAGCTGGATGAGCTAAGCAAGGATAAGGCGCGTGAGCTCTGGCACGACATCGACGTGCTGCGAAGCGTCGAGTCGCCAAACGAGTGCTGGCATCACGACAGGCTGCTGACTGAACTGTTTGGTGATGAGTGGCACTACCCAGTTGGGGACAAGGCGGTCGAGGATAATCACGAATTCAACTATCTGCGCCGGGTGGTGGAAGCGGTACAGGACGCGTTGCGCCAAGAACAACCGCAGCAGGAGGCAGCATGAAGCGCATCTACCTCAGCGGTCCAATGACCGGCCTGCCCGCCCTCAACTTCCCGGCCTTCGCCGAGATGACCGCCAACCTCCGCGCCAACGGCCACACAGTCACCAACCCCGCCGAGCTGAACCCCGATGGCGGGAGCTGGAACGACTGCATGCGCCGCGACATCGCCGCCCTGATGAAATGCAACACCGTGGCCACGCTCCCGGGCTGGGAGCATTCAAAGGGCGCACGCCTCGAAGTGCTGATAGCTGAACGCCTCGGCATGACGGTTGTTAATGCCCATGATCTGGTATTGATGGAGATTGCAGGATGAGCATAGTCATCAGAGCGCAATCAATTTCTCAAGCCAGTGTCCTGCGATAAATCGACCACTTTAACGAGAAATACGCCAACCGTTGGTTGGATCCACCACCATTAGTGACTTATCAATCTTTTGCAGTAATAGTTTTCCGTTCGCAGAATCCACCAAAAAGTGCACATCAGTAGCTCCCTCTTTATAAGCTTTTAGCATACCCGCCCTGTCTTGACTCTGCAGAGTCTCTGCATGTTCGCGAGCCGACATTTTAGGTAGTTCTACAACTGCACCATATGCAAGCATGAACAACATTATTATTGAAAAAAGTTTAAATATTAGATGTTTAAGTGAATCAGGATGTAAATAGTTCGCCGCTTGGCAAACTAAGGTGGACATCACCCATGCTCGTGCCCAAGGGCTCTGATAGACCCAGCTCAGCAAACTACCACCAACACCAAATTTTTCAGAGAGAATTGCGACCAAGAACAGCAAATAAAACGGATAGCAAACACACCTCATCAACCACAATAATTTGCGCTCGCTTACACTAGGACTTTGGACTATCACCAACAAGATTAGCAGTCCAATAGCCCCGCACACCGCATTCCATATTCCTCTGGCCACTAACTCAACAAAAGTAAAGCCACTTATAAACCATTCTGAGTCAAAAGCTTGCAAGTAAGCCGAGCTATAGAAATATCCCGCACAAAAAGCGAAGCCTAAAAACAAAACAGAACATCCAGCCAACTTACTCAAAAAATCTACAACTCTAGAAAAATCCCCGCTGACGTCCATAACAGCCCTTAATTTAGAGAACCCGAGAACGCGTATGATCATTGATGACGTAATGACTGACAAGATCACGCTGCACGGCCTCGGCTTTGTGCAGGTCCAGCTGCAGGGCAATCAGCGCTTGCATGTCTGGCACCCTGAGCTACCGCGCCGGGCATGCTTCGAACACTCAGCGATCCACGACCACCGCTTCAACTTCACTTCCCGAGTGATCGTCGGCACGCAGTTCAATCACGAGTTCGAACTCGTCTGCCATGACGCTGGTGAATTCATGCTTTACCTGCACGAAGGCGCTCGGACAGCGGGTGGCGGCCGACCATGGACACCTGACGGTCGTGCAGACCTGGTGCATGTCGGAACGATCGGGATTCCCGCCGGCAACGACTACAACACCCAGGCATACGCATATCACCGCACTGAACCGGGCGGCGATGGCCGAGTGGCGACAATCATGGCCAAGCGCGGCGAGTACCCGGCCGGCGCCCACTCAACCTGTCGCGTAGGTATCCAGCCCGACACCGACTTCGATCGGTTCCAGTGGTCGCCAGCTCAACTCTGGGAGGTCGTCAGCGATGTGCTGCTCGGCAAGAAGGTGGCGGCATGATCCTCTTCCCAATAGCCGCCCCGCTCTACATGGCCTACCTCATCTACAAGGGGCCGTGGCGATGACACAGATGAGCGACATCTTTCCGGAAAT
Organism: Pseudomonas sp. MYb2; assembly: GCF_002979955.1. Taxonomy (NCBI): domain Bacteria; kingdom Pseudomonadati; phylum Pseudomonadota; class Gammaproteobacteria; order Pseudomonadales; family Pseudomonadaceae; genus Pseudomonas; species Pseudomonas sp. MYb2. Next base: position 427,577 of record NZ_PCQC01000006.1, read on the forward strand.
GACTGTGGAGCAGGAAAAGCAGTGGTTCGCCGAGCAACAAGAAGCGCACCGTCTGGAGCTGGAGCGCGAGAAGATTGAAATCGCTCAGCGAAAAGCCGTCGACCACTATATCCAGTGCCGCGACTGCGGAGCATTCGTCCAGAAATGGCGGTGGGTTCGGAAGGATCATCCCCAAGCAATCAGCCAAGGATGGAGACCCTTGTGCGGCTCTTGCTTCGACAACTACGACAATTACCCATGAGCCGCATGGTCAGCGTCCGCACCGAGGAACTGACCGGCCCGGCGCTGGACTGGGCAATCAACGCGATCGAGGGTGATCAGCAGCCTGGCACAGGTCAGCTGCAACTCTTCGCCCTGCCCGACGCCGAGCAACTGATCACGAAGTACGGCGTCTGGGTCGATGTTGGCCACCGTCACCCGTGGCTGGCCGACCTGACCAACGACCCGTTCAACCGGGTCACCGGGCAAACCCGAACCATCGCAGTGTTCCGCGCCGTGGTGTTCGCCAAGCGCGGCGCCGAGGTCGACATTCCCGCCGAACTCATCCAGCAGTAACCCCTCCCCCAACTCAACAGCCTGCCGGTGTACGGCGGGCGAGGAATTCGTATGCGCGATTTACAGGAACTGCCCGATGAGATCATCAACACCGCAATGGTCACCATCTACAACCACCTTGAACCAGGGTCGAAGCTCTGCTTGGTCGCCTACAAGCCTGGTAATCCAAAGGCCGACTTCCTGCGCGTCGATAGCCAGTTCGATATGAACGAAGCGGTGAGCGCCATGCGCAGGAAAGGCCTCAGCATCGACGGCGACAACGCCTACAAGAGCGACTTGCTCGACGCTGTGGTCGGAGCGCTGGCCCTCGGCGCGCAGAACAACAACCCGCCACCGGCAGAACACTGGGGCCAGCGCTTCTGGGATATCGGCCGGAAGGAGCGCGGACTGCACGAAGAGCTGGTCGCCGCGCTGAAACTCAACCGCGAGAACCTGCGCGCCTGCCAAGCGACTATCCACTTGGCCGGTTACTTCGATCCCACCTACGTCAACGATGCGCAGGCCGCCATGAAGGTAGCCGACGAAGTCCTGGCCAAGGCCAGCGCATAACCGATCACCACCTTCTGCCGCCACGCGCGGCATGGAGCATCACAATGACCATCCAGTTTCTGTCACACGAGGAGGTTTGCGAGCTCACCGGCGCGCGGACCAAGGCAGGTCAGATCCTCAACCTGAAAAAGAATGGCGTTCGCCATACGATTAAAGTGAACGGCTGGCCGAGTGTCACCGCGATGGCGGTCACCGCCGTCGGCGCATTCGAATCAGAAAAGCCCGTCTGGAAATCACGTAAGGCCAGCTGACATGGGAAGACGACCAAGTAAACCCGGCTCGATCGCCAGGCTGCGGGAACGCAAGAAAGCCAGCGGCCGGGTGTTCTACTACTACGACACGGGCGGAAAAGACCGAAAGGAAATTCCCCTGGGCAGCGACTACGGCTTGGCGATCATGGAATACGCGAAGCTAGAGCGTGATCGCACCGCAACCGATCTGGTCGCCAAGGTCATCACGTTCCGCTACGTCGCCGAAAAATACATGGTCGACATCGTCCCAACCAAAGGAACAGCCACCCAGGCTGACAACAAGCGCGAGCTGAAAAACCTGATCGCTTTCTTTGACGATCCACCGGCACCGCTGGAAACGATCGAGCCATTGCACGTTCGCCAATACCTCACTTGGCGCAAGTCCGCGCCAGTGCGCGCGAACCGCGAAAAGGCTCTGCTCAGCGCGATCTGGAATTACGCCCGGGATAAGGGCTACACATCGCTTGCCAATCCATGCGCGGGCATCAAGGGCAACAAAGAGACCGGCCGGGACACATATGTCGAAGACGCGCTGTTCAAGCGCGTGCACGACAAGGCGGATGCGGGCCTACAAGACGCAATGGACCTCGCTTATTTGACCGGTCAAAGAGTGACCGATACCCGGCTGATGGACGAGCGCGATGTGCGTGACGGTCAGATTTGGGTGTTGCAGGGAAAGACTAAGGCAAAGCGTCGGATCGAGATAACAGGCGAGCTGAAGATTTTGATTGATCGAATCATGTCCCGAAAGTCAGAGCACAAGGTCCGCTCGACGCGGCTGATCGTTACAGAGGACGGCACACCAATGACGGTGGCGATGTTGCGCAGGAGGTTTGACTTGGCCAGGGAGGCGGCCGGGGTGCCGAAAGCTGAGTTCCAGATGCGCGACTTGCGCGCCAAGGCGGGTACCGATAAGGCGGAATCCAGCGGTGACATCTTGCAAGCCAGAGATCAACTTGGGCATACGACCGTGGTTATGACAGAGCAGTACATCCGCAATCGAAAAGGCAAAAAGGTCATGCCTACCAAGTGAATTGCGGACCAACTTCAAAATAGCGGACCAGAAACAAACAAGGGTTTGCATCAGCTTTCGCCCGCAAACCCTTGATTCAAGATGGTGCCCGAAGCCGGAATCGAACCGGCACGCCCTTACGAGCGGGGGATTTTAAGTCCCATGCGTCTACCAGTTTCGCCATTCGGGCGGTAGCGCGGTGTTGCTCTTTCCAGCTGTTGAGTCGCGATCCTGGCAGGATGCAGGCTTAAACAGCCGAGCGGGAAATATATACATCACGTCCCGGTGAAGCAAGTTCGCAGTGGCTGATTTCAAGACTAAATCTTGCTGCTCACTGGAAATAAAAAAGCTCCGTAAATCATGGATCTACGGAGCTTGTTTATAGTGGAGGCCGAGGTCGGAATCGAACCGGCGTAGGTGGATTTGCAATCCACTGCATAACCATTTTGCTACTCGGCCTTAAAACGTCTGTTATCAGTAGCACAACAACAAACGCGTTTTAACTTGGAGCGGGAAACGAGACTCGAACTCGCGACCCCGACCTTGGCAAGGTCGTGCTCTACCAACTGAGCTATTCCCGC